>CAZSOV010000150.1:13299-18058 GCA_964608505.1 uncultured Verrucomicrobiota bacterium
GCGCTGCTTGGTGCCGGTCTGGGCAGGACCGCCGCCGAAGTCGACCCAGTTGGTCGCCTCGTAGCGTCCGCTATCCGAAGCGCACACGACAATCCGGGGCGTGGTGAGCTCGTTCGACATCACCCAGAAGTGACGCCAGGTGTTGGGATCGTTGGCGGTCGCGGCCGTGGGAATGAAATCCGCGGAGCCGCCTTCGTTGGTGGCGACCTGCATGGGGTAACGGTCGCCGTTGTCGGTCGCGAAGACGCGGAAGGCAACGCCGATTTGCTTGAGGCCGTTGACGCATTTGATGCGGACGGCTTTGGCTTTCGCCTTCGCGAGCGCGGGCAGCAGCATGCTGGCCAGAATCGCGATAATGGCGATGACGACGAGGAGTTCGATCAGCGTGAAAGCGCGCATCGCGCGCTGACGGAATGATTTCATGTCTGTTGTGGGTTAGCGGTGCCGGGGTTTGTAGGAGACACCTCCGAAGGTGTCAACGGATTTCCCGTGCCACCGGCAAGGCAGGTCACGTGCCAGGCCCCAAAGGGCCGCGAATGGCCCGGCTTGGGTAGATTCCTGCGCGGAGCCCACGCTGTTGGCGTGAGGAACACGCGCCGCCCCGACGCCTGCCGGGTCAGGAGACCAGCCGCGCCAGGGTTTCGGCGCCGGCACTGCTTTCGGCGCCGAGCACGCGCTGGAGTTCGCGTTCGGCGATGGCGCGGGCGGGGTCGGCGCGGGTGGGGGGCTTGGCGCCGACGCCGCGGCGCAGGGCGGCGAGGACGTCCCCCACGTGGATGGTTTCGAGGGGACGCCCGGGGAGGTAGGCGGGATCGGCGTGATTGGTTTCGACGAGCAGACCGGTGCGCAGGAGGACGCGCACGATCTGGCTGACGAGGTGGGAAGGCACCTCGAGCCGTTCGGCGAGCGTGCCGACCGACGGCGGGGGCACTCCGCGGGAGAAATCGCGGGCGCTTTCGATCATCACGCGGAGGGCGACGAACTCGCGGCCCTCCTGGTTGACGCGATCGCTTTCGCGGGCGGCGAGGAAGCTGCGACGATTCTGGAAGTTGTAGGCGACCTGGGCACCGAACAGGAGGAGCATCCAAAAGAAGTAGAGGCCCACCATGAGGACGGGGACGGCGGCGAGGGTGCCGTAGATGGCGCCGTCGCGGGTGAGGCGGGAGACGAAACGGGTGCTGACGGTGTTGTTGAGGTACCACAGCAGGGCGGCGACCAGGCCGCCGACGAGCGCGGCACGCCATTGCACCTTGGTGTTCGGCATGAAGGCGTAGAAGGCGGCACAGGCGAGGGTGAGGACGGGGATCTGAAGGAGTCCGACGAGGACCGAGCCGATGCTGCCGCCGAGGTACCGCGTGAGCCAGGCGTGGCGGCGGGCGAGGATCTTGGGAAACGCGTCCTCGAGGAGGAGGCGGTTGAGGCGCTTGAGCTCGGATCCCTCGGCGGGCCGGGCGTCGAGCAGGCGGCGGGTCTCGTCGCGGAGTCGGATGTCGGCGAACGCGGCCGGGGCGTGGAGGAGCGGGCCGTTGATCCACTCGTTGAATCCCGCCAGCAGTTCGCGCTGCAGCACCGGGTTGATCCGGGACGGGCTCGCGTTCGTGACCGAGGCCAGGGCGGCGCGGGCGGGCTGCGGAAGGCGCTCGGCGAAATGGGTCTGAACGAGGTTCGTGGGGGATCGCAGGGACTGAACGAGGGTGGGGAGGTCGCGAAGATCGGCCGGGGCGAGGGTGACTTCGAGGCGGGGGAGGTTGACGGTGGCGGCCAGTCCGACGGCCGCGAAGAGCACGACGGGGCCCAGGCTGATTGCGGCCCAGTAATTGACCAGGCGCGAGAACCAGGAGCGCCCGCGCGAGGCGCCCCAGATGTCGTTCATGGTTTCCTCGATGCGGGCGAGCATGAACAGGATCATGACCAGCAGCGCCAGCACGCCGGTCGTGCCGATGGCGCCGCTCTGGACGTTGGCGATCATGTCGGTGATCTGGCGGACGACGGAATCGACGGTGACGCCGAACTCGGCGCTGTTCTGCAGCTGGGGGGCGATCTGGAAGATGCTGCCCTTGATGAACTCCTGGATCCGATCCGCATCGTTCTTGAGGATGCTGGTGGAAATGGCCACGACGACGGCCAGCATCGGGACGAAGGCAAGCAGGGAGGAATAGGCGAGCGCGGTGGCGCGGACGGGGCAGCGATTGCGGGAGAAGGCCTGGCTGACCATGACCCAGAAGCGCAGGAACCGGTGCCAGCGGGGGGACGGGGAACTGCCGGAGGGCTCGTCGTCGACGAGGAGCGCTCGCACCTCCTGGAAAACGCGCTGCAACATTGAGCGGAGGCTAGGGCAGAAGGCGCCGCAAGGCACGGCTCAAGTGGGCCGATGGACGGGGGGCGAATTCAACTTCACCCTTGGAAGGGGTGCCGGCCGTGCCTACGGTGCTGTCCACATGGCGAGGTCGTCGCAGTCCAGTACATCGACGGGTCGGGGCCGCCGCGATTCCGCGGGGGTGGTGTTGCTGGGATTGTCGGTGGTGTGGTTGCTGGCGTTGTTCACCTATGACCGCTTCGATCTGGGAACGAACACATCGCGACCGAACAATCCCCAACAAAACTGGATCGGGCCCATCGGGTCATGGATGGCGGAAATTTCGTTCTTCCTGTTCGGGGGCGCGGCGTTTTTCGTGCCGGTGGTGGTGTTCCTGCTTGGGCTGGGTTGCCTGACCGAAGCCTTCGTCTTCGTCCGGCGGCGTTGGATCTGGCTCATGGTCCTGATGGTGACCTCGGCGGCGTTCTTCGACCGGAACCCGGGGCTCGTTCCCCGTTTGGCCGGGGGCGACGTGCCGGGCGGCCTCGTCGGGTCGCAGCTCAACAAGCATGTGTTCCACTATATCGGCTACGCGGGGTCGATGACGTTGTTCGCATTGATGTACCTGCTGAGCCTGCTTGGGCTGACGGATTTTCAGTTGTTCGAATGGATCCGGGCGTGGTGGGAGCGACGCCAGGCGGAGGCGGAGGCCGTCTTGGACGAGGAGGCGAAACTCGAGAAGAAGGCCCGCCAGTTGGAAAAGGAGGCGCGCAAGCTCCAGGAAATGCTCGACCGCGACCGCGCGGCGGCGGCCAAGGAATCCGCGAGGGAACCGGCGCGGGAGCCCGGACGGGAAGCCCCGGCACGAATCCGGTCGGGGCCCGTCTCCCCGTTCGCGGCGCCCCCGGGCTCGTCGCCCCCGGCGAAGGCGGTCGAGGCCGCCAAGGCGACCGGGCCGGAGTCGACGATTCCTGTGGCTGCGGGCCCGGGGACCGACCTCCGCCCTCCCGCCCCCGAGCCGACGGTTCGGGATCTCAGCGTGCCACAGCCTCGCCCCGTGGCCGCCAAACCCGACCGCAAGGCCTCTCCGTTCGCGGCACCGGGGCCGGTCGTGCCGGGGGATCCGACGCGACTGGAGGGCGAGGTGATCACGGCGGTGGAGATTGCCGCCTCCGATGGGACCGGGACCGGGGGCACGGAAACGCCCGGTCCGTCAAACAAACCGGGTCCCGGTTCCCCCGGGGTGCCTTCGGTCGCCC
The DNA here is from genome assembly GCA_964608505.1 of uncultured Verrucomicrobiota bacterium. Lineage (GTDB taxonomy): Bacteria > Verrucomicrobiota > Verrucomicrobiia > Limisphaerales > CAIMTB01 > CAIMTB01. Next base: position 16,855 of record CAZSOV010000150.1, read on the forward strand.
CCGCCGGGGGGACCCTGCCACCACCGTCCAAGCCGGAGCCGCCGGAGGGCGAACCCGGGATGGAGGGAGTCGGGGCCGAACCGGAGGCCCCTCTGCCGGCGCCGGCGCGGGGTCGGATGATGGCACCGAGGCGGCGGCTGTCGGTGGCCTCGGCGCCCGCCATCGGGAACTATGAATTGCCTCCGGTAAACGTGCTGCAGCCGCCGGATCTGACGTTGCAGCCGACGGAATCGAAGGAGGAGCTGATCGCGAACGCCCGCCTCATGCAGGTGACGCTGGCGCAGTTCGGCATCGAGGTCGCGCTCGGGGACATCACCAAGGGGCCGACCATCACGCGCTACGAGCTGCATCCGGCACCGGGCGTGAAGCTGGAACGGATCTCGGCCCTGACGAACAACATCGCCGCCGCATTGAAGGCGGAACGCATCCACATTCTCGCCCCCGTGCCGGGCAAGAGTTCGGTGGGCATCGAGGTGCCCAACTCCATCAAGACCAAGGTCATCATGCGGGACCTGCTCGAGTCCGAGGAGTGGACACGGACGAAGGCCCGGGTGCCGCTGGCGCTGGGGAAGGATGTCTACGGCCACCCGATGATCGTCGACCTGGCCGACATGCCGCACGTCCTGATCGCGGGCAGCACGGGGTCGGGCAAATCGGTGTGCATCAACTGCGTGATCGCCTCGCTGCTGTACCGTTTCTCCCCGGATCAGCTGCGGTTCGTCATGATCGACCCGAAGGTGGTCGAACTTCAGCAGTACAACGTGCTGCCGCATCTGGTGGTTCCGGTGGTGACGGACCCGAAAAAGGTCGTGCTGGCGCTCCGCTGGGTCGTCACCGAAATGGAGAAGCGCTACCAGATCTTCGCCAAGGTCGGGGTCCGGAACATCAAGTCGTTCAACGACCGACCGAAGCTGCCGCCGCCGCCGCCGCCGCGCACCAACCAGCCCGAACTGCCCCTGACGGCGGCGAAGGAGAAAATCGAGGCCAGCCAGGAGGGGTTCGCCGTCCAACTGGACGAGGAGATGGTGACGGCGCAGGACGAGGACATCGTCATCCCCGAGAAGCTGAGCTACATCGTGGTGATCATCGACGAGCTGGCCGACCTGATGCTCGTGGCTCCGGCGGACGTCGAGATGGCCATCGCGCGGATCACCCAGATGGCGCGCGCGGCCGGCATTCATTGCATCGTCGCGACGCAGCGTCC
>CAZSOV010000151.1:0-17993 GCA_964608505.1 uncultured Verrucomicrobiota bacterium
CCGGGAATGGGTGTTCCGGGAGGGGAACGAGGAACGGGAGGCGACGGGGGAGGATCGGAAGCCGGTGCGGAGTGCGTTGAAGCGGGAGGAGGTGTTGAAGGTGTTGGAGGCGAAGGGGCAACTGCCGGTGACGGAGTACGTGCGGTGTCGGGTGCGCTATTTCTGCGACGGGGCGGTGTTCGGGGGAAAGGAGTTCGTGGAGGGGATATTCGAGCGGCACCGGGAAAGGTTTGGGAAGGCGCGGCGGAGCGGGGCGAGATTGATGCGCGGTCTGAAGGGCGGAGAACTGAGCACCGCGCGGGATCTGCGGGCCCGGTTGTTCGGCTGAGGAGCGCGACGTCCGAACGAGGCTATTCGAGCTTTTGGGTGGCGCGTTCCTGAAGCCAGGCGAGGTCGACGTTGTTGGCCGACGCGGTGAATTCGCGCTTTTTGCCCTTTTGGAAGTCGACCGTGGTGCGTGGGTCGAGCCAGCGGTGGATCTCGCCGTGGCCGTCGGCAAAGGTCACCCCGCCGGCGCGGTTGTGAAAGGTGCCCGGGTAGTTGACGGGTTGGGACGCGGCTTTGTCCATGTTCACGGCGAAGTAGCCGTCGTCGATGCTGTCCGAACGTTCGTCCAGGAAGACGAGCGCCTGCGCGGGCCGGGTAATCTGGGTGGTCTTGCCGAAGGTGATGACCCCGGAGTTCCACGGGGGAGCGTTCTGGCCCATCCACCCGCTCATGGAAACGGAGCGGATGCGGGGGCGCGCGATGCCGCCGTTCTTAACCATGATGCGGTCGGCGGGACATTTGTAGGCGGCCGCGGATTTCACGAACGGCCCGAGTTGGGCGGATTTGTCGTCGAGGATGAGGAGGGTATTGGTGTTGTCGGGGTTGTGGTCGGCGAAGTCGAGCCAACCGGAGCCTGCCTTCTGTCAACGGCGGATTTGGGATTTGGAGGGAGGCGGCGGAGTCAAAGGCCGGGTCGAAGCGTTGCGGGCCGGCGTCGTGGACTCTAGCGTGGGGGCGGCACGAAATGAGCATCGAGCAAAGCGCATCCGAGTTGCATGGTCGAATCCTGCGGCCATTGGCGGAGAGATTGGCATTCGATCTTCCGTCATGGTCCGTGCGCACTGCGGCAACGCCGATGGTATTGTTTCTTGGGAACCATTCGTCGGGAAAGTCGACCTTCATCAACTATCTCGTCGGGCAGCCCGTGCAGGCGACGGGTCTGGCGCCGACGGACGACGGGTTCACGATTCTGACCTGGGGGGAGCAGCGGGCCTCGGTGGATGGGCCGACGGTAACCACGCACCCGCAGTTGGAATTGCAGGATCTGGGCGCTTTGGGGCCGGCGTTCACCTCGAAGCTGGCGTTGAAGACGTTGCCGCAGGAATTGCTGCGGGACGTGACCTTCGTGGACAGCCCGGGAATGATCGACGCGGTCGGAGCGGTAAACACGCGCGGTTACGATTTCCCGGCGGCGGTTCGGGCATTCGCGGAACGGTCGGACCTGGTCCTGTTCTTCTTCGATCCGGACAAGCCGGGGACCACGGCGGAGGCGGTCTCGATTCTGACGCAGACGCTGGCGGGGCTGGACCACAAGCTCATGCTGGTTTTGAACAAGGTGGATCAGTTCGACAGTTTTCGCGACCTGGCGCGAACCTATGGCACCCTGTGCTGGAACCTGGCCAAGGCGATTCCCACGAAGGACATTCCACACATCGCCACGTGTTATCTGCCGACGGGAAGCCGGGATGGCGTGCGGCGGGCGGGGGCGATTCCCCTCGAGGATTTCGATGCCTCGCGGGGGCAGATTCTGGACGAGATACGCAGGACCCCGGGGCGCCGGACCGACAATTTGGTCTCGGAACTACTGCGGCGGGGGCGGGAGCTTTTGTTGCACGCGCGGGTCTGCCGGGAGATTGGACGGGACTATCTGAGGATGCGGCTGCAGTGGATCGGGGCGCTGGTGGTGACGGTGGGACTGGCCGGGGTGGCGGGATGGCTGGCTTGGGGAGCCGCGCGGGTTTCGCTGGGGAAACAGGTGGCGGTCGGGGCTGCCGGCCTAGTGGCGGTCGGCGCGGTGGCCTGGCTCGGGGAATGGCAGGCGCGTCGATTTGCCCGGCGGAGCGGAACGACGGCCGGGTTGGATGAGGCTTTCGGGTCGGCCTGCGAGGAGGAGTTGACGATCCAGGATCGGGCCGACATGCGCGCCCTCTGGCTGGAAGTCCGGGAACGGACGGCTCGTGCGGTAAGGCTGCTGGGGCCGAGACGCTTCGCGTTCGCCCTTGGGATGAAGGCGGCCATTCGGCGACTGGAAAACGCCGTGACCAAGGAGATTCCGTCGTGGCGTCGAAGCGTGGGGGCGAGTCGTCAGGAACTGGTCCTTGACGGGGCGGCGCGCGGGGTGGCGACGGTGAAGTGACCCGGGAATCTCAGACCGGCAACAGGCGGGAGGGGAGGGAGGCCGGGGCTGCTTTTCGGGCGGGCTGGCTCCGTGGATGGGGAGCCTCGTCGCCCAGTCGAAACCGCCCGATGGCCTCGCGCAGACTTCCCGCGGGGCCGGAGAGTTCGTCCACGTTGGCGACGACAAGGCTGTCGCTCTCGGCGATGCCGTCCGAGGTGCGGTCGAGTGCGGCGAGATCGCGGGCTACGCAACGGGATAGGCCCACGGGGCCCGGTACTCCCGACGCAGGAGCCGGTTGGCCTCGGGATCGCCAACCACGATCTCCTGGCGTCCATCCCATTGAACGGTGCGTCCCAGTTTGAGCGCGAGCATGCCGAGGAGGCTCAGGTTGGTGGAGCGGTGGACGGACTCGATGTCGCTGACGGGGCGGCGGTTCCCGCGAACCGCGTCGAGGAAATCGGCCCAGAGCTCCTGGATGTTCTGCTGGTCGGGTTCGTGGAGCCGGGCCTTGTGCTCGAGGACCGGCTTCTTCTCGTCGGACGGATAGAACTTCCAACCGTCCTTCCAGCCCATGTGGAAGGTGCCTTCCGTGCCGTAGAAGTAACAGCCGACGTTCTCGCCCTTCTCGGCATGGTTGGCACCGAACTGCCGGTGCTCCCAGGTGAGCGTGAAACTCTCGAACTCGAAGACCGCGACCTGATGGTCCGGGGCATCGGTGGTCTGTTCCCGGTCATTGTTCACCGGAACTCCCTTGATCGGGCGTCCACCCACGGACGCGATGCGGCGCGGCCAGGGTTCCTCCAGAATCCAGAGTGCCTGGTCCATCCAATGAACGCCCCAGTCGCCCAGCGTTCCGTTGGCGAAGTCGAGGTATTGCCGGAAACCCCGTGGATGCAGCCCACCGCGCCAGGGATTCGAGAAGTCGGCAGGTCCGTTGTAGCGCCGCAGCGGGCCCGGTCCGCACCACAGGTTCCAATCGAGCTCGGGCGGCGGCTCGGAATTGGGCAGCGGCTTCTCGGGGCCGCCGCCTCCGTAGTGCACGAAGGCGCGGACCATGGCGATGCGTCCGGCCTTGCCCGAGCGGAGGAACTCGCGCCCGGACACGTTGTGGGGCGAGACGCGGCGGTGTGTGCCGACCTGGACGACCCGATCGTGCCTTCTCGCGGCGGCGACCATGGCGCGGCCTTCCCCGATGGTGTGGCCGATGGGCTTTTCGACGTAGACGTGGGCGCCCGCCTGGATGGCGGCGATGGTCTGGAGCGGATGCCAGTGATCCGGGGTGGCGACGATGACAACCTCGGGCTTCTCGCGGGCGAGCAACTCGCGGAAATCGCGGTACGCCTTGGGAACATCCCCGCGTTCCTTGCGCACCCGCTCGGCGGTGGGGCGCAGCAGGCGGTCGTCGACATCGCACAGGCCGACGATGCGGCAGGCACCGGAAGCCATGGCTTCGCCGAGGATGTTGTTGCCCCACCACCCGCAGCCGATCAACGCGGTGCGGTAGGTGCGGGTGGGCGAGTCGGCTCCGACGAGGCGGAGGGCGGGGGCGGTGGCGGACGCCAGGGCGGTGGTTCGAAGGAACGAACGGCGGTTCGTGTTCATGGCGATGGCGGTTCGGTTGGCGGAGACCCGATTGGCCGGGCCATCTCATCTCCTATCTCTATCTCCATCTCCTTTAAGTCGCGGGGATGCTGCCGGGCGCGATCACGGCCTGCAAGGTTCCGGGGACGGTCAGGATCACCGCGTACGAGAACCACCAAGGACCATCGGCCCACGAAACACCCAGAAAACGCGAAGGGGCCCGATCCGCTGCGATCCGGCATTCGTAACGAAGACCAGTTCGTGTCAGCCGTGTCCGCCACGGCTCCCCCGTTGTTCTCGTGTGCTTCCTTTATTTCGCGGTTCCTTCTGCGGGGATTTGGGGACCGATTCCGGCGACCGGCGCGCTCGTCGGACCGCGGCGTTGGGTGTCAGGGAGGCTCATGGTTGGCGGCCCTGGTCTCGCTTCGAAAACCCTACCCTCTACCCGAACACCGACTTCCTCCAGTCCCGCAGCACGTATGCCTCCGTGTCCTCCAGGCCCCGCACCCGGCGTGCACCGCTTCGCCGCCTCTTCCCGAACCGCTCACGGTACGCCCCGAGGATTCGCTCGACGTACTCCCGACTCCCGAACGCCGCCCCCGCCGTGAAATACCGCACCCGGCACCGCAGGTACTCCCCCAACGGCAACCGCCCGTTCCCCTCCAGAACTTTGACCACCGCCTCCCGCGACAGGGAACCTCGCGACGCCCGCCCATCCTCGCCCACCCCTGCGCGCCGCTCATCCCCTTCCCGGAAGATCCACATCCGGTACACCTCCAATGACTTGCCCGGCGACTCTTCCCGCCCCCGCTGCAGCGCCGTCACGAGGCGGCAAATCCCATCCTTCGCCCGCCGCTTCCCCGCCACCGCCTCGCCGTATCCGCTCCAGTGGTAGTCCTTTGGGTCATTTACCAATCCCGCACGCACGGGGTTCAGATCGATATATGCCGCCATGGTCGCCAGGGCCTGCCCCTGACCCTCCACCAGCACGCTCTTGAACCGGTCCTCCCATAGCGTCCCCGCCCGACCGACGCGGAGGTTGTACCAGAGCGTGAACCGCTGCTTCACCAGCTTCACGAACTGGCTCAAGTCCCACATCCGGGCGTGGAACGTGGCCAGATACTCCGCCAATCCCTTCTCATCCTTCGCCTCGCGATACATCTCGAAGCGCTGGCGGACGAGCCCGACGTTTTGATGACCGGAGAGCTGCGCCAGTTTGGCCAGCACCCGTTCCGGCGAAGGACGCAGGTGCGGTCCGGGTGGCTTGGGCACCTCCACGAGGACGTGAAAGTGATTGGACATGAGGCAGTAGGTGAGGATGCGCACCTCGCAGAACTCCTCGGCCTCGCGCAGGAGTTGGACGAAGTGCTCCTTTTCGGCGGCACCGAAGATAAAGCGGCGATCCACGACCCTGGAGACGCAGTGATAGACGGCGGCGGGATGATCGGGTGGCGCGAGCAGACGACCGGTCGGCATGCCGCGCACCCTGCCAAAACCTGCGCCGTCTTTCACTAAAAATCCCGGAAGTTATCTTGTTCGGCAGGGATCTTCCGGTGTCCGAGGATTAATGCGGCACAAGAAACCGAAGCCGGACCCGACCTCGAAGTCCTTGGTTGAGGTTGAGGTTGAGGTTGAGGCCGGGCGTGACCCGGCGGCGTCACCTCGGCAGGGTGGGGTCATGATGACCCTGCGCGCCTCGTGGGTGGTGGTCTGGTTCTGCGGCTGCGGCTGGATCGGCTGCGCCCCCGCGGCGCCGATCGAAATCGGTGGCCGACGGGAGTTGTTCGTGGACCGGGCCTTGATCGAGTCGATGCGCGGGGTCGAACTGCGCCTGCACGAACCGCGTCCGGCCGGCGTGGCGCTGCGCCTGGATCGCCCGTGGGAAGGGGTGGTGAGCACCTACGTGACGGTGCTGAAGGACGCGGATCGGTACCGCATGTACTACCGGGGGCGCCCATCGACGTCGCGCGGCGACGGCACGGAGGAGGCGCGCGAGGTTTCCTGCGTCGCGGAGAGCCACGACGGGGTGCGGTGGACGCGCCCGGACCTGGGTTTCCACGAGGTATCCGGTACACGCGACAACAACGTGTTCCTCGTCGAACCGCGGACCGTCACGCACAATTTCTGCCCGTTCCTCGATGCTCGTCCCGGCGTGCCGGCGAACGAGCGGTACAAGGCGGTCGGGGGGACGGGTGGGGGCGGGCTGTTCGGGTACCTGTCGGCGGACGGGTTGCGATGGCGACCGGTGGCGGATCGTCCGCTGGTCACGAAGGGGCATTTCGACTCGCAGAACATCGTGTTTTGGTCCGAGCACGAGGGGCGGTACCTGTGCTATTTCCGGACGGCACGGAACGGGGTGCGGTGGGTGGCGCGGTCGACGTCGGACGATTTCCGGAATTGGAGCGAGCCGGAGGAGATGGAGTTCGGGGACGCGCCGCCGGAGCACATCTACGTGAGCCAGACGCAGCCGTACTTCCGGGCGCCCCACATCTATCTGGGGTTGGCGGCGCGGTTCAATCCTGGGCGGCGGGCGCTTACGGATGAGCAGGTGCGGGAGCTGGAGCTGGACCATCCGCGGAACTACGCGGAGCTCAAGGAGGACGATTCGGACGTGGTTCTGTTGAGCAGTCGGGGTGGGAGGCGGTACGAGCGGACCTTCCTCGAAAGCTTCATCCGACCCGGGCCGGACCCGCGGAACTGGGTGGCGCGGGCGAACTACGCGGCCCTGGGCATGCTGCAAACGGGGCCGGAGGAGTTATCGGTGTACGTGGTGCGGCACTACGGACAGCCGTCGATTCACGTCGAGCGCCTCGCGTTGCGACTGGACGGATTTGTCTCGGTGCGCGCGCCGTATGCCGGGGGCGAATGGGTGACGCCGCCGCTGGTGTTTCGGGGCGGGGAACTGGAGCTCAACTTTGCCACCGGCGCCGCGGGGTTCGTGCGGGTGGAAGTGCAGGATGAAGCGGGGCATCCAATTCCGGGGTACGGACTTGGCGAGGCGCGGGAGATGATCGGGGACTCGGTGAACCGGTTGGCGGCCTGGCGCGGCGGGACGGGAATCGGCGCGCTGGCGGGGCGGGTGGTGAAGCTGCGGTGGGCGATGAAGGACGCGGACGTGTACTCGTACCGTTTCCGGTGATGGCAAAAAATCCGTTGCCGGGAGCTGGCGGCGGTGCTACGGCATGGACCGGAGAGCGGCTTTCGCCGCTTCGAAGCAGACAGATATGAGTGCCCCCAGCTCCCGGTTGACCGCGGCGGATACGACGTTGTACCAGGAATTCATCGCCGAGCGGGACGAGATCCTGCGCCATAAATGGTATGAATCGGAAAAGGCCGGTCGGGACGTGGGCTTTGAATACGCCCTCACCGACTGGAACCTGAAGCACCGCGCGGACTGGCGGCGGACGCGCCGCGGCGGAAAGGGCGTGGGTTTCGGGCGGGGTTGATCCGGGCGACGGCATTTTCCGTCGCTTTTTCGTTTTGCCCTCCGCGACCCGGCGCGGCGAGGCTCGGGGCCGACGATGAGTTCCCGACTCGTGCTGATGAACGCGCCCGGCCTGCGTCTTGCCATCGGCCGGATGGCCCACGAAATCGCCGAACGCAACGCTGGTTCGACGCGGCTCGTCATCCTCGGGGTGCAGACCGGGGGAATCCACCTTGCCGCCCGCCTGGGCGCGGAGATCGCCAACCTCGTCGGTCACCCGATCCCCGTCGGACAACTGGACGTCTCCCTCCATCGCGACGATCTGCACCACCGTCCGGCCCCGACGATCCATCCGACAAACCTTCCGGGCGACCTCAACGGTTCCACGGTCATCCTGACCGACGACGTGCTGTTCAGCGGACGGACCATCCGGGCGGGGCTCGACGCCCTGCATGATTTCGGTCGTCCGGACCGGGTGCAACTGGCGGTCCTCATCGACCGACACGGGCATCGGCAGCTTCCGATCCAGGCGGACTACGTGGCGCGCAAGCTCGAGACCCACGCCGGCCAGCGGGTGAAGGTCCACTGGCGCGAGGACGGCGGCGACGACGGCGTCCATCTGGAGACGGCGACTCCGTAGCGCACGACGAGAGGGGACGACGAACGACCATGAACACCTCCTGGACCCGACGGCACCTGCTGGACATCGAATCCCTTTCGGAGGCCGAGTTGCTGACAGTCCTGGACACGGCGCGGGGCTTCAAGGCCATCGGCACCCGGGCCATCAAGACCGTCCCCGCCTTGCGAGGAAAGACGGTGGTGAACCTGTTCGTGGAGCCTTCGACGCGCACCCGGATCAGCTTCGAGCTGGCCGCCCAACGGCTCACCGCGGACGTGGTGAACTTCAGCGCCGACACCTCCTCGTTGAAGAAGGGCGAGACCCTGCGCGACACGGCGCGCAATCTCGAGGCGATGAGCGCCGACATCATCATCATCCGGCACAGCGCCGCCGGCGCCCCGCATTTCCTCGCCCGCTTCCTCGGAGCCTGCGTGGTCAACGCTGGCGATGGCGCCCACGAGCATCCCACCCAGGCCCTGCTCGACGTTTTCACGATCCGCGAACACAAGGGTCGGATCGCCGGACTCAAGGTGGCCATCGTCGGCGACATTCTGTTCAGCCGCGTCGCGCGCTCGAACATCTGGGCCCTGCGCAAGCTCGGGGCCGAGGTGACCCTCTGCGGTCCGCCGACGCTCGTGCCCCGCGTCTTCGAGCAGATGGGCTGCCGGGTCTGCTGGAAGATCGACGACGCGCTCCGGGACGCGGACGTGGTCAATCTCCTCCGCATCCAGCACGAGCGCCAACGGGCCACGATGTTTCCCGGCATCGGCGAGTACCGCGGCCAGTTCGGCATCGACCAGGCCCGCATGGCCGGCCTCAAGCCCGACGTCCTCATCATGCATCCCGGCCCGATCAACCGCGGCGTCGAGATCGATGCGGACACGGCGGACGGACCGCGTTCCGTGATCCTGGAGCAAGTCACGAACGGCCTGGCCGTCCGCATGGCCGTGCTCTACCTCGTGACGGGGAACGATCCCGGTTTCGTGAAGAACTGACCGGCGGGCTCGCACTCCGCGGCGTGCCTTGGGAGGGTGGGGCCGGACCATCCCCCCCCTCGCCATGCGAATCCCTCCGTTCCCGCTGCCGCTGCGGCTCCTGCTCCCGATCCTCGTGCTGTTGGTCTTCCCGCCGATGCCGTACGGCGCGGACACGCCGAAACCCGTCCAGGCGTCGGTTCCGGCCGGCGAGGCGCCCGGCGAGGGCACGTCGAAGCTGTCGCGCCCTCCGGTTCGGGAAGGCGAGATGGCGGGCTACCTCCTGGTTCCGAACGAGAAGGTTCCGACGAACTACAACGCCGGGTTCTCCATGTACGTCGCGGCCTGGCCGCTGCTGAAGCAGTATCCGGGCAGCCGATTCCAGACGGGCCTCTTCGGCACCTGGATGTTTGCGCAGTACGCCGGCGCGGCACCCACCAACCTGTATTCGGACATCGAGGGCGGACTCGGCTGGTGGCGGGACACCCGGTTCGCCACCGAAACGCCGAAGTTCATCATGGGCGGCGTGGCGCCGAATTTCCGGGAATGGGCCAACGGACCGGGTGCCGGCCAGGGCCGCGATTGGGATCGTCCGAAGGGCAAGTATGGCGTGGCCCAGCTCAGTCCGTGGGTGCTGTGGCCGCCGGACGGTCTCAACCTGAAGCAGGGCACGTGCGGGGAATGGTTCGGCTACGGGTACCTGCCGCTCCCCCTCACCCCCGCCAAGCCCACCACCGCGGGGAAGGACCTTCCCACGGGGGACCAGTCGTGGACCCTCTTTCTGAACACGGGCAACTTCAAGGGCCCGCTCACCTTCTTCACTCCCTACTTCTGGTCCCACTCGGCCCTCGACGAACCCCGCACGGCGGGGCAACTGCTCGACAGCCGGCCCTCCGACCCGAACCGCGCGTTGCAGATGGAGACGCAGTACGTGCCGAGCGTCGAAGCCACTGATCGCCTGGGCATTACTTACGCCCGCATCGCCGAGACCTCGTTCCCGCGGGGACCGGAGGGGGATTCGCCGGTGGTGCACCGGGTGATGTCCTACAACCGGCAGGCCCTGTGGGATTCCGTGAAGGCCTGGTTCGAGGGGGGCGCCGAGGCCACGGGAGCCATCCATCCCGCGTCCGCGGCGATCCACCGCTTCGGCGCGCGCGGGGGCGCGACCTGGCGGATCTACACGCCGGACGCGCCCAAAAAGCTGCGGGCCCCGGTCGCGTGGAACGCCTTCGCCGCCGGGACGTCGCTCGATGCCGAGACCTTCGGCTACCGTTGGACCGCGCCGTGGGGCGGCGGGAACGAAGCCGCGGAAGGCCGACGGGTCACGCTGCCCGAATTCTACCGCCTGATGACGAACACCCAGGGGAAGGCGGAGTGGGTGGCCGTCCGTCCCGAGGCGGTTCCGGCCGAGACCGGATTGGTTGACCACCGCTTCGTGCGTCCGCGCGAGGACCCTCCGGAGCCCTATGTCACGCCGGACAACGCAGCGAGCGCCTGGAAGAAGCCCGGCCCGGTGGCCGGTCCGTTCCGCGTGCCACTCGGGGACGGGAGCGTCGTGACGTATGCGTGGTACCGGTTTGCCGACCAACCCGCGCTTCTGAATGCCGATCTGACGGACGAGGAACGGGCGCGCTTGCAGGCGCGCGTGGAGAAGCTGCACCGGAGCTGGAGGAAGGACCGCGATTACCTGCCGCCGCCGACCCGCGGGAGCCTGGCGGATCTGGACCCGGCCCTGCTCGTCACGCCCCCGCCCGGGCTGGAGGCCGGGTACGTGCCCATCGTGACCCGCCAGGAGGCGGGCCGATAGGTCAGTCCTTCATGGCGTTGGCGAGGTCGGAATCGCGGCGCATGAGGACGTAGAGGCCGCCGCCGAGGGCGCTCCAGACGAGGCTGGCGGCGTAGGCGACGAGCGAGATGGCGACGGCGGTGCCGGCGGGGATGCCGATTTCCGGGAGGTTGAGCAGGTAAAGGTAGAGGTTGTCCCGGAGACCGAGCCCGTTGGGGGTGACGGGCAGGGCGGAGACGCAGATGACGGAGGGAACGACGAAGGACAGCGGAACCGCCGGGGCGTGAAGTCCGTAGCCCCAGACGAGGGTCTGGAGCTGGAGGATGCAGACGAGCGTCAGGAGGACCGAGACGCCGACGGCTTTCCAGAAGAGGGCGCGGGCGCGTCCGAGGGCGCGGCAGGCCTCGAGACCGCGCTCCAGGACGTCGGCCTTGGGCAGGCGGCGGAGCCAGGCGCGGGCGCCGGGGACGACCTGGGAGACGCCGCCGCGGAGGGAGAGGAAGAGGGCGGCGCCGGCGGCGGTGAACATGACGAGGACGAGGCCGGCGAGGGCGAGGGTGCGGTGGTAGCGTCCGATGAAATCGAGGTTGGGGACGATGAGGAGGGCGGCGAAGCCGAGCATGGCGAAGAGGCCGACGATGCGGTCGATGAGCACGCTGGTGACGGCCTCGGTCTTGCGGTGGCGGGTGACGCGGGCGGCGTAGTAGGCCTTGAGCACGTCGCCGCCGGTCGAGCCGAGGAGGAAGGAATTGAAGAAGTGGGCGACGAAGGAGATTTCGAGGGTACGGCGCCATCCGGGGTCCAGACCCTGGGAGCGGAGGACGAGCAGCCAGCGCCAGGCGCCGAGGACGATGGTGACGCCCCAGAGGAGGATCGACACCAGGAGCCAGTCGGGTCGGACCTGGGTGAGGGTGGCGGCGAGTTGGGAGGGGCCGAGTTTCCAGACCGTCCACCAGCGGTCGGCGCGGGCGAGGGCGTCGAGATCCTGGCCCTGGGATTGGAGAAGGATGCGGACCTGGTCGTGGAAGATGGCGTGAAAGGCCCAGGCCATGAGGAGTCCGGCCAGGGCGAGGCGCCAGCCGATGGACCAGGCCTTCTGGACCGCCCGCTTCACTCGGGACCCCAATGGCTCTGGATATGGGCCCATCCCTGCGGGATGAGATCGATGGGAGCGCCGGGGCTGAGTTCCAGGACCTTGAGGTGGTGCGGTTTCACGTAGGGCTTGAGGGAGGCGTAATCGATGGACCCGGTGCCGGGGACCATGTGATCGCGACCCGGGAAGCCGACGTCGTGGATGTGGAAGCCGAAGAGGCGATCGGCGAGGCCGCCGACGTGCATGGCGTGGTGGATGACGCCGAGGTTCTCCTTGATCTGGCCGTGGCCGGTATCGTGCCAGTAGCCGATGCAGGGCTCGTCGAATTCGCGGAAGAAGAGGTGGAAATCGGATTCGAAGGGGATTTCCTCGAGGGCCTCGCGATTCTCGATGCCGAGCTTCAAGCCGCGCTGTGTGGCCTCCCTGGCCAGGGCATGGAGGAAACTGTAGGCGGCCTCGCAGTGGGGTTCCTTGCGGGCCTCGCGCTTCTCGAGCGCCTCCTCGAGCAGGCGGGCATAGCGGGGCGTCTCGCGCTGGCCTTCCTCGATCATGTCGATGAGGCGGTCCGTGTAATCCTTCATCTCGACGGCGCCCATATGGAGGACGACCAGTTGGGCTTTGAGGCGGGCGGCGGTGTCGAGGGTCTTGAGCGTATGTTTCCAGGCGTTGTCGCGTTCCCGGCGGTCCAGGGCGGTGAATTTGAACAGGTTCGGCGCGGGATGCATGACGCCCATCGGGAGCGGGCAGAAATTGTGGAGGGAGCTGATCTTGATTTCGCCGGCCTCGACCGACTCGATGATGCCGGGTAGGAGGCCGAGGCGGATGCCATGGCTGAGTTCGGCGTATTCGAAGCCGAGGGAGCGGATCTCGTTCAACATCTCGCGTCCGCAGGTATGGCGGCCGGAGTTCCAGCAGGACGAAAGGGAGTACATGGGGCAGGGCGGAAGGCGACGGGGAACGAGGGGGTGGAGGGGCGCGGGTACGGGTACGGCGGCGCGGGGAGGTGCGGCGGCAGGTTGAGGGAAATGAGCACGAAAAGGCCGGCGACCCGGTCATATGGAACGGGTCGCCGGCCGAAACCGAACGGGAGCCTACAGGTCCGCGTAGCGGGCGCTGAGCATGGCGTTAAAACGCGCAACCTTCAGCTTCCGGCGACGACGCTCGCTGGGCTTCTCGTAGTGGCGGTGATTCCGGGCCTCTTTGAGGGTGCCCTCGCGATCCACTTTTTTCTTGAGGCGCCGCAGCGCCTTTTCGACGGGTTCGCCCTTCTTAAGTTTGATCTCGGTCACGCTAAGTCACTTCCTTTCAGGACCTTGACCCTCTTCCTGCCGGCGTGGTTCAAGATCGCCAGCAGGTCGATGGATCGCTCAGGTCGGAGCAAAATGGGCCGGCAGCGTACGGAACTCGTGCCGAGAGTGTCAATGGACGTTTCCGACTGTTTTCGGGGGGGGCAGGGCGATTGACAAAGTCGATTGGGGCCCGCGACCGGCTCCCCGCCATAGCGGCCGCGCGACGGCGGGCCGGGTCGCGGGGCGATCGAAGCAGGCGAATCGAGAGGCGAAGCCTGCGACTCGGCAGTCGCCGGCCCCACATCGCGGTTCCACGCAGGACTTTGTCCATCGCCCTGGGGGGGCGGGTTGGCAGGGCGTGGGGAAGTTGGGCAAGCTGCGGCGTGACGTTGCCGAACTACTTCCTCGCCGATCAGCCACCCGAGGCGACGCTTCAGCCGACGATGATCGCGGAGGCGTGCCAGACGCTGCGACGGAACCGCGAGCGGTTCCTGCTTCCCCGCTCCACGGAAGCCATCGTGCAAACGCTCGTCGAGGTGGCCCGGGCCTGGCTGGCGCCGCATTCGCCGTGGCGCGCGCTCGCGCTGGAGCAGGGGCCGGCGGCGACGGGCTTGTCCAGGGAGTCGCTGGGGGAGGGGTTGGACGGTTTCTTCCGGCAATTCAGCCCGCGGGGTTGGAATGCGCTGCTGGTCCAGGAACTGGGGCATCCGCAGCGCCTGGATCGGCTGGTGTCGAACGATGCGGAAACGTTCTCCGGGACCGCTTCCCTCGCGCGGGGGCCGGGCGTGCTGGTTCATTGGACCGCGGAGGAATCGCCGCTGCCGCTGTTCACGGCGCTGGTCCAGGGGTTGCTGGTGCGTTCGGCGCAGTTCGTGCGGTGCGCCCCGGGGACCTCATTGCTGCTGCGGTTGCTGGCGCATTCGTTGCGGGACCTCGAACCGAAGCTGGCCTCCTGTCTGGAGATCGCGGAGTGGCCGGCGGGCGCGGAGCCGCTCGAGACGGCGTTGTGGACGGAGGCGGACGCGGTGCTGGCGTGCGATGACGAGGAACGGTTGGCGGTCCTGCGCCGGACGTGTCCGGGCCGGGTGCGGCTGCTGGCGGGGACGCCGAAGCTGGGAGCGGGCTACGTGGCGCGGGAGGTGTTGGGCTCGTACGACGAGGCGCAGGTGTTGGCTTCGGCGGCGCGGGACGTGATGGCCTGGGATCAACTGGGTCCGCTGGCGCCGCATGTGGTGTTCGTCGAGATGGGCGGGCTCCTGCCCCCGGAGAAGTTCGCGGCGCGACTGGCGGACGAATTGGCGAAGAGCGAGACCAACTGCCCCCGGGGCGCGGTGCCCGAGCCGGTTCGCGCCGCGCTGGAACGGCACCGCGAGTTCTACCGGGTCCGCGCCGCGGGCGGGGGGCCGACCCAGCTGTGGTGTTCGCCCGGTTCGACGGCGTGGACGGTGGTGTACGAGCCGGATCCGCGGTTCCTCGTTTCTCCCCGTCGCCGGTTCATCCACGTCAAGGGAGTGGAAACGACGGAGGAATGCCTGCATCAGGCGGAGGCGTATCGTGGGGTGTGGACGACGGTCGGACTGGCCGCGGACGGGGTGCGGGGCGCGGAATTGGCGCGGACCTTCGCGGAGTGGGGGATCACCCGGATCTGTCCCCTGGGCCGCATGCAAGCTCCTCCGCTGACCTGGCGTCCGTGGGGACGTCCGGCCTTGGGCGACTTGGTGACGTGGGCGCAATGGGAGCAGGGCGGTTGAAGACGGGGTGGGGGCGCGGCGTCGAACGGACGTCGTGAGCGCTGGTGGTCGGCGGCGAACCCGGGCAGGATGTACCTGTCCGGTCGACGTCGGGAGCGCGATCCGGCCCTTGCCAAACACCGCACTATGAACATCCGAAGGAACTTGAGCATCGTTTTGGCCGCGTTGGCCGTCGTCGTCGCCGGTCGGGCCTGGGGGGCGGGCGTGGGGGAGGCGGCGCCGGACTTCAGTTTGCAGGGGAGCGACGGTCGGATGTATCGGCTGGCCGATTTTCGGGGCAAGCAGGGGGTGGTGTTGGCGTGGTTTCCGAAGGCGTTCACGGCGGGTTGCACCGCGGAATGCAAGTCGTTGCGCGAGGCGGGAGGGGACATCCGGAAGGCGGGCGTGGCGGTGTTCGCGATCAGCGTGGACGACGCGGCGACGAACAAGAAGTTCGCGGAATCGCTGGGCCTGGATTTCCCGATCCTGAGCGACGACACGAAGGGGACGGCGCGGGCCTACGGAGTTTTGAACCCGGCGAACGGAATGGCGCAGCGCTGGACGTTCTACATCGGGAAGGACGGCAAAATCGCGGCCGTCGATCAGTCGGTCCAGACGGCGATCCACGGACGGGCGGTGGCCGAGCAGGCGAAGAAGCTTGGGCTGTAGCCGTGGGCGGCCCGGGACCGCGCGCCGGCGGGCGCCAAGAACCCCGTTGCGGACCCGGGGGGAACGCGCCAAGTTCGGTCCGCGGTCGGAACTTTTTCAGGGGCCGGCTGTTTCAATACTCGTGCGCACGTTAGCGAACATTCTACGAAGCGGGGTCCGGGGCTGGGCCGGGACGGCGTTGGTGCTGGGATTGGCCGGGAGCGCGGTGGCCGAGGAGGCGCTGGAGCGGGCGGAATCGCCGGTCGACAATCTGCCGTTGACGAACCCGTACCGGGCCATCGTGGCACGGAACGCGTTCGCATTGAAGGACCCGCTGCCGCCGCCGCCGCCGCCGACCAACGCGCCGCCGCCGCCGGAGCCGGTGAAGACCGACGTCAAGCTCGCGGGGATCGGCGAGATCAAGGGCGTGCGCTGGGCCTATCTGATCGTGCCGGACCCGGATTCCAAGGGGCAGTTCCTGTATCCCTCGCTGACCGATGATCCGAAGCGCGGGCGGGTGCGCATGGGCGACGCGCTCGAGGTGAAGGAAATCAACGTCAAGCGGAAGACCGTGCGGGTCGTCAATGGGGGCGTGGAAGCGACGTTGAACTTCAAGGATCACGGCATGAAGGGGCCGGCGCAACCGGCCGCCGGCGGCAAGCCCGGAGGCGTGCCCGTGCCGCCCGCCGGAAACCAACCGCAGCGGGCCAACAACAGCGTGATCATTCCCGCGGCTGGTTCGCCGTCGGATCGTCCGCCCGCCAACAACGCCGCCGAGCCCGTCGTGTTCTCGCGCAGCAACAGCCGGGCTGCCGCGCAGTCCGGCCAGGGTTCCGCCGGTGGGTTCGTTCCCTCGTCGTCGGTGCTGCCGCCCGCCCCCACCACGACCGCGCCGTCGTTGAATTTCCCGTCGCGCCCGTTGCGGGTGGACGCGAACACCGTGGTGCATCAGGCGCCTTCCATCCCGGTGGAACAGCAATACGAGGTGCTGCTGCGCCAGCGGCAGGCGGCCGAAAGTCTCGGTGTGCAGTTGCCCCCGATTCCCGGGCTTCCGGGTCAGTAGCCGGCGGTGCGGGGAAGCCGGGATCGGGGCGCATGCGCCGGACCCGCGGGACCCGAGGACGACCGCTCGGCCAACTTCCGCCGACATTCCGCCAGTTCCGGCTTGAATCACCGGGGGCGCTCCGTCGAAATCGGCCCGCGATTTGTTTTCGCGTATGCACCTGGCGGACATTCTTTCCCCGGCGCAGATCATTCCCGAAATGCGGGCCGCGGATCGGTGGCAGGTGATCGATGAATTGATCACGCAACTGGTCGTCGCTGGCCGACTGCGTCCCGAACATCTGCCAGACATCGTCGCGGCCGTGCGGAAGCGCGAGCAGTCGATGAGCACGGGAATCGGTTTCGGCGTCGGGATTCCCCATGCCGTCTCGGATCTCGTGCCGGAAGTCGTCGGGGTACTGGGACGGTCGACGGCGGGCATCGAATTCTGCGCGGTGGACAACCAGCCGGTGAAGTTGGTGATTCTCTTCCTGGTTCCCCAGGGCCAGTTCCAGAAGCACCTCCACACCCTGTCGAACATCGCGAAGAACCTCAGCAACGCGGAGTTCCGCTCCGCCCTTGCCGGCGCGTCCGACGCCGAGGCGATCTACCGCATCATCCTCTCCATCAAGCCTTCGAAGTAGTTGGCTGGCCCGCCGGAGCCCGGCCTCCCCTCGGGTTCTTTCCTTGTCGCTGCATCTCGCGCAGGATCGGCGCCGCCCGACGGTTGGATCCGGGTCGAGTCCTTTCACCATGCTTATTCCCATTCTTCAGGAACGCCTCCGCCAGGCGCTGTCCCTGGTCTTGCCGGATGCCGACCCCGCCCGTCTGTGGGTGCGTCCGTGCGCGAACCCGAACCACGGCGATTACGAGACCGTGGCGCTCATGGGGTTGGCCAAGGAGCGAAAACTGAATCCGCGACAGCTGGCGACCGATGTCCAGGCGCGGCTCGAGGTGGGGGACCTGTGCGAGCGGGTGGAGATTTCGGGAGGTGGCTTCCTGAATTTCCGCCTCCGACCCGCGGCGCTGGGCGCGGCGGTGGCGGGAGCGGCCCGGGGCGAGCATCTGTTCGTGGCGAAAACGACGTCGCCGCGCACCGTGGTGATCGACTTCAGTTCGCCGAACGTGGCGAAGCCGCTGCATGTGGGCCACATCCGGTCCACCTTCCTGGGCGACTGCCTGGCGCGGGTTTTCCGGCAGCTGGGGCACCAGGTGGTCACGGACAATCACATCGGCGATTGGGGCACGCAGTTCGGCATGTTGCTGGTCGGCTGGAAGACGATCCTGGATCGCGCGGCGCTGGAGGCGGACCCCATCGCCGAGATGGAGCGGCTGTACAAGACCGTCAGCGCCCGCTGCAAGGACGACCCCGCGGTACGTGACGAAGCCCGGGCCGAATTGGTCAGGCTCCAGGCCGGCGAC
>CAZSOV010000152.1:0-17772 GCA_964608505.1 uncultured Verrucomicrobiota bacterium
GGTGGAGCCGACAGGGATCGAACCTGCGACCTTCTCATTGCGAACGAGACGCTCTGCCAACTGAGCTACGACCCCAATCGCGACGGGCAAAAAATGCGATAACTCCCCCCGGCATGGCAAGTCCGGACTCGGCTCCGGACTCGGCTCCGACTCGGCTCGCGGCGCCAAACCCGCCCCGGGTAGCGCGGACTCCCGGCGAAATCGGCCACGGAGCCCCGGAGATGGAGTGGTCGGGACGTCCATACGATTCGAACACCGCGATGCGCCACATCCACGTCGATCGGGTTTTCTCCATGGCCTTGCGAACCCGGCTGGCCGTGCGAAGTCCCATTCCGGCGTCCGGCGACTCTCCGCAAATCCGAACTTCTCTCTACGCCCCCGCTGCCTACCCTCTCCCCATGGTGTACGACGAGTCCCTCGAACGGCTCTGCCAGCATGTCTGGGACGGCGGGCGCATCGACCGCGCCGAAGCCCGCCGCCTAGCCAACCTCCCGCTCGAGGAATTGGGCGCCCTGGCCGACCGCCGCCGTCGGCTCCTGCGGGCCCGTGCCCACGGCGGTCGAGGCAACGAGATCGTGACGTACATCGTCGACCGGAACGTCAACTACACCAACGTCTGCAACGTCTACTGCAAGTTCTGCGCCTTCTGGCGCTCCGAGAAGGACGCCGACAGTTACGTCATTTCCCTCCCCGAACTCGATCGCAAGATCGAGGAAACCCTGGCCCATGGCGGCACCCAGATTCTCCTCCAGGGCGGTCATCATCCCAAACTCACCAAGCAGTGGTACCTCGACCTCCTGTCCCATGTCCGGGACCGGTTCCCCGGGTTCAACGTCCATGGCTTCAGCCCCAGCGAATTCGTGGCGTTCTCCGAATTCTTCCATCAACCCGTGGACGAAATCCTGCGTGATTTCGTCGCCGCCGGCCTCGGCAGCATTCCCGGCGGCGGCGGCGAGATCCTCGTCGATCGCGTCCGGCGCCGCATCTCGCCTCTTAAGGCCATGACCGGCGATTGGATGGGCGTCATGGACACCGCCCATTCCCTGGAACTCGCCACCACCGCCACCATGATGTTCGGCCACGTGGAAACCCTCGACGACCGCCTCGAACACCTTCAGGTCGTCCGGGACCAACAGGATCGCTCCCTGCTGCGACTCGCCGACGCCGGCCGACTCGGCGTCGACGCGGGCACGCCCGATTCCCCCATGGCCCGCGCTGCAGCCTACTCGGAGGCGCTGGAGTCGGGCCGCCTCCGCGGCGGCGCCTTCACCGCCTTCATCGGTTGGACATTTCAACCCGAGAACGCCGTCCTCAAGTCCCCCACCGTCGGGTCGCACGAATACCTCCGCACGCAGGCCCTGGCACGCATCTTCCTCGACAATCTCCCCAGCGTGCAGAGCTCCTGGGTAACCCAGGGGCAGGACATCGGCCAGATCGCCCTGCGCCACGGCGCCAACGACCTCGGCAGCATCATGCTCGAGGAAAACGTCGTCAGCGCTGCCGGCACGACGTACCGGATGGGCACCGCCGACATGAAGCGTCTCATCCGGGAACTCGGGTTCGAGGCGCGTCAACGCGACAACTGGTACCGGCTTCTCCCGCAGTCCGCCTGAACCACCCCCGCCCCGCGCGTCCGGTCCGGTGATCGCCTCCCGACCGCGTCCATCAAGGCACGGGACAGAATCGATTGGGACCCGCGACCGGCTCCCTGCCGTCGCTCCGCCCCTCCAGCAGGGAGCCACGGGCCCGCCCTCGCCCGGTTCGCGCACTGCGTTCGCCCTACCGTCGGACGACGGCGACACGGGGCACGCCCGCGGCGTGGCCACCGAAGTGACGAGGGGTGCCCGGGCAGCGCGGAACGGTCCCCGCGGCGCCGGGCGGCACCGGATCCTCCCCCTGCCCCGCCGCGTCGACTCCGTCCGTACCCGGATTGGCTGCGCTGCCGCCGCAACCCAACCGTCGGGTGGCCTTTCGCGCCGCGGCGCCTCGACGGCAAAAATGGCGATTGCCCCCGGTTGCCGCCGATGGCAGAACCGAGCCCAACAAGGAGAATCCCAGGGGTCCCTGACCCTGCGCGTTCCATGCCGGGCTCAATTGACAACGACGACGACTCCCTCCAGACCCACGCGAGTCTGCTCGTCCGTCTGCGCGACCTCGACGACCACGACAGCTGGGCGGAGTTCTACACGACCTACGAACGCGTCGTCCGGGGGCTCGCGCGCAAGCGCGGGCTCTGCGATTCCGAGGCCGAGGAGGTAGCCCAGGAGGTGTTCAAGCGCATCGCCGACACCATCCACACCTTCGAACGCAGTCCCCGACCCGGCTCCTTCCGTCGCTGGCTCTACCAGCTCGCCCGCTGGCGCGCGGACGACAAGATCCGCGAACGCGGGCGACTCGAGGTCGAGCCCATGAACGATGGCACCGGCAGCACCGCCCGCCGGACTTCCGACAAGGTGGCCGCCCCCGACGACGCCGAGGAGGTCCTCGAAGTCGAGGCCCGCCGCCAGCTCATGCGCGCCGCCCTCGAACGCATCCGGGCCAAGGCCAACCCCCGCGACATTCAGATCTTTCAGCTCCTCGTGCTCGATGAATGGCCCGCCTCCAAGGTCGCCCAATTCATGAGCATCTCGCCCAACCTCGTGTACGTGGTCCGGCATCGCATCGCCCAGCAGCTCCGCGCCGAACTCGAGCATATCCAGAAACGCCTCGCCTCCGGTGCGGCCCCGGGAACCAAGGCCTCATGACCTCATGACCGCGTGACGCCCGCTCCCGCCCCCCCCTCCATCCCGGAGTACGAGCTGCTCCGCCCCATCGGGCGCGGCAGCTACGGAGAGGTCTGGCTCGCCCGCTCCGTGACCGGCGTCTTCCGCGTCATCAAGATCGTCCGCCGGGACCGGTTCGACGACGAACGCCCCTACCTCCGCGAACTCGAGGGCATCACCCGCTTCCAGATCGCCGCCTCCGGTCGGCCCCGCCAACTCGCCCTCCTCCACGTCGGGCGCAATGACCGCGCCGGGTATTTCTACTACGTCATGGAACCGGCCGACGACGCCGAGGCGGGTTCCGAAATCGATCCCGACCGCTACATTCCCCTGACCCTCAAGGAACTCTTCAGCCGCCGCGGTCGCCTCCCCGCCACCGAGTGCATCCACCTCTCCCTCGAACTCGCCCGCGGACTCGCCGTCCTGCACGCCTCCAATCTCATCCATCGCGACATCAAACCCTCCAACATCATCTTCGTCCAACGAGTCCCCAAACTCGCCGATGTCGGACTCGTCGCCGACTCCGAGGCCACCATGACCTGTGCCGGGACCCCGGGCTACGCTCCCCGCGAGGGCGCCGGCACCGTCGCCGCCGACATCTTCAGCCTCGGCAAGGTCCTCTACGAGATCACCACCGGTCTCGACCGCATGGAGTTCCCCCGCCTGCCCCAGGAACTGGCCGACGCCACTGACATCCCCCTCCTGCGGGAACTCAATTCCATCGTCCTCCGCGCCTGCCACCCCGACCCCGCCCAGCGCCATCCCTCCGCCGAGGCCCTCGCCCGCGACCTTGAACTCGTCCAGGCCGGACGCTCCGTCGCGTTCTACGAGGCCCTCCGCCGCCGCACCCGCGCCATCGCGATGGCCGCCGCCGCCTTCACCCTCGTCGCCGGGCTCGGCACCGCCCTCCTCTATTGGCGCGCCGGCATCCTCCAGCGCGCCAACGACCGCGCCCGCCACGCCCTCTACCGCTCCGATCTCGCCGTCGCCCAACTGGCCCGCGCCGGGGGCGACCTCGGTCGCGCCCGGGCCGCCCTCGCCCGCCAGATCCCTCAGCGCGGCGAAACCGACCTCCGCGGTCTCGAATGGTCCATCCTCTCCCACTCGGTCCGCGGCGAAGGCACCCCCCTCGAGTCCGCCACCAACGGCGTCGCCGTCACCCAGATCGCCGTCGATCCCTCCGGACGCTGGGTCGCCGCCTCCTTCGCCGACCAATCCGCTGCCCTCTGGGATCTTCCGAGCGGGAGAATTGTCGAACGCTTCGACCCGGGGTTTGGCTACGTCCGGTTCACCGCGGGCGGGGAGCTCGTTACCGTCCACCCCACCAACACGATTCGCTATTACAGCCCGAGCACGCGAGAATCCAGATCAACCCATATACAACAGCCGATAGTCTCGTTCATGGACGACATGACTCTTTGGACACAGGATCCATCCTCGGAGCACATCCTATCCTTTTACGACATAAGCAAGGATGCCATTTTGCGAACATACGACTTCGCAAGATTTGCCACCAACTATTCGGTCCTTTGGAATACACCATCAAAGGATGGCGGATACACAATTCTCGGGCTCCTTCGCGAGCAAGGAATTCGCCGTGAGAGAAAAATCCTATCCGTGGATTTGTCAACGAATCAGGAGGTCTGGGAGCAAGTGGTGAGCGGGCGAATCCTTTGGATCTACCCTTCTCCAGATAGCAAACGCGCAATAGCCAATATTGGTGGCCTGGCTCCCGCAATCCTTAGCTACCATTCAAATACACCACAGACTCGCCTCGTAGGCCACACCGCCAGAGTACAAGATGCCTCCTTTTCTACGGACGGGACAATGATCGCAACAGCTGGAGCAGATCAGACCATCCGAACTTGGAGGGCATCGGATGGCGCCTTACTCACCACAATGCGCGGATTGGGACGGCCCGCAACGGCGGTGACATGGGGGTACGACGGACGCATTATCATTGCCGGGGACGAGAGTGGCAGCTTGCGAGCGTTCGACTATCCGCCCCCTCAGTCAGACATCAGCGTAAGCGGGCTTTTCGATGATGTTCATGGCGATATCGTATTTAGCCGAAATGGAGAGAGCATAGCCGCCAGCATGACATCGAATAGTGTTGCGATTATTTCCAGCAAAACCCTTGCAATAACCAAGGTCCTCACAAACCTGTTCCAACCGATAGCTCACTCAGCAGACGATTCCGTTCTGTTCGGACTATCCATCGACCTCGCCCTGCTTTCGGTTGACCTTTCAACGGGTAGCGTGACCAATCACGGACGTCCGCTTCCCGAAAACGTCTCGATTACAGCGTGGGAGTTATCCCCAAATCAACGACTCCTTGCCGTGAGCGGCAACCAAGGCGAGTTGTTTCTGATCGACTTAGACAACAAAACCAGCGCACGGCTGCCCGATCAAAGCACGAATGCTGTTTGGGCGATTTCGTTCGAGAGCAGCGGAGTCCAAATGTGGACAGGGAACTCCGATGGAACCATCTGGCTTTGGAACACCAAGGCGATGACGTGCCTAGGGGAGCAACACAGACTACCGGGCGACATCCAATGCCTTACCCTTTCCTCCGACGGCAGATGGATGGCGGTAGCACTTTTTAACGATACTACGATTCGCGTTCTGGATCGGACCAAGAGCACTTGGCTAAGCCCACTGGGGACACACCGGCGATTTGCCAGCTGGATGCGTTTCTCGGGAGACAACAAGCGACTCCTGAGTGCGGGAGCAGACGGGAAGCTCGTCGTCTGGGGTGTACCCGAATTCAACGAACTCTCGACGTTTGAAGTCGGGACCCCTGCCTACCCCACCGGTGACGAAGGAATCGCCGTAGCCAGAATCTCTCCTGCAGGCGATCTCATAGCAGCTTTGACAGAAGACGGTCGACTCCGAGCATTTAGAGCCGAGCCCATCACTCGATAGGCGCTCGCCCCCCACTACTGGATCACTAAGCCAAATCCGTTCTCGGAGTAACCCATTTAGCGAAGAACCTTCTTCTTGGCGACGACGACATCAGCCAACCTAGTACCTCCGATAGACTGGTAACCGCGCGCGGATCCTGAGTTGGGTGCGCCGCATGTTGTTGACGACCCCGTTGGGTGCGTTGGAGGCACGGTTGGGAGGCTGCCGGTGGTCCACTGCAAGGCCAAAAGGGCGATGGCAAATAGAAGGTCCATACTCGCGTTCGGGTAAAACTGCTTTTCCTGTCGGTTTCCGCAAGCCGATTTTGGGGGTGCGGGGTCTCGGCCTCGGCCTCGGCGTTCGCGGACGGGGAGTGCGGGCGCGGCGGGGCCGGCAGTCGGGGACCGCGGGCGACGCTCACGCATGGACCTGGACTCGCGCTTGAGCGTCCGACGGGAATGACTAGAATCAGCGCATGAAATTCATCGGCGCGATGGTGGCGATCCTGGTCATGTCGACGGTGTTGTGCGTGGGGATGGGCCTGGGGGCGAACGGGCACGGGTGGTGGTTGCTGGGGCTGGGTGTGGTGGGGTTCCTGGGCATGTTCATCCGGTACGGCTGCCGGGCCCATTGAGCGGGGCGGATCGGGAGATGGCGCTAGGGCGAAGGCGCCCCCCGATTCAGGAGGCCCCGGGCACGGCCTGCCGGGCGGGGAGAGGCGTCCGGCCCGTTCCGTTCAGCCTCGGGCCCCCACGACGAGGGCGAAGACGACTTCCTTGAGTTTCCAGGCGACGGCCATCGACATGGCGACCGGGCCGAGGGTGAGAATCAGGAGAACGGATTGCTGGGCGAGCCCGACCGGTTGCCGGGGCAGGAAGAGGAAATCGGAGAGGGACGGCGGAGCCTGCCGGAAGTAGATGACGGAACCGACGCCGAGCAGGACGGTCACGCCGTAGGCGGCCAGGCCCTGGAACAGACGGGCATCGCCGCGGGCGATGGCGTCGGGAAGCATCGCGGCAAGCCGGGCCAGGGCACGGGTGAGGGCGACGAGAAAGCCCAGGGCGACCACGACCAGCACGAGGACAGCCCGCGCGAATAGGTCGACGGCGGGCATCCGGCTCCAGAGGTAGAGGAAAGGGGAGAGCCCGACGAGAAACAGCCCGAAGACCTGGGCCACGAAGAGGGCCCGCTGCCAGACGCGTTCCTGACGCTGGAACGGCCCCATTTTCAGAAGTCCGAAGAGCAACAAACCGGCGCCGACGGGAGGGAGGATGAGGTCGTACCCGGTGGGCCAGAGGGAGAGGAAATGGCGGGCAAAGGCAAGGAGGGTCAGGGGCAGGCCCCAGAAGACGGCGGAGAGACCGCGCAGCACGCCGGCGAGCGCCTCGCGTCGCCGGGGTTCGCCGGACGCCGCGTCCACGGGGAATGCCGTCGAGCCCGGGTCGGGTGCGGGCAGGACGCGCGTCGGCGGTTCATCGCTGGGGCGGAGGCGGAACAAGCTCAGGAGCCGAGGTAGGTGTAGTCCTTCAGCCCGCGCTCGTAGTCGTCGAGAAGGCGCATGGCCTCGCTGGGCTTGAGGCGGTCGGATTTGATGGCCGCGTCGATCTGCACCTTCATCTGGCGCTTGAGCTCGTTCTCGTCGTACTGCACGGAGGTGAGGGCCTGGGAGATGGTACTGCCCTCGATGACCTCCTCGACGTAATAGCCGGCGGCCTCGTCGGGTTCGAGGAAGACATGGATCTCGTTGACCCTTCCGAAGAGGTTGTGGAGATCGCCCATGATGTCCTGATAGGCGCCCATGAGGAAGAACCCGAGGAAGTAGGGTTCGCCGCCCGCGGTGCCGTTGGCGCGGAGAGGATGGACGGGGAGGGTGTCGCGGACGTCGCGGAGATCGATGAATTTGTTGATCTGGCCGTCGGAATCGCAGGTGATGTCGACGAGCGTCGTCTCGCGGGAGGGGCGCTCCTCGAGGCGATCCAGGGGCATGATCGGGAAGAGCTGACCGAGCGCCCAATGGTCGAGCAGGGACTGGAACACCGAGAAATTGCAGAGGTACTGGTCGCCGAGGCTGTCCTCGAGCTTGCGGATTTCCTCGGGAATGTAGGCCTGGCCGCGAAAGGTGGCGACGACGGCCTGGCTGATCTGCCAGTAGAGCGCCTCGATCTTGGCCTTGTCCTGCAATTCCATGAGGCCGAGGACGAACATGTCGTGGGCGTCCTCGCGTCGTTCGGCGGCGTCGTGGAAGGCCTCGAGCTTGTTGAGGCGGGGGAGGTTCCGACGGATGTCGAGCAGTTCCTTGACGAGGGGATGTTCCTGGTCGCCGTAGACGAGGGTGTCGGCGAGGCCGGTTTTGTGGATGGAGCCGAACACCTCGACGACGAGGACGCTGTGATGGGCGACGATGGCCCGCCCGCTTTCGCTCACGATTTCGGGGTGGGGCACCTTCTCCGCGTTGCAGACCTCGCCCACGTAATAGACGATGTCGTTGGCGTACTCCTGAAGGGAATAGTTGGTGGAGCTGTCGAAGGCGGAATGGCTGCCGTCGTAGTCGACGCCGAGGCCGCCGCCGACATCGAGGTACTGGAGGCCGAAGCCCAGTTTCTGGAGTTTGGCGTAGTAGCGGGACGCCTCCTGGACGGCCTTCTTGACGGTGAGGATGTCGGGGACCTGGGAGCCGATGTGGAAGTGGAGCAGGTTGAAGCAATGGGCGAGGCCCTCGGCTTTCAACAGCTCGCAAGCGGCAAGGATCTCGACGGTGCTGAGCCCGAACTTGGCGTTTTCGCCGCCGCTTTCGGCCCATTTGCCGGCCCCCTTGGCGAGCAGGCGGACGCGCATGCCGATCCGGGGTTCGACGCCCATCTGGCGGGAGATGCCGATGATCTGGCGGAGCTCCTCGAGTTTCTCGACGACGAGGATGACGGTCTTGCCGAGCTTGATGCCGAGCAGGGCCATGCGGATGAAGGCGGTATCCTTGTAGCCGTTGCAGATGATCAGGCCGCCCGGCTGGTCCTGCATCGCCAGGCCCGCGAACATCTCCGGTTTGCTGCCCACCTCGAGGCCGAAGGCGTAGCCCCGCCCCGCGTCGAGGATTTCCTCCACGACCTCCCGCAACTGGTTGACCTTGATGGGGAACACGCCCCGGTAGCGGCCCTGGTAGTTGAATTCGGTGATGGCGGTGCGGAACGCCTCGTTGATGGCCTGCACCCGGTGCCGAAGGATGTCCTGAAACCGGATGAGCAACGGGAACTTCAAACCCCGCCCCCGGGCTTCCCCGATCAGGTCGGTCAGGTCGACCGAGGCTCCCTTTTCCTGCAGCGGACGAGCCACGACATGGCCCTCGGGATTGATGTCGAAGTACCCGGCGCCCCAGCGGTCGATATTGTACAGGGTACGGGCGGCCTCGATGCTCCAGGGAGGCTCCGGCGACGAAGGTTCACTCATTGAGGAGTTGGCTCGGATGGGTGCAAACCGGCGCGACTATAGGGGGGCGTCCCATGAATGCAATGCGGGTCAGGGTGCGGAGATTCACCTTTTCTCCGGGCGCCCAGCACGCAACATGCGCCCCGCATGGTGCTGGTCATCGACAACTACGACTCGTTCACCTACAATCTGGTGCAGTACTTCGGGGAACTGAAGGTCGAGCTGCGGGTCGAACGAAACGACCGGATCAGCCTCGCCCAGATCCGGGAGCTGGCCCCGAAACGCATCGTCGTCTCGCCGGGCCCCTGTTCGCCGCGCGAGGCGGGCTTGTCCAACGAGATCATCCGCGAGTTCGGCCCCCGCATCCCCCTGCTCGGCGTCTGCCTGGGACACCAGTGCATCGGGCACGCCTTCGGGGCGGACGTGGTGGTGAACTACCGGATGATGCACGGGAAGACCTCGCTCATCCGCCACCAGGGGCGGGAGCTGTTCGAGGGCATGCCGAATCCGTTCACGGCCACCCGCTACCACTCCCTCGTGGTGCGGCGCGACACCCTTCCCGACTGCCTCGAAATCACCGCCTGGTGCGAGGAGAACCCCGAGGAGGTCATGGCCCTCCGGCACCGGCAGTTCCCCATCTGGGGAGTCCAGTTCCACCCGGAAAGCATCCTGACCCAGGACGGACGGCGTCTCATCCGGAACTTCCTCGCCCTCGGCTGACGTCGCCGTGCAGATCCGGTTCCTCCTCGGCCCCGCGGGCAGCGGCAAGACGCGCCGCTGTCTCGACGAGATCCGACAGGCCCTGCTCGCCGCCCCGGACGGTCCGCCGCTGCTCCTCCTGGCCCCGAAGCAGGCCACCTTCCAGCTCGAACGACGCCTGCTCGAGCACCCGGATCTCGCGGGCTGGTCGCGCCTTCAGATCCTCGCGTTCGACCGCCTCGCCCGTCAGATTCTCGAGGCCCAAAACCCGGTGGATCTCCTGCCCGAGGAGGGCCGCCTGATGGTCCTGCGAGCGCTGCTGCGCCGGCATCAGCCCGCCCTGCGCATCTTCCGCGCCTCGGCCCGGCTGGGCGGCTTCGCCGAGGAACTGGGCGAGATCCTCCGCGAATTCCAGCGCCACCGGATCGGCCCCGAACGCCTCGCCGCGCTCGCCGCCCGGATCGTGGATCATCCCGCCCTCGCGGCCAAACTTCACGACCTCGGCCTGCTCCTCCGGGCCTACCTCGACTGGCTCCGCGAGCACGACGTCCTCGACGCGGATCGGCTCCCGGAACTGGCGGCGTCCGCGTTGCAACGTCCGGACCATGAATTCGCCCTGGAGGCGCTCTGGCTGGATGGATTCGCCGAAATGACACCCCAGGAGACCGACCTGCTCGCCGCGGTCGTCCGACGCACGGGGCGCTCCTGCCTGACGTTCTGCCTGGCCCCGGAAGCCGCGTTTCCCGAACCCACCTCGTGGCTCTCCACCTGGGCCGTCGTCAGCCGCACCCTGCACGCCTGCCACGACCGTCTCGCCTCGCTTGAAGGTGCCCGCATCGAGGTCGAGACGCTCCCCGCCACGGGCCAGCCGGATCGGTTTGCCTCCTGCCCGGCCCTCGGTTTCCTCGCCGCCCACTGGGGCCGTCCGATACCGGCCCCTCCGGAGATCCAGACCGAGGCCGCCCGATCCGTGCGGCTGCAACCCTGCGCGGATGCCGAAGGCGAGGCCGTCGCGGCGGCCCGCGAAATCTGCCGCCACGTGCGGGGGGGCGGACGGTACCGCGACGTCGCCGTGCTGCTTCGGTCGCTGGAGACGCACCGTCCCGTGCTCGAACGCGTCTTCCTCCGCTACCGGATCCCCTACTTCGTGGATCGCCGCGAATCCCTGGCGCACCATCCGCTGGCGGAACTCACGCGGTCCAGCCTGCGCCTCGCGGCGTTCCAGTGGCAACACGACGATTGGTTCGGGGCCCTCAAGTCGGGGCTCACCCCCTCGCCGTCCGCCTTCGTCGATACCCTCGAGAATCGCGCCCTCGCGTTCGGCTGGAACGGGTTGTTCTGGCCCGACCAATCGGAGGGCGCCGACTGGCCCCCCGACGCACGGGACCTCCTGTCCGCGACCCTGGTCCCGTTCCGGGCCTTCCAGCGCCGGCTCGGAGCGGAACCGTCCGCCCGCCAACTCGCGGCCGCCATCCGGAACCTGTGGGAGGACCTCCGAGTCCGAGAACAGCTCGAGGCCTGGATCACCCCCGCTTCCGCCGTTCGACACCGCACGGCCTGGGAGGAGATCCTCGCCTGGCTCGAAGGGTTGGAAACCGGATTCGACGAGGAGCGATTTCCCCTTGCCGAGTGGATTCCCATCCTGGACGCGGGGCTGTCGGCCCTGACGGCCGGCGCCATTCCGCCGTCGCAGGACCAGGTGCTCGTCGGCGCCATCGATCGCTCGCGCCAACCCGAGTTGCAGGTCGCCCTGATCCTGGGCCTGAACGAAGGCGTCTTCCCGGCCCCGGCACCCACCGGCGGGCTGCTGTCCGACCACGAACGCGATCAACTCGTCGCCCATGGCGCGTCCCTCGGCCCCACCCAACGCCTCCGCACCGGGCACGAGCGCTACTACGGATACATCGCCTGCACCCGCGCCTCCCAACGTCTCGTCGTCTCGTGGTCGGACCGTGCCCCGGATGGCAAACCATCCGCCCCTTCCGTTTTCGTCACGTGGATCCGCGCGCTGCTTCCGGGCCTGGAACCCGAGACCGCTCCCCTCCCGCCCCCGGAGGCCGCCACGCCCGCGGATGAGCTGTACCCACGCACCGAACACGCCACCGAACTGCTGCCCTGGCTGCTGGCGCGGACCGTCCCGACCCCGCTCGACACCCTGGCCGGAGACCTCCTGCGCCGGCACTGGCTCCGCACCTTCCGCAGCGGCGCCGCCTCCGAGCCCCCCTCGCCTGCCCTCTTCGAAGCCCTCCTCGGACCGGAACCGGAAATCTCCGTGAGTGCCCTGGAGCGCCTCGCCGCGTGTCCGTTCCAGTTCTTCGCCCAACATGCCCTGCGCGGGAGCGAACGGGAGCGTTTCGAGGTCGATGCCCGCCAGACCGGCTCCCTGGCCCACGAAATCCTGGCCGCCTTCCATCACGCCGTCACCCGCCGGCACCGCCGGTGGCGGGACCTGGGACCCGGGGAAGCCGGGCGCCAGCTGGAGGATGTCGCCGCCCAGGTGCTCCCGCGGTATCGCGATGGCCTCTTCGCCGCCACCCCCGAGGCCCGCTGGGCCTCGGCCCGCCTGGTGGAAAACCTCTCCCGTTGCGCCGAAACCATGGTCGCGTGGATGTCCACCTACGCCCTGGACCCCACCTTCGTCGAACTCGCCTTCGGCACCGGCTGCCCCCTTCCCCCGTGGCGCCTGGCCGTCGACGATCGCCACGCCCTGCGCATCCGCGGGAAGATCGATCGCCTGGACCTCGTCCAGCCCGATCCGGGCCCGCCCCGATTCTGCATCCTCGACTACAAGCAACGCACTCCGCGCGTGGACGAGGAGCGCATGCGGGCCGGCATCGAGCTCCAACTGGTCGCCTATCTGCTCGCCGCAACCACCTTCGCGCGGGCATGGGTCCCCGAAGGCCGGGGGACTCCGCTTCCCGCCGGCATGTTCTACGTGGGACTTCGCAATCGCCCCGGCAACCGGGACGCGCGGGGCGCTCCGGCGACGCTGGACGAGGAACGGCGCCGGCTCTTCCAGCACCGGGGCCGATTCGCGGCCTCCGCCCTCCCCCTGCTGGACGCGAACGTGGCCACCCAGCCCAGCGGCCAGTTCGCGGCCCGATTGCGCAAGGACGGCAGGCTGACGGCCCACTCCGACGGAATGGACGACCCTGCCTTCGAATCCTGGCTCGCAACCATTCGGGACACCCTCGGCGACCTGGGACGCCGCCTGCTTGCCGGAACCCTCGAGGTGGCCCCCTTACGAATGGGGTCCTACCTCGCCTGCACCGGTTGCCCCTGGAACGGCGTCTGTCGCTTCGATCCCCGGGTGGATCCGTACCGGCGCCCGGCGGCGGCGGCGCACTCGCCCCGGGTATTGGCTTGATCACCGTGGCTCGCAGCTGACAACCTCCGCGTGTTCCCACCCCTATGAGCTCCACCACCACCCGACTCCTGGCCAGCGTCGGAATCCTCGCCGCGACATCCTTTGCGGCCCAGGCGCTGCCCAACATCATCTCCGTCGTCGAACGCAACGGCGATACCGACCGCCCTTCCGCCAAGCAGACCGGCGTGACGTTCGACATCGAAAACCCCACCGGCACCAAGCTCGTCACCGGCTTCACCGTGGGCACCTTCGGCGAGGACGCCAAGGCCATGACCGACCGGGTCCACGAGTACAACGCGGCCTCCGCCACCGTTCCCTTGCCCTCCTACCTCGTCGGCAAGGAGTACATCATGATCGCCAACAACGATCGCGACAACGCCACCTACGAGCTCGACGTCACGATTTCCCAACATTCCCTCGTCTATCTCCTCGTCGACTACCGACTCGGCGACGGCGACAACGCCAATCCGCCGAACTTCGCCGCCAACATGAACTGGGTCGCCCAGGACTTCTGGGTTCCGGTCTCCCTCAACGGCAATCACGTCGGCAACCCGTCTTTCCCGGACTCCGTCGGCATCGATGAAGGCGGCGACGGCACCATCAACCAGTATTCCGCGGTCTACATGAAGATCATGCCCTCCGGCACCTTCACCCTGAAGCAGGCGGACAACGGCGGGCGCAACATGTACGGCGTCGTCGTCTCCGCCATCCCGGAGCCCGGAACCGTTTCCCTCGCCCTGGTTGGCGCCGGTCTCCTCGCCGCCCGCCGGCGCTCCCGCGTCAGCCGGAGCTGACCCTCCCGATCATTCTCGCGTTCCCGAGCGGGGCCGGATATTTCCGGCCCCGTTTCTTTTCGGGACACGGTTCCGCGCGCTTGGGCGCATGGGCGGGCGGCTAGGGCGGAACCGCTCTTCCCTCCATGAACCGGCCTCTCCACCGCGCCGCCCGGTGAGGGCACCGGGCCTACACGCGGAGCCCGCGTGCCCCCCACGGCGACGTGCCGTCCACGATTCCATTCCCCGGGGACACGGCACGCCCCGCCAGCGGGATGCCTCGACGTTCTCGGGCGGATTCGCGCCTCCAGCTCTCGCCGCGACGTCGCGGAGCGACGACCGATGGTTGCCGGGGCCTTCAGGCCCCGGTCCCGCCCTCTCTTCTTCCCCGCGTCGCGGAGCGACGTTCGAAACGATCCTGGCCGGAACGGCAGAAGCCGCCCGGGTTTCCCCGGGCGGCCTGTTCCCCCCCCGAAAACGTCGGACGAACCGCGGTTCAGTGCACCGCGTGATGCCAGGCCCGGCGGTAAGCCTCGATGGCGCGGCCGTAGCGACCCTGCTCGCGCGCCACATCCCCCGCCTGGAGCCACGCCGCGGCCTCCACCACGTCCTCCTCCGCGAGTTCCGGAGCCCCGGCGAGCGCGGTTTCGGCCAGAATCCGATCCGCGTCCACGAGCAACCGCACCAGGGAGTTCAACCGGACCTTGGCCTCGAGCGGCAATCGAGCCCGCAGCAGATCCAGCGCATGCTGCGCCGCGACGGCTTCCTGCGCGAGAACCTGGGCTCCCCCGTTCGGCAGCAGTTGATTCGCCCCCAACCACGCCCGGACCCGCAGCGCGAACTGCAGGTGCCGAATCAGATTCTCGACGCGGTTGCGCAGGGCGCGGGTGGGCATGTCGTCCAACAGTTCCACGGCCAGCTCCAGAGCGTCGGCCTTGAGTTGTTTCGCCGTGGTTCGGGCGACGCGGAGGACGATGTGATTGTGGTTGCCGAACTGATCGACCGCGTCGACCTGGTAGTCCATCACCACGCCCGGCGCGACGCCGCGCAGGTCCAGTTCCACCGGCACCCGGATTTCACCGCCCGGAGGCACTTGCGCCTCCAGTTCGATGGGACGGCACGGATCGGGCGCCTGACCCGCCGGGTCCTTTTCCGCGCATCCACCCCGAATCACCAACTGCAGCGCGACATCGCCCTCGTTTCGGACCGGGACACCGTAGGAAAACGTATCCCCGGCGTGGATCACCTCGAGGTTGATCTGCCCGCGGTCATCGGCTGGATTCGTGTCCTCGTCGGCCCCGACGATGATCGCCTCGACGCAGGTGTGCGCCGGGCTCAGGAACACGTGATCCACCGAGGCTGTTGCCGAGCCTCCGGCGGGAATCGAGGCAACCGTCACCGTGCCGATCTCCTGCCATCCCATGAAGGTCACTCCCCAGTCATTGAATGAGACCTTGACCCGGACATTCGTCGCGGGAGCGTCGCCGTCGTTGCCCACGATCACCTCGATGTGAGTCGATTCGCCGACGATGGGATACGACGGATGCGCGGTGATGGTGCCCCCACCGCCGTAGAACGGCAGGGTGGGATTCGCCCCCGCCCAGCCCGTCAATGTCCCGCTCACGCCCAAGCCCACCCCAACCAGCCAACCAGCGAGTCTCTGCTTCATAATCTTGTTTGGTATTGCCGCCGAATTCCCGAGTTCCCCGAAGCCCCCCCCGGGTCCCGCGGACCCCCTCCGCGAGACGTCGTTCGGTTTCGGAACTCCGATCGATCTCGTACCCTCCGGCGCTGGATTCCCTGGAATCGGCGCCCGTGACGGAGGCCAATCCCTCGATTTCAGCCATTCCGGATGGTACGTCGTGCCATTAGCAGGCGGCATGCCATCGCGCGTGCCATCGAGGCGCGCGGTTCCTCGGGCGTTTCGTTTTCGGCGCCGCCGACGGATGTGCGGAGCGCGTCCAACCCCTTGCGTCCCAACCCCCATCCACGCCGCGCCGGGTTTCGTTGCGCCCGCCTCGGAACCGGGCCGTCGCGCCGGGTTCGAGGCGGAAATCGGTGGGTCCGCGCGTGCATGGCGCGGGTGGGTTGGGGATGGATCCCCACGCTCCGGGGCAGCCCGCTCCCAAGGTTGGGGCGGAATCCCCGGGCTGGGTCCTCACACCCCCGGCCCGGAGCCCGGCGCGATTCGGCCATGGAATCACGCCGCCACCGGTTGGCGCGGGAGCCCCGGGAGGGCCGCCCGCCGGCTACGCAAGGTTCGTCATGACCCGGACCAGACGATCGTACTCGCGTTGCAGTTCCGGCAACATCCGACGCAGCGTCTCCCCGTCCCCCTGCTTGCCGGAGGACTCCATCGCGTAGGCCACCCGGCGCAGGGCCTCCGCTCCGACGTTCGCTGCGGCACCCTTGATGGCGTGGGCCAGCGCGCCCGCATCCGGGATCTCCCCGCGCTCCACATGCCCGCCCAGCGCCGCGATCTGCTTCGGCAGATCCTCGAGAAACGTCGCCTCGATGATCCTCACCATGTCCTCGTCCTGCATCACCCGCTCCAGGAATCCAGCCCGATCGTAGACCGGGACATCGCCCGGTCCGTCGCCGCGCACGTCTGCTGCCGGCGGATCCACGGCAGGTTCCCGCCGGGGCCCGTCCGACGCGCCGCCGCGATGGGCCGGCATCCAGCGCCGGAAGATGTCCCTCAGCGCCCGAAAATCCACGGGCTTGGTCAGGTAATCATCCATGCCCGCCGCCAGACACATGTCGCGATCCCGATCCAGTGCATGGGCGGTCATGGCAATGATGGGCAGGTGCGGCCCGCGCGATTCCGAGCCCGCGTCCGCCCCCGATTCGGCGAGCCGGATCCGCCGGGTCGCCTCGAGCCCGTCGACGCCCGGCATCTGGACGTCCATGAGCACGAGGTCGTACTCGCGTTCGGAAACGGCTCGGACGGCCTCCTCTCCGTTGGGGACGGCGACGGCCGAGATGCCCAGTTTCCGCAGCATCCCCAGGGCCACCTGCTGGTTGGTGGGGTTGTCCTCGGCGAGCAGCACCCGGGCGTGCTCCACGCCCGGCAGGGCGGTGGCGGCCGGCCCGCTCGGCGGAGCCGTCCGGGTTGCGGCCCCGGACGGTTCGGCGGTCGCGGCCGCGCGTTTCAGCTCCACGACGAACCAGAACTCGGAGCCCCTGCCCACCTCGCTCCGGATGCCGATCCGTCCGCCCATCAAATCCACCAGCTGCTTGGAGATCGCCAGGCCGAGTCCGGTGCCGCCGTACGTGCGGGTGATCGAGGCATCCACCTGCGAGAACATGCGGAACAGGAGACCAATCTTCTCCTCGGCGATGCCGATCCCGGTGTCGCGCACGGAAAAACGGAGGCGCACGCCGGCCTCGGATTCGGCCTCCCGCGCCACGTTCACCACGACCTCGCCGGTCTCGGTAAACTTCACCGCGTTTCCCGCGAGGTTCGTCAGGATCTGGCGCAACCGGAGCGCATCCCCCCGGACGCCCGCCGGCACGTCCCTCCCCGTCGTGCAGGCGAAACGAAGTCCTTTCTCCCCGGCCCGCAACGCGAGGGGCGCCGCGAACTCATCGAGGAGCGCCCGGAGATCGAAGTCGGCCTCGTCGAGCTGGAGCTTGCCGGCCTCGATCTTCGAGAAGTCGAGGATGTCGTTGATGATCTGAAGGAGGGATTCGGCGCTGGCCCGCACCGTCTCGGCGATGCGGCGCTGGGTCTCCGTGAGGCCCGTGTCCAGCAGCAGGTGCGTCATGCCGATCACGCCGTTCATCGGCGTGCGGATCTCATGGCTCATGTTGGCCAGGAATTCGCTCTTGGCGATGCTGGCCAGCG
>CAZSOV010000153.1:0-17724 GCA_964608505.1 uncultured Verrucomicrobiota bacterium
GCTCGGTCATGCAGTTCGACTACGCGGGCCACACGATCAACCTGCTCGACACGCCCGGCCACAAGGATTTCTCGGAGGACACCTACCGCGTGCTGACGGCGGTCGACGCCGCGATCATGGTGATCGACGCCGGCAAGGGCATCGAGAGCCAGACGAGGAAGCTGTTCGAGGTCTGCCGCCGCCGGGGCATTCCGATCTTCACGTTCATGAACAAGCTGGATCGCCCCGCCCGGGAGCCGCTCGGCCTGCTCGACGAACTGGAATCGGTCCTTGGCATCCACGCGCATCCGGTGAATTGGCCGTTGGGCGACGGGCCTTCCTTCCGCGGCGTATTCGACCGGCGCGGGCGGTTGGTGCATTTCTTCGAACGGGTGCCGGGCGGCACCTTCCGTGCCCCCGTCTCCGTTCTCGGCCTCGCCGATCCCACGGTGAAGGACCAACTCGATCCCGACACCTATCGCCGCGTGGTCGACGAACTCGACATGCTCGACGGCGCGGGAGCCGCCTTTGATCACGCCGCCATCCTGGCCGGCCAACTCACCCCGGTCTTCTTCGGCAGCGCCGTGAACAACTTCGGCGTCCAACTCCTGCTCGACGCCTTTCTCGACCTCGCCCCCGCGCCGCATCCCAGGTCCATCAACGGGCGCGCCGTCGATCCCGCGGTCGAGCCGTTTGCCGGGTTCATTTTCAAGATCCAGGCCAACATGGACCCCCGCCATCGCGACCGCCTCGCGTTCGTCCGCATCTGTTCCGGGCGCTTCGAGCGCGACATGTCCGTCACCCATACCCGGACGGGACGCAAGCTGCGGCTCTCGAGTTCCCACAAGCTCTTCGCGCGCGAACGCGAGACCGTCGACGAGGCCTTTCCCGGCGACGTCGTCGGCCTCGTCGGTCATTCCGATTTCCGCATCGGCGACACGCTCGCCGAGGATCCGGCGGTGAAATTCGACGAGATCCCCAAGTTCACCCCCGAATGCTTCGCCTGGCTGCACAGCCCCACGACGGCGCAGTTCAAGCGGTTCCGCGAGGGCCTCGACCAACTCCTCCAGGAAGGCGTCGTCCAGTCGTTCTTCCTCCTCGATTCCGTCCAGCGCGTGCCCCTGCTCGGCGCGGTCGGCCCCCTCCAGTTCGAGGTCGTCCAATACCGGCTTCAGTCCGAGTACGGCGCCGAATCCCGGTTCGAACCCGCGGCCTGGACCGTCATCCGCTGGGTGAACACCGAAGCGCCCCCCGCCGAGTTCGACGACACCCAGCTCCCGACCGGCGCCCGGGCGGCCCGGGATGTCGCCGGCAACCTGGTCCTGCTATTCCCGAACGTCTGGACCTGCAACTACTTCATCGAAAAGCACCCGAACCTTCCCCTGAGCGAACTCCCGCCGCGCTAGGTCCACCCCCGACGCCACGGGCCTCTCCCTCGCCCGCTGCAGGGTCGTTTCCCTCAGGGCATGGTGATTCGCAGGTATCCCGTCCCCGCGGCGGACGGAAGGGTCCACCGACTCTCCGCTCCCGTGGCCGTCACGGCCTCCGGCAACCGGGTCCACGGCGCGTCGAGGTCGTCCTTGGTCTCCAGGTGATATTGGCGTCCGGCTACCGAGGGCCAGAACACGGTCACCCCCCGTCCCCCCAGCTCGCGAAGGATCATCACGCGCAGAACCGAGCCTTCATTGGTCGGATCGGTGCCGGCACGGAATTCGTCCCGGTCCGACGCGGCATCCCGGTCGAAATCGCCGGTCCCATCGCGGCGCAAATCGCCGAAATGGGTCACCTCCCAATCATCGTCGAGCCCGTCGCCATCGCCGTCCCCTCCCCGCACCCGCAGCCACTGCACGGTCGTGGAACCGTCGGGCCCCTGCCCCTCGAACAGCAGGGAACGTCCGTCGTCGGACCAGACCGCGCCCACGCCCGCGCCGAGCCACGTCTCAAGCCGCCAGGTGCGGCGTTCCCGGAGGTCGCGCAGGTGGATCCTTGGACGGCGGTCCGTCTCGGGAAACGCGAGGTCCCCCGCGCGGCTGGTGAATGCCACCCACCGTCCATCCGGCGAAACCGAGGCATCGTACGAAGCTCCGTTGCCGGTGCCGCTTCCAACGGCATTCACGCTGATCAACTCGGTGCTCCCGGTCGCCAGGTGGCGCAGGTACAGGTCAGCCCCTTCGTTGAGGTCCGTGCGTGAATCGCCCTTGACCAGCGCGTTCACCCCGGGCCATGCGGTCTGAAAGACCACCCACGCCCCGTCCGGTGCCAGTCGCGGCGCGGTGGCGTCCGCCGGAATCACCGCGCCGGCCCGGTCCAGACTGACCAGTTGGGCGGGCTCCGACCCACCCCGATTCCACACGGCGACGGAAGTGACCCGACCCGCCTGGACCCCATGCTGGATCTCGAACGCGACGCGATCCCCGGAGTCGGACACCGACGGCGAGCCCGCCCGCAACGCCGTGACCCGCTCCGTCGGACCCCGAACCTCGGCGTCCAGCCGGACGGCCCGGCCCGAAGTCAGTCCGACCTGCCAGACGCCGTGCGCCGTCGTGCCGGCGGCATCAGGCCCCATCTCGACGAACACGTCCTGCCCTCCGGTCCCGTCCGGGCGAAACACCGGGACGGACAGCGACTGGTTGGTGTTGCCCGCCTGGAAGAGCAGGAGGGACAGATCACCCGTGGTTCGATCCACCCGCAGCAGTCGCAACCCGGGCCCTACCGCGCCCGCGTGCAGGTTCGTGGCGAACGTGGCAAACACGACCGACTTCCCGCCGGGCGCCGAGCGGGCGCGAAACGAGTGCCCGCCCAGGGCCTGAATTCCGCCCGGTGCGACGCTCAACAAACGGTGGGTCCCGGACGCGAGATCGAACTCGAAGACGTCCGACCGCCCATTGAGATCGTTCGCAACCAGGTCCGTCGCGCGTCCGGAGTGGATCACCGCCGAACCGTCGGAGACGAAATGCGCGTCCATGAAGGGCCAGCCCTGACTGGGACGTTGAAGTGGCCCCCGGGAAACCAGGTTCCATGCGGACCCGGCCAGATCCTGCGCGACCAGTTGCCAGGTGTTCGACGAGGCGCCCACGCTCCCGCCCTCCACCCAGAGCAGGACATGCCCGCCATTCGGCGAGAACAATCCGGAGGCCACGGGACGACTGGTGGACCCCGGCGGACCGGATTCCCTGGGCAGCCGGACCCGCCCGCGCGCCGTGGCGGGAACGCGCGCCGGACGCAGGAACACCAAGGGGCCTTCCGGCGGGCCGTGCCGGATGTCGGAGTCCTGGTTTCGGTCGCGCGGGTCCCCGCTGACCGGTCCGGTTTCAAACGCGATCCGGCTTCCATCCACGCTCGCCGAGGCGGCCAGGACTTCGGATTCGGATTGGGGGTTCCCCGGCTCCCGACTCAACAGGCGCACCGAACCGGTGCGCGCCGAGTGCCGGTACCAGCGGGCCAAGGGCAACGGGCCCGACCCCAGATCGACGAGGTCGAGTTGCGTCGAAAGGAAGTCCACCTCGCTGCCGTCGTCGGCGACGCGCAGCACCACGGCCGACGCGTTCCCGGACGGGGAACCCGCCAGGTTCGTCGACAACAGCGCGGACGTCCCGGTGGTCAAGTCCCACGAACGCACGATCCCCTTGTCCGCATAGGCGAGCCACCGGGAATTGGGCGAGAAGACGGCGGGCTGCGCCGTGGCCGTCCGCGACGCCGGCTCCAGGGTCGGCAACTGGCGCAACGTTTCGGTCGTGCGGTTCCACAGATGGTACCAGCCCGAACCGGTCTCCGGCGCGTCGATCACCAGGTTCACCCCCAGTCCCGCGAAGGCGATCCATTCCCCGTCCGGGCTGATCGCGGGCGTCAGGGCCTCGAAGAAGCGATTCTCGTTCGGGCGGCGCCGACTCACGAGCCGCGTCGACCGAAGCTGGCGGTCGCGCAGGTAGATTTCGGAATTCCTCAGCCCGGGCAACGAGCTCGCGACCACGTTCATGGCCCGGCTCTCGAACGCCACGTATCGGGCGTCCGGCGTCATCACCGGATTCCCCGACACACCCTTCGGCGCCGCACCTTCAAACCCCACGCTGATCCAGTCGAGGGTCCGCGTGGGGCGATCCCAGAGAAAGACGTCCGCCACCCCGTTGGTATCGCCCGCCACGAGCTCCGGCGCATCGCTGACGAACAGGACCTGTTGCCCGCCCGCACTCATGCCCGCCAGCTCCGCGCGCCCCCGCGCCCGCCCGCCGGCCAACCCCACGGTCACCCGCTCGACCGCCACCACCGACTCCGTCAGGTCCACCCAGAAGACGTCCGCAGGGTCCCCGCCGGGTTGCCCGGGAACCGACGCTCCCTCGCGCACGAACGCCGCCCACCGCCCGTCCGGACTGGCCACGATGCCGAGCACATTGCCCGCCGAGGAACCCGGCTCGGAAGGGGCCGACACCCACCGCACGTCGCCCGAGGCGAGGTCAAGGCGGTACGCCTCCAGTACGCCCGAACTCGACGGCACGTAACCCTCGGCGGAACTGAGGAAGAACAGGAACCGGCCATCCTCGGTCACCAGGGGAACCATGGCTCCCCCCGCGACCGTGACCGAGGCGGGGCCGGGAGCCGGGACAACCCCCGGCGAGAGCGGGACTGGGGCGAGCGCATACGAAAGGAGGCGACCCGCCACCAGCCAGGTCCCCCCGACCCACGCCAGGCATCCGAAGCCAGTCACACGCCCGTTTCGATCCGACCTCCCCCGCGATCCGACGGAAGTGAGTTGGTTCCGGGATTTCACTGGATGGAGAATTCCCGTTCCGTCCCGCGGGTCAATCTTCGTGTCGGGGGCAATCACTTGAATCCGAACCCTCCGGACTCCATCACGGAGGCTTCCGGGTTCCCGGAAAACCCGTTGAATCGTCGCTCCCTCCCCGTCACCGTGTCTCGCCGGACAAACACCTTCAGGCCCTCCGCCGAGGCTTGGCCCGGCACCGCAATCGCGGCCCTCTCCATGAACCCGATCGACCGTTCCCCCGCGGCCCTCCGCCCTCGCCGAACCTGCACTCACCGGGCCGCGTCCGGATTCGCTCGTCCGGACATGATCGGCCTGCTCCTGGGGATTGCGGTCCTCGGACTCGCCGCGGTGCCAATCCCTACCCCGAGTTCGACGACCCGGCGGGTGCAGTGCTTCGCCAACCTGCGGCAGATCATCGGAGCCACCCTCCTCTACGCCGCCGACAACGGGGATCGCATGCCCTACCCCGGTTGGGGCGGGGGTCCCTCGGGACCCGACGGCTGGGCCTATGCCACCCGGCTGGACGGAGTCGCGATCCTCTCCGCCGCCGGTCGCGCCACGAACACGCTCCAGCTTCCCTTCCTGCGCGCCGGTCAGCTTTGGCCATTTCTGCAAAAGGACGCCCCGTTCTTCTGCCCGGAGGACATGGCCCACGCGCAGGGAGCGGGCGCGTCGCTCTGGCGCCAGCGTGACATGAAGGTCACGAGCTTCGGCATGAGTTCCATCGTGATCCGGAGCGGACAATTGCCCGGCTTCCGAACCCTGGCCCTGAACCGCTTCCGGCCCGACGGCATCGCCTACTTGGAACTCGAGGAAGCCCTTCCCTTCAACTTCAACGATTCCGGCTGCCAGCCTCTGGAAAGCCCGTCCCAAAGACATTCCCCCATGCCCGCCAGCTTGCCCGACGCGCCTCGCACGTCGGGACGTTCCCACATCGGGACCTTCGGCGGCGCCGTCGAAATGATGACCATCATGGAGTTCAAGCAATTGGCCACCGGCGCCCCCACCCCCAACCGCCTCTGGTGCGAGCCCGACAGCCCCACCGGCGGACGCTGACACCGGTCCTTCCCGCGCCCCCCCGACACGACATTCGCAACCCTCCCCGCCCCACGCCCACCGCGCGCGATCCCGGAGCTTTGAGCTTGTCCCTTGGAGCTTCCTCCCCGCGAGAGCCGATCCCGGATCGGACTTCCCCCCAGCCTCGCCCCTCGGCCAAGCTGCCCGCCGTGTCCGCACCCGTACACCCGGCGGTCTCCGACTCCGAAGCGCGCGCCCTCGGCGACGCGTTGGCCGGGGAGGCCTATCTCCGGATCCGTCAGCGCCCCGGCCTGAGGGACGGCGATTACATCAGCTTGTGCGACATCCACCGTGTCATCCTGGCCGTCTCCCGCGATTTCCGCGGCGACGTGTTCGACTACGGCTGCGGCGGGGCCCCCTATGCGGATCTCTTCCGGAACTGCCGTTCCTACGTGAAGGCGGACCTCGTTCCCGGTCCGCTCGTGGATCGACTGCTCGGCGAGGACGGCCTGACCCGCGAACCGGAGGCCTCGTACGACTGGGTCTTCTCCACCCAGGTCCTCGAGCACGTCCCCGAGCCCGCCCGGTACCTCGCCGAATGCCACCGCCTCCTGCGCCCCGGCGGCGAACTGCTGCTCACGACCCACGGCTTCTATCCGGAACACGGCTGTCCGTTTGACTTCCACCGCTGGACGTCCGAAGGCCTGCTGCGCGAGGTGCGCGCCGCCGGCTTCGAGATCGTGGCGGGGGGCAAACTCTCGACGGGGATTCGAGCCGCGGTCCAGATGGGCCATCACTGCGTCTGGAACCTGCGCACGGGACGCAGCGGTGGGTGGGTCCCTGCCCTTCTGGGCGCGCTCCGCAAAGGCTACGGGTGGTTCGCCGTGCCGCTCCTCAACGCGTTCGCCGATCTGTTCCGGCATCAGGCCGAGGCCGGTCCCGCCGACCCGTCCGCACTGTATATCGGCGTCCACGTCCGCGCCCGCAAACCCGCCGGCGCCCGCAGTCCGGTCGGGACATGACCTCGCCCGCCGCTCCATCGCCGCCCTCGTTCCTGGCCGGTTGGGTGACACGCCTCACGCGCTCGGCCGTGATCTGGTCGTGGATGTACAACGGCTTCCGTTTTGCCTCCGGCCTCATCCTCCTGCCCCTCCTCGTCCACCCCGGGTTCCTCTCTCGCGCGGATCTGGGCATGTACTACCTGTTCATCGGCCTGGCCGCGATCGTGCCCATGGCCGACTTCGGCTTTGCCCTGTCGGTCGAACGAAATCTTTCCTATGCGCTCGGCGGGGCGGGCACCCTCCAGGCCGATGGCATGGCCCGACCGGGCGACTCCTCCGGAGGTTCCAACCGGTCCCTCGTTCTCGAGATCGTCGCGGCGACCCATCGACTTTACGCCTGGCTCGCGCTGGGCGCCGTGGTCCTGCTCATCGTGGGTGGAAGCGTCCTTGTCGGCCTGCGCATCTCCGAGACCACCTCGCCCGGATGGACCTGGCTGGCGTGGGCCGTGCAAATCGCCGTCGCCGGGCTGGAGCTCTACACCGCCTACTGGGTCGCCGTCCTGCGCGGGCTCAACCGCGTCACCAGCAGCGCCCGTTGGCTGTCCCTCGCCTACGGCCTCAAGCTCGCCGCCTCCGCCCTCCTGCTCGTCGCCGGCACCGGCCTGATGGCCGTCCCGGTCGCCGGGCTCCTCTCCGGCATCGTCCTCCGCTGGGGAGCCGGGCGAGAGGTGCGGGGTTTGCTCGGGCCGCGCATCCCGCTGCCCCCGGGCGCCCTCCGCCGCCTGCTCGCCGTGATGTGGCCCAATTCCTGGCGCCTCGGAATCCAGTATGTCGCCCTCTACGTCGGCGCCACTGCATGCAGTTTCGTCTATGTCCAGCGCTTCAGCCTCGAGGAGTACCAACCCTACGGTCTTTCCCTCCAGATCATGAAGATCGCCATCGGCATCGCCGCCGTCTGGACCTCCGTGAAATGGCCGGTGATCGCCCAGCTCCGACTCTCCCACGACCTCGCCGC
The DNA here is from genome assembly GCA_964608505.1 of uncultured Verrucomicrobiota bacterium. Classification (GTDB taxonomy): domain Bacteria; phylum Verrucomicrobiota; class Verrucomicrobiia; order Limisphaerales; family CAIMTB01; genus CAIMTB01. The sequence continues at coordinate 7,775 of CAZSOV010000153.1, forward strand.
CATGCGCGGCATTCTCCGGCCCCGGTTCGGGCTCCAGTTGCTCACCTATGCCGCCCTGGGCGCCTCCGCCGTCGCCCTTGGCCAACCCATCCTCGAATGGCTCGGCTCCGACCGCCAGGTCCTCCCCCGCATCCTCTTCGCGCTGCTCATGCTCAATGGCCTCGGTGACCTCAACTTCCAGTTCTGGACCACCCTCATCTCCACCGAGAACCGCATCCCCGCCGTCTGGAGTCTCGTCATCACCCAGACGCTTTCCGCCCTCGTCTCCGTCGCCCTTGTCGTCGGCCTCGGACGCGGCCTCGATTCGTTCATCGTCCCGCCCCTGGTCCTCGGGTGTCTCTTCAACTTCTGGTGGTGGGCCATCGACGGCGCCCGCGGCCTCGGCACCACCCTGACCCGCTTCCTCCTCGAACCCTCCTCCGCTCTCCATGCCAAAGGAAACCTCCGAACCTCCTGACGCCGGGCCATCCGCGTCCCGGACCGAGTGTCGACTCTGCGGCTCCACCCGGCACCGACTTCTCGAGCGCGTCGCCGTGGCCCACCTCGACTACGAGTATCGCCGCCAGTTCGGCGTCGCCGTCCGCGACGAGTTTCCCTCCGGACTCCGCGCCCTGGCCCTCGTCCGCTGCCTCCAGTGCGGCCTCGAGTATTTCGACCCGCCCGTCGCCGGTTCCGCCGCCTTCTACACGAGCCTCGGACGCAGCCGTCAGTACTACTCCACCACCCGCTGGGAGTTCACCGAGACGGTCGAACGCCTGCCCGAGAGCCCCGACCTCATCGACGTCGGGTGCGGCGACGGCTTCTTCCTCTCGCTCGTCGGGGGCAAGCGGCGGCGCGGCGTCGAACTCAACCCCGATGCCGTCGCCCGCGCGCGCGCGCGCGGCCTCGAGGTGCGCGAGTGCCTCCTCGACGCGCTGCCGGATCGGAGCACCGATTTTCTCACGCTCTTCCAGGTGCTCGAACACGTGCCCCGGCCCGCCGCCGTGCTCGCCGACGCCGCGCGCGTCCTGCGTCCGGGCGGACGGCTCTTCGTCGCCGTGCCCAACAACGACGCCTACATCGGCCACGCGCTCCATGACCCGCTCAACGCCCCGCCCCATCACCCGCTGCGCTGGCGTGCCGAGGCCCTGCAATACGTGCCCCAGGTCGCCCCGTTCGATCTCGAGGAACTCCTGTTCGAACCGCTCGCCGCCGAACATCTCCACCCCTACCGCCGCACGCGGTTCCTGCTCGGCCTCGGTCGGCTCCTGCATCGGCGACTGCCCCTCCACCGCGTCAACGCGCCCATGGTCTTCCTGCGGCGCTTCGCCAACCTCTGGACCGCCGCCTCCCTGAAACTCTCGAAGCACCGACCGACGGACCCGGGTACCGGATTCTCCCTGCTCGCCATCTACCGCCGCCGGTTGCCCTGAACTTCGCCGGCACCGACGCTCCACCCGCCTCCCATCCGCCATGCCCGCCCTGTCCACCGCCCAGCTCGATGCCCGTCATCCGCGCGGACTCTACACGCTGTTCTTCACCGAGATGTGGGAACGCCTCAGCTACTACGGCATGCGTGCCCTGCTCGTCCTGTTCATGGTCGATCAGGTGGAACGCGGCGGCCTGGGCCTGACGGACCAGAAGGCCACCGCCATCTACGGCCTCTATACCGCCGGCGTCTACCTCGCCGCCCTCCCTGGGGGTTGGCTCGCCGATCGCCTGCTCGGCGCCCAGCGTGCCATCTGGCTCGGCGGACTCCTCATCGCCGCCGGCCATTTCACCCTCGCCATCCCCAGCCCCACCGCCTTCTTCCTCGGCCTCCTCCTCGTCGTGCTCGGCACCGGCCTGCTCAAGCCCAACATCAGCAGCCTCGTCGGCAAGCTCTACCCCGAGGGCGGTGCCCGCCGCGACGCCGGCTTCACCCTGTTCTATATGGGCATCAACCTCGGCGCCGCCCTCGGGCCCCTCGTCTGCTCCACCCTCGGCGAAAAACTCAACTGGCACTACGGATTCACCGCCGCCGGGGTCGGCATGGTCCTGGGCCTCGTCCAGTTCCGTCTGACCCGCCGACACCTCGGCGACGCCGGCCTCGTGCCCCCCAACCCGCCCGCCAACCCCGGCCCCCTCCGAATCCTCGTCGCCGCCCTCGTCGCGCTCGGCGCCCTCGCCGCCGCTCTCGCCCTCGCCGGCATTCTCCCCATCGACCCCGTCTGGCTCGCCCGCCGCACCACCTTCGTCATCGTCGGCATCGCCATCGCCTGGTTCGCCTGGGCCTTCTTCCTCGCCGGCCTCGACCGCGACGAGAAGGCCCGGGTCGGCGTCGTGGCCCTGCTCTTCCTGTCCTCCGCCCTGTTCTGGTCCGGGTTCGAACAGGCCGGCTCCTCCCTCAACCTCTTCGCCGAACGCCACACCCAGCGCCTCCTCGCCGGGTTCGAGGTTCCCGCCGGCTGGTTTCAATCCCTCAACGCCGGCTTCATCATCCTCCTCGCCCCCGTCGCCGCCGCGCTCTGGATCTCCCTCGCCCGGCACGGACGCAATCCGCCGCTCGTCGCCAAGGTCGCCTTCGGCCTGATCCTGCTCGCCGCCGGATTCCTCGTGCTCGCCTTCGGCGCCCGACGCGCCATCGCCCACGGCCCCGTCTGGCCCACCTGGCTCGTCTTCACCTACCTGCTCCACACCTTCGGCGAACTCTTCCTCAGCCCGGTCGGCCTCAGCTCCGTCACCAAGCTCGCACCCCCGCGCCTCGTCGGCCAAATGATGGGGGTCTGGTTCCTCGCCACCTCCCTCGGCAACCTCCTTGCCGGCCTCTTCGCCGGCGAGGTCAGCGGCGACAACACCGCCGCCATGCCCCTGCGCTTCCTCCAGGTCGTCGGCACCGCCGGCAGCGCCGGTCTCCTGCTGCTGCTCGTCGCCTTCCCCATCCGCCGCCGCGTCCCCGCCGCCGAATAACGTCACCGTCGTCCGGCGCAGCACCGGTCATCCGCCGCCCTCGGTGCCCCCGACCACCGTCTCCATCACCCGACTCAGGACCGCCTCGTCCATCTCCACCAGATGGCTCCGCTCCGGGAAACGCCCCGCCTGGACATCCGCGATGTACTCCGAAAACGCGGCCACCCTCTCGCGCTGCAGGCGGCGGTGTTCCTCCAGGAAGTTCCGGTAGGCCTTCGCGTGACGCGGCAGGCGCTCGTCGTAATCGCCCAGGAGGTCGTCGGAGAACAGGAACTGCGTGTCGCATCCCGGCCCGGAGCCGAGCGACATCAGGAGCATCGAGGTCCGGGAACACAGGAAACCCGCCAGCCGATGCGGCACGCACTCGAGTTCGGCGGCGTAGGCCCCCGCGCCCTCCAGCGTCTTCATCCGACGATACAGCTCCCGCGCCTCCGCCTCGGTCTTGCCGATGGCCCGGTATCCGGTCCACGTGACATGCCGCGGCACCAGCCCCAGATGCCCCACCACGGGCAGACCCTCCCGTGCCATCGCCTCGATGATCGTCGGACTCGCCGAGCAGTACACCGAGCTCGCGCCGAGCTCCAACGCCCGGAACCCGACCCGGATCGCTTCCTCGGGCGAGGCCAGGCCGTGCGGGGTCGCCGCGGACAGGAAGCTGTTCGGAGCCGCCGCCACCAAACGGGGCAATCGGGCCTGCGCCTCCGGCGAATCGAAGCTGCAACTCATCAGGTCCACCCCCGCCTCCTCCGCCGCCGCGGCCTCCTCGGGCGATTTCACGTGGATGTGCGTGAGGCAGCGTTTGCCTTTCAACAGCCGGAGGTCATGCACCGTGTATTTCTTCCGTGGTCGAAGCATGTCGCCAGCCTCGACGACCGCCCTCCCCGCCTTCAACGCCGAACACGACCGCAATGGGGTCAAACATCGACATTTGACATTTGCGACATGTCGAAGGGATCCACGCCCCCCACGGGCTCCTTGCGGGCGCGAGGTTTCGGGCTATTTGATGGCCGCCGCGCCCGGGGCGGACGAGGTCCAAGCCCACGGGCGGCCCACCCACCACCAGCATGCCCACCCTGACCACCTGGGGATTCGACAAGATCGATCGCGACCGGGAGTTCCTGCTCGCCTGCGCGCGCGAGGTCCTCGCCGAATTGGGAGAGGCCGACCTGGCCCTTCTGCTCGATCCCGGCGGCTGGCCCCCCGAGCGTCCCCTTCCGGCCCGGGGTGCCCAGGCCCTGTCCATCGGCTTTCAATTACTGAACATCGTCGAGGAAAACGCGGCCAATCAGGTGCTGCGCCGACGCGAGCAAGACGGCCCGGCGCCCGTCGGTCCGGGACTGTGGGCGGACACCTTCCGGCACCTCGGCGCGCAGGGGTACACCGGCGCGGAGATCCTCCGGACCCTGGGCGAATCCCCGATCGAACCGGTGTTCACCGCGCACCCGACCGAGGCCAAGCGCTGGTCGGTGCTCGCCCTCCACCGCCGCCTCTACCTCTGGCTCGTCGAACTCGAGAACGGCATGTACACCGCGGCCGAACGCGGCCGCATCCGGGAGGAGATCAAGGCCTCCCTGGAAACGTTGTGGCGCACGGGCGAGATCTTCGTCCAGAAGCCCGACGTCGCCGCCGAACGGCGCAACCTCCTGTATTACCTCGAGAACAGCATCCCCGACGTCCTCCGACTCTTCGACCAGCGGTTCCGCGCCGCATGGATCGAAGCCGGCCTGCCGGCCGAGGTGCTTCCCGATGGACCGCCTCCCGTCCCCTTCCGATTCGGCACCTGGATCGGCGGGGACCGCGACGGACATCCTTTCGTCACCGCCGACACCACCCGGGAGACCCTGGCCGAACTACGGCGTCATGCGTTCCTGGTCCTGGATCGGCAACTGGCCGCCCTCGAGCAGGCCCTGGTCCTCTCCTCCCACGGGCAGGATGAGCCCGATGTCGTACGGGAGTCCGTCGCCATGCTGCCGCGGGAATGCGGCGTGGCGGCGTCGGAGGAGGAACCCTGGGCCGCCGCCGTGCGGGCCTTCCGCCGTCGGATCGATCCCGGCGCGAACCATCCCTACCGCCATCCGGACGAGCTTCGCCACGATCTCGATGCCCTGGCCGGGAGCCTCCGCCGGTTGCGCGCCCACCGTCTGGTGACCCGCTTCGTCGTTCCCGTTCGCCGCACCGTCGACGTCCTCGGCTTCCACCTCGCCACCCTCGACATCCGCCAGAACAGCGCGTTCCACGACCGCGCCATCGCCCAACTGCTCCGCTTCGCCGGCGTTCCCGAGGGCGACCGCTACCCGGATTGGGAACCGGCCCGGCGGCTCGCCTTCCTCGACGCCGAACTGCGCCATCCCCGTCCCTTCGCCGAGGCCTCCGCCCGTCTCGGTCCCGAAGCCGAGTCCGTCCTCGCCACCTACCGGGTCATCGCCCGGCATCTCCGCGAATTCGGACCCGATGCCATCGGCGCCCTGATCCTCAGCATGACCCGTCACGTGGCGGATCTGCTGGGGGTTTACCTCCTGGCCCGCGAGGCGGGTCTCGTCCGCGACGACGGCCAGGGGCTCCGGTCCCTGGTCCCCGTCGTGCCCTTGTTCGAGACCTGCGCCGATTTGGAACGATCGCCGGCCATCCTCGACGCCTTTCTGGCCCATCCGGTCACCGTCCGATCCCTCCGCCCACCCCCGGGCGACGCCGAACCGGTTCCTGCTCCCATCCCGGTCGCCCCGTCGCCGCGCCCCGTTCAGCAGGTCATGATCGGGTACAGCGACAGCAACAAGGACGCCGGGATCCTGGCGAGCCAATGGGGACTCCACTTCGCCCAGCGCGCGATGCGCGACGTGGCGCAACGTCACGGGGTCGAGGTCCGGTTCTTTCACGGCCGCGGCGGCACCGTAAGCCGGGGCGCGGGTCCGACGCACCGGTTCCTCGACGCTCTTCCCGAAGGCACCCTGGCCGCGGGACTGCGCCTTACCGAACAGGGCGAGGTCGTCGCCCAGAAGTACGGCAACCACCTCACCGCCGCCCTCAACCTCGAACTCGTCGCCGCGGGCGCCGTCCGCAACCGTCTCGCGCCCGCTTCCAGGCGCGGCAGTGCCGCGGACCTCGAACCCCTTCTTCCGGAACTGGCCGCCGCCAGCGCCCGGGTCTATCAAGACCTCCTCGCCACGGAGGGACTCCTCCAGTTCCACCGCCAGGTCACCCCCATCGACGTCATCGAACGAAGCAAGATCGGCTCCCGTCCCGCCCACCGCACCGCCGAACCAACCCTGGCGAACCTGCGGGCCATCCCGTGGGTCTTCAGCTGGACCCAGGCCCGCTTCTACCTCCCCGGCTGGTACGGCGTCGGCTCCGCCCTCCAATCCCTGCGGGACCAGCGCCCCGCCGATTTTGCCCGCCTGCGCGCGGGTTGGACCTCGTGGACGTTCCTCCGCTACGTCCTCCTCAACGTCGAGGCCAGCCTCGAAAGCGCCTCCCCGGACTGGATGCAGGCCTACGCCGAACTGGTCGCCGAACCGGCCTTGCGCGACCGATTCCTGCCCGTCATCGAGGCCGAATACCGCCGCACCCGCTGCCTGCTTGCCGAACTGGCCGACGGTTCCCTTCCCGAGCGCCGACCTCGTTTCCATCGGACGCTTCACGCCCGCGATGCCGGGCTGGCCCTCCTGCATCGCGAGCAGATCCGCCTCCTGCGCCTGTGGCGCCGCCAGCCGGATGACGCCTTGCTGCGGGATCTCCTCCTGAATATCACTGCCGTGGCCAGCGGCCTTCGGACCACGGGCTAAGGCCCGCCCTCGCCCGGCTCATCTCCCATGGCTGATTCCCACGGCACCACTCCTGCCCCCCATCGCCGCCTCCTGGCCCTCCTCCGCCCGGAACGCGGGGACATCCTGCTGGTCGTCCTCTTCTCCGCCATCTCGGGCCTCCTCTACCTGGCCAGCCCGCTGACCGTCGATGCCGTCGTCAACAACATCAGCTTCGGCGGCCAGCAATCCGTCTACATCCAGTCCCTCGCCATCCTCGCCGGCGCCCTGCTCGCGTTCCTCCTCCTCCTCGGAGTCATCACCGGCGTCCAGTACTTCGTCGTCGAGCTCATCCAGCAACGCATCTTCGTCCGCCTCGCCGCCGATTTCGCCTACCGCCTCCCCCGCCTCCGGTTCGACGCCCTCGAACGCACCCGCCGTCCGGAACTGGTCAACAAGTTCCTCGACGTCGTCACGGTGCAGAAGAGCTCCGCCGCCCTTCTCGTCGACGGCGTCAACGTCGCCCTCGCCACCGCCATCGGACTCCTCGTCCTCGCCTTCTATCACCCGTTCCTGCTCGCGTTCGATCTGTTCCTCGTCCTCGCCCTCGTTCTGATCCTCCTCCCGCTGGGCCGTCACGGCGTCCGGACCAGCATCGAGGAGTCCTACGCCAAACACGCCGTCGCCGGCTGGCTGGAACAGGTGGTCCTGTTCCCCATCCTGTTCAAGAACAGCCACGCCGCCGAATTCTCCCGCGCGCGCACCGACCATCTCGTCGATGCCTACCTCTCCGCCCGCCGTGCCCACTTCCGCGTCCTCGTCCGCCAGATCCTCGGTCTCCTCGCCCTCGAGGCCGTCGCCAGCGCCCTCCTGCTCGCCCTCGGCGGTCTGCTCGTCCTCCAGGGCCAACTCACCCTCGGCCAACTCGTCGCCAGCGAACTCATCGTCGCCGCCGTGGTCTCCTCCATGGTCCGGTTCGGCAAGAGCCTCGAAAACTGGTACGATACCCTCGCCGCCATCGACAAACTCGGCAGCGTCGTCGATCTCCCCATCGAACGCGCCGGCGGCGAGGCCGCCCCTTCCCGGCCCGGTCCGGCTTCGCTCGAGATCGACGATCTCGCCTTCGCCTTTTCGGGCGCCCGTCCGCTGTTCGAGCACCTCTCCTTCCGCGTCGCCCCGGGCGAGCACGTCGCCGTTACCGGCCCCATCGGCAGTGGCGCCGGCACCCTGCTCGATCTCGTCTACGGACTCCGCGCCCCCACCGAGGGAACCCTTCGCATCCAGGGACTCGACCTCCGCTCCTGGTCCCTCGCCGAACTCCGCCGCCACGTCGTCCTGATTCGCGAACCCGAGTTCGTCGAAGGCACGCTCCTCGAGAACATCGCCCTCGGCCGCGCCGACCTCTCCACCGCCGACGTCCAGTCCGCCCTCGAGGCCGTCGGACTCGGGCCCAGCGTGAACCGGCTGCCCGACGGTCTCGCCCATCGGCTGCGGCCCGGTGGACGCCCCCTGTCCGATTCCCAACGCATCCTCGCCGCCCTGGCCCGGGCCGTCGCCGGACGCCCCTCGCTGCTCCTCATCGACAAGGAATTGGACGGTCTGGACCCGCGCGAAATGTCCACCGTCCTCGATTACCTGTTCCATCCGGACCGCCCCTGGACCCTCGTGATCGCCACCCGCGACGACGGCATCCTGGCGCGTTGTCCCCGGGTCTTCCGACTCGCGCCCCACGCCGCGCCCGCCGGCATGTCGACTTCCGCCTGAACCGAACCGCCATGGCTGCCCCCTCCTCCCCCGACCCGGCTTCGGCCCCGCACGGTCCCGCGACCGCCCTTCCGCTGCTGGATCATCTGGCGCCCCTCGACTGCGCCGCGCGCACCCGGCTTCCGGTGGCGGCCCGCACCCTCGGCTGGCTCGCCCTCAAGGTCTTCGCCCTCTTCCTCCTCGGCCTCGCCTTCCTGCCCTGGCAACAGTTCATCCGCGGCACGGGCCGCGTCGTCGCCTACGATCCCCTCGAACGAGCCGTCACCGTCGAGTCCCCCCTCTCCGGACGGGTCGAGGCCTCCTTCGTCGTCGAGGGAAAAACCGTGCGCAAGGGCGACGTGCTGGTCCGCCTCGTCGACAACGATCCGCAACTGCTCGTCCACCTCGAGTCCCAACGCCAGGCCGCGCGCTCCCGCCTCGAGGCCGCCACCCAGCGCATCCGCATGCTCGATTCCCAGATCGAGGAACAGGAGCGCGCCCTGCCCCTCGCCCTCGCCGCCGCCTCCAACCGCCTCGATGTCGCCCGCTTCGCCCGCACCGCCGCCGAGCTCCAGTTCGAACGCGTCCGTGCCCTGTTCGAGGACGAACGCGGACTCTCCTCCCGGCGCGAGTTCGAACTCGCCACCCTCGAACGCGATCGTACCCGCACCGAGGTCCTCCACGCCGAGGCCCTCCTCGAGCGCGCCGCCCCCGACCTCCTCGGCACCCTCCATGCCAGCCGCGCCCTGCGCGAATCGGCCCGCGCAGACCTCGCCTCCGCCGAACAGGCCGTCACCACCCTCTCGATCCAGATCAATCAAACCGGCACCCAGAAAGTCGTCGCGCCCCGCGACGGCATCGTCCATCGCCTCCAGGCCACCGAGGGCAGTTACCTCCGTGCCGGCTCCCCGATCTGTACCCTCATCCCCGAGACGGACAGTCGCATGGTCGAACTCTGGATCAACGGCAACGACATGCCCCTCCTCCGCCCCCGGTCCACCGATTCCACTACCGGCGTCGTCCGCCCCGGCAGCCCCGTCCGCCTCCAGTTCGAAGGCTGGCCCGCCGTCCAGTTCGTCGGCTGGCCCAGCGTCGCCCTCGGCACCTTCGGCGGCGAAGTCCTCGTCATCGATCCCACCGACGACGGTCGCGGCCGCTTCCGCGTCCTCGTCGCCCCCGCCCCGGACGAAGTGGAGAGTTCCGACGGCACCCTCGAACGCCGCGACTGGCCCGGCACCCGCTGGCTCCGCCAGGGCGTCCGCGCCAATGGCTGGGTCCTCCTCGAACGCGTCCCGCTCTGGTACGAGTTCTGGCGCCAAATGAACGGCTTCCCACCCGCCCTTTCCCCCGATGCCGTCGACAAGAAATAGCGGTCGCGTCGCCGTCCCTGCCGGCCCCCGCCCGGGCGTCGCCGCCGACGAGGCGCCGTCCCGACGCCCTTCCCGCCCCCCCTACCGCCTGCACGGACTGGCTTCGGCTCTCCTGCTCATGGCCGTGCTGGTCCTGCCTTCCCGCGCCCAAACGGAGCCCCCGCCCGCCTCC
>CAZSOV010000154.1:0-17609 GCA_964608505.1 uncultured Verrucomicrobiota bacterium
AAGGGGCGTGCTGTCCTTGTCCGGCTTCGGCACGAAGCGCAACCGCACGCCGGGAGCTTCCGCGGCGAGGCGGGCCAGGAGATCGGGACCGAAGTTCTCGACGAACCCCTCGCTGGTTCGAAGCGTGAACGTTCGGTTCAACCCCGGGAGATCGAGTTTCCCGGCGGGGTGGAGCACGGCCTCCGCACCCACGACGAGCTGCCGGACCTGGTCGCGGAGTTCGAGCGCGCGGGGGCTGGGAACGAGTCCGCGTCCGGCCCTGACCAACAGCGGATCGCCCAGGGTCTCACGCAGGCGCGCCAGCGCCCGGCTCATGGCCGAGGGGCTCAGCCGCAGACGCCGGGCGGCACCCGCGACGCTGCCTTCCGCCAGCAGCACGTCCAGCGTGACGAGCAGGTTGAGGTCGGGTCGCGACACGCCCCGGCACCGTGCCGGGACATGGCGTTGCACGCAATGATACCGTGCCATCCGTGCGTCTTCCGCGCGTCCGGATGCCGGGATAGAACGGGTCCATGTCGAAGCGGAATGCTGCGGAAGCGGAACGGGTGGTCGTCGGGAGTTCGGGTCGGGCGGCGCGAGGGGCGCTCGCCGCCCTTGGGCTGTGCCTGTTTCTCCCGGCGCTCGGGACTGGCAGCGCCCCGGTCCTCCTGCCGACGCTCGCAGGGACGTTTGCCGCCTCCTTTCAGGAAGTGCAGTGGGTCGTGCTCGCGTATCTGCTCGCGATCACCACCCTGATCGTTGGCGTCGGGCGTCTGGGCGACCTGCTCGGACGCCGGCGGTTGCTGCTGGCCGGGATCGCGTTGTTTTCGGGGGCCTCGGTGCTCTGCGCTGGGGCGCCCACGCTGGGGCTCCTGGTTGCCGCGCGGGGAGCGCAGGGACTCGGAGCGGCCTGCATGATGACGCTTGGCCTGGCCCTGGTCGGCCGGACGGTTCCGAAGGCCAGGCTCGGTGGGGCCATGGGCCTGCTGGGAACCCTGTCCGCCCTGGGCACGGCCCTCGGCCCGTCGCTCGGCGGCCTTCTGGTCGCGGGCTTCGGTTGGAGATCGGTCTTCCTCGTCCATGTCCCGCTGGGGTTCGCGGCATTCCTTCTCGCGCGGCGTCATCTGCCGGAGGACCGCCCCGAGGCGGGGACGGTCGGGTCCGGCTTCGACCGTGCGGGGACCGTGCTGCTGGCCCTGACGCTCGCGGCCTACGCGCTCGCATTGACCCTCGGGCGCGGACGCTTCGGTGGGTTCAACGCGGCGCTCCTGGCGGTGGCCGTGCTGGGGCTCGCCCTGTTCGTGAGGGTCGAGGCGGGATCGGCCTCGCCACTGCTCCGGCCGGCCATGTTCAGGGATCGGGTCCTGGGCGCGAGCCTTGCGGTCAGTGCGCTGGTCTCGACGGTGATGATGGCGACGCTGGTGGTCGGGCCGTTCCATCTCTCCCGCGCGCTCGGGCTCGAGGCGGCCCTGGTTGGCCTTGCCCTGTCGGTCGGTCCGTTGGCCGCCGCGCTGGCGGGGTGGCCCGCCGGTCGGATGGCGGACCGATTCGGCGCGCCTCGGATGACCGTGGCGGGGTTGGGCGGCATGGTGGCCGGTTCCGCCCTTCTGTCGGTCCTGCCGACGACGTTCGGCGTGCCCGGCTACCTCGGTCCGCTCGTCGTCATGACCCTCGGTTACGCCCTGTTCCAGACGGCCAACAACAGCGTCGTGATGTCCGGCCTCCCGGACGAAGGCAGGGGGGTCATGGCAGGGTTGCTCAACCTGTCGCGTCATCTCGGGTTGATGACCGGCGCGTCGGCCATGGGCGCGGTGTTCGCGTTCGCTTCGGGGACGGCGGACATGACGCAGGGCCGGCCCGAGGCCATTGCCACCGGCATGCGAACCACGTTCGCCGTCGCGACGCTGTTGATCGTCGTCGCTCTTGCCCTGGTCGGGGCCAGCCAGGATCCCGTGCGCCGGGTCCTGAGTCGCGGGTGGGTTCGTGGGCGGGATCTGGCTTCGCGGGACGCCGCGAGCCGGCGTGCGCGGGCGGGTTCGGGACCGGTGACCCGACCGGGGCGGGAATCGGGGGCCCGGAGCATCGCAAGGTGTCTGCAACCTGACGGCGGGCACGGGGTCTTGGCTGGCGCGACCGCGGTGGATGCATCGGCCGCGGCCCGGTTGACCGGAGGGCGGGATGGCCCCAGTTTGGGGCTCGTCACGGCCCCCGGCATCCCCGGGGGGCGCGAATCTCGGTAACGCATACGAAACCATGAACTTGACCCTACGTCGGACCTGCATGTTGGTGGCGCTGCTGGGCGCCTGCTTCCTCGGCCAGGCGGGAGCGCGGGCCGGGACGTCCGGTGTCCTGGATGGGGCCGGCTTTTTCTCGGCGGAAGCCCGGAAGCGGGCGGAGAAAACGATCGTCGAGCTGGAACGAACCGCGAAGAAGGACCTGTTGATCGAGACCGTGGCCGAGGTCCCGGCGGAGGTGCGCAAAGGGGTGGATCCGGCGAACAAGGCGGCCTTGAAGCGCATGTTCGAGACTTGGAGCTCCGAGCGGGCCCGGGAACACAAGGTCAACGGCGTGTACGTGTTGTTGACCCGCGAACCGGCGCATTTGCAGGTCGCGGTCGGAAACGACACGCAGCGGAAGACCTTCAGCCTGGCCGACCGCGATGCCCTGGTCGAAACCATGCTCCGTCCGTTGCGCGCCAAGCGCTTCGATGACGCCCTGCTCGACGGCGTGGGCTTCGTCGAGAAGACCGTCCAGTCGCGCCTCGCGCTTCGGAAGTCCTCCGAATCGCGGGCCGTGGCGCCGTCCGCGGCGGCGCCGTCGCCTCGCGAGGCAGCGACCCAGGATACGGCATTCCCGGAGAAGGCGCGCAGTGGGTCGGGCGTGCCGTTGTTCGGCATTCTGCTGTTGGGCGCCATCGTGGTCGTGGGCTTCTTCGTGGTCGTGCGCATCCTGCGGGCCCTGTTCGGCGGCGGACGGGCCAACAACGCGGCGCCGGGCAATTTTGCCGGGGCGGGGGCGGGCGCCGGCGGCGGCGGGTTCTTCCGCTCGCTGCTGGGCGGCGTCTTCGGTGCAGCCGCGGGCATGTGGCTCTACAACCAGTTCACGGGTCACGGCACGGCCTGGGGTGGCGATGCCTCCGGCTCGGGCGGTTCGGGCGACGCCGGCAGCGGCGGTCAGGACACGGATTATTCGAGCTCGGGCGGCGACTTCGGCGACAGTTCGGGTGGTGGTGACTTCGGCGGCGGCGATGCCGGTGGCGGCGGGGACTTCTGATCGGGCCTCGAACGCCCGCGGCGCCGGCTGGCGGTCGGGACTTGGACGGCGTCGACAGCCCGGGACGGGCGGGGATAGCTTGCGACATGGCCAATCCCTGCGACGAAAGGCGCGGCTCCGCCGCAAGGCGGGAGTGGATCGAATGGAGCCTCGGATGGCTCGCCGCCGCGGTCACCGCGGCGGGCGCGGGGCCGGCGGACACCGGTCCCGCGAGTCTGCCGGGCCTGCGGCACGAAGCCGGGATCGCGGCAGTGGCGACGGGCCGCACGAACGTCGCCAACGCGGCGTGGTGGGGATTCGACGCCGCGGACGCGACGTCGGCGTTGCAGGGGGCCATCGATTCGGGGGCGAGCCGGGTGGTGGTGCCGTTCACCGGGGCACCCTGGATCGTGCGTCCCATCGTTCTGCGGAGCGACCTGGAGTTGGTGTTCGAGCCGGGCGTGGCGGTGCTGGCGAAGGCCGGCGAGTTTCAGGGCGGCGGCGATTCCCTGTTCCGGGCGGTCGACTGCCAGCGAATCCGGATCCGCGGCCACGGCGCGACGTTGCGCATGCGGAAGGGCGACTACCAGCGGCCCCCCTATTCCAAGGCGGAATGGCGCATGGGCCTTTCGTTCATGGGCTGCCGGGACGTGCTGGTCGAGGGCCTGCGGATCGAGTCGTCGGGCGGCGACGGGATCTACGTGGGATCCAGCCGGACGAACCGCTGGTGCGAGGACGTGACGATTCGGGACTGCGTGTGCCACGACCACCATCGCCAGGGCCTGAGCGTGATCAGCGCGGTCCGGTTGCTGGTGGAGAACTGCACCTTCTCCGGAACGTCGGGCACGGCGCCCGAGGCGGGCATCGATCTCGAACCGGACGAACCGGACGAGCGCCTGGTCGATTGCGTCATCCGGAACTGCCGGGTGGAGGGGAACCGGGGGAATGGCCTGCTGGTCTATCTGAAGCCGCTGAATGCGACGAGCGCGCCGGTTTCGATCCGGTTCGAGAATTGCCAGGTCCGCGGCGCCCCGGACGATGCCTCCGGGGACCGGGGTTGGTCCGGAATCGCGGTGCTGGAGGCGGCGGAGGGCGGGCCGAAGGGGACGCTCGAGTTCGTGCGGTGCACGACGGAACGGACCGGACGCGAGGCGGTGCGGGTCACGGACAAGGCCGCCGAGGGCGTCGCGCTGAAGTTCGTCGAGTGCCGCTGGCGCGAGGCGTGGGAGGGCTTGCACCGGACCTACGACGGGCCGCGGGCGCCGATTCTGATTCGGGGGACCGGGACGGAGCGGTGCCGGACGGTGGGCGGGATCGAGTTCGTCGATTGCTTGCTGGCGGATGACGGGGACGGCGCGTCGGTGTGGTTCGAGGACGGCGACGGGCAGGCGGCATTCCGGGCGGTGCGCGGGACGATTCGCGTCGCGAATCGGCGCGACGCGACGATGCACCGGGGGGCCGGGGCCCGGGAGGTGGAGCTGAAGCTCGGGACGGACTCTCCTTTCGGACTCGAGCGGGTGCACGATCTCCACCTCCAGTTCACCGCGCGGGAATGGTCGGCGATGACGCCGGTGGAGACAGAGGGGCAGTCTGGTTTCCGGCGGGAGCCGGGCGCGCCCAGCCGGGAGTATCCGTGGTCCACGGCCCGATTCGTGGCGGGCGAGGTGTCCATGACCCACGTGGCGGTCCGCTTCAAGGGGAACTCGTCGTACAACATGTCCCGGGACGGCTGGAAACGCCCGTTGCGCCTGGATTTCAACCGGGGTGCCGCGGGACGCACCTGGCTGGGAACGGAGGAGCTTTCGCTCAACAACAATCTCAACGACGCCACGCAGTTCCGGGAGGCGCTGGCGTACGAGATCGGGCGCGAGGCCGGGCTGCCGACGCCACGCACCGCCTTCGCGCGGGTCCGTCTCACCGTGGAAGGACGGATCACCAATCACCTCGCCGGGGTCTATACGCTCGTCGAGGTGGTCGAAGGAGATTTCCTGAAGGCCCACTTCCGCACCTCCAAGGGGCTCCTGCTCAAACCCGAACGGCTGCCCGGGATCGAGTATCTGGGCGAGGATTGGCAGAACTACGTGGCGCGGTACGAACCGAAGACCAAGGCCTCGGACGCGGAGACGGCGCGGTTCATCGCCCTGGCCCGCTTGGTGGCCCGGGGCGACGACGAGGCCTTTCGACGCGATCTCGGGAAGTTCGTGGACGTTCCGGAGTTCCTGCGCTTCGTGGCCGTCACGGCCTGGGTGGGCAACTACGACTCGTTCGTCGGCAACGGCCACAACTACTACTTCTTCCAGCCCCGCGAGAGCGGACTGGCCCGGTTCATTCCGTGGGACCAGAACGAGGCGTTTGGAGGGCACCCGGGCGCCGGTCCGCGCCGGCGACAGTCGGAGTTCGCGATCCTGCGCCCGAGCGGTTCTCCGAACCGCCTCGTCGAGCGCGTGCTGGCCCAACCGGGGTGGGCGGCGGCGTATCGCCGGGAGGTGGAGCGCCTGCAATCGACGATCTGTACCACGAATCGCATGATCGAGCTCGCCGGACGTCTCGCCGCGGTGCTCGAGCCGGCGGTTCGGCAGGAATCCCCCGCGGCCTGGACCGCCTTCCGACGCGTCGCGCTCGGGGTCGCCGAATCCGGCCCGGCGGCGTCCTTCGGGCCGCCCCGCCCAAACCAGCCCGGGCACGGCGAGGACGGAACGCTCGCCCAGTGGATCGTCGAGCGGTGGAAAAACGTGGCGGGCGAACTGGCCGGAACCCGGGCGGGAGCAGCGCCCTCGGTGGGCCGTGGACCGGGCGGACCGGGTGGACCCGCCGGTCCCGGCGGTCCCGGCGGACCGCGGGGGCCGTGGGGCCCGGGGGGGCCACGCGGTCCGGGAGGCCCGCGGCGACCGGGCGAGTGAGGGGATCTCGCCGTCGCGCGGAGGCAGTCGTGGGGAGTCGGTCGCAGGCCCCGATCGCCTATGTCCATCGCCCTGGGTCGGGGGCGGATTGCCGTTTGACGGCTTGGCCGGGGAGCTCAGGGTGGGCCCATGAACATCCCGACGGGTGTGCCGCGACCCTTGGTGCGGGTACGGGCGTGGGCCGGTGCCTTGGCGCTGGCCTTGGCGACGTTCGGCGGCTGGGGTTGCGGGCGGATCGGCGGGGTGTCGGAGGCGGACATCGCGCGACGCCATGCGGACGCAAGGAAGACGGGCTACCCGGTCTCGCTGGCGGAGCTCGACCTGTGGAATCGCGGTCTGCCCTCGGAGGAGGCGCTGGCGCCGGTTTACGAAAAGGCCCTGGAGGCCCGCGCGGACGTGAAATGGGGCGAGGCCAACTACGTGGCCGCGAACCAGGCCGCGATCGCGGCGCTGCTGGAGGCCACGGCCCGGGGCAAGGCTCGGTTTCCGCTCGGGTTCGCCGCGGGCGCCGAAGTGAAGCTGCCGCACTTGACGAAGGTCCGTGATGGGGTCCGGCTGCTGGCGACCAACGCGGTGTCGCGGGCGGAGAAGGGGCAGATGCACGAGGCGCTGGAAAGCCTGCGCGCCGGCGTCCGCTTGGCCCGCGCCCTCGAGCAGGAGGCCACGGTGATCTCGCTCCTGGTCGAGGCCGCCAGCGTGAACATCCTGGCCCAGTCCGCGGGTTGGATCCTGGGTCGGGACGGCGCGTCGGACGCCGACCTGGTCGCGCTGGATGGGGAACTGAAGGCGGGCGAGCACGGTTCGAGCCTGGAGCGGGTGCTGGCCGGGGAACGTTGCATGGGGACCTGGATGTTCGAGGAGGCTCGCCGGAACCCCGCCCAGATCAGCAAGTGGTTCGGCGCGGCACCCGCGGGACTCGACGTCGCAGGTCTCGCCGACGGACCGCGCTGGCGCGCCGATCTGGCGTATTACCTGGATTGCACGATGTCCAACGTGGTCGCCGCGGGGCAGCCGTTTCCGGGCGCGCTGGCGGTCAATCGGGGCGCGGTCCGGATGGCGAAGCAGGCCCGGGAATCCGGGCATATGCTCTCCGCGTTGCTGCTGAGCGGCGGCGGAGCCACGAACGGCGCGTTCGCGACCGGGGTGACGGTGCGCTACGGCGAGATGCTGGCGCGATTCCGATGTCTGCGGCTGGCGGTGGCCGTCGAGCGGAGCCGGCTGAGGTCCGGGGGCAAACTGCCCGGCGACGTCGCCCCGCTCGTGCCCGAATTCCTGGCCGCTCGGCCGATGGACCCGTTCGACGGCCAGCCGCTGCGCTACAAACGGCAACGGATCGTCGGTTACGCGGTGTACAGCGTCGGACAGGATCTCTCCGACGACGCCGGGAAGGCCCGTCCCCGGGGTCGGGTGGTGACCGAGGAGTTCGACGTGGGCGTGACGGTCGGGCGATAGGAACGCGCCGCCAGGCGGGTGGCAGGCCGCGTCCCGAGAACGTCGGCGCGTGGTGCATGCCGGCCGCGAGTCAGACGACCCGCCGTCCGGGTGGTCCATGAACGCGTGACCGGGTCGGCCTCGGTTGGGACGGGGTGTCTTTCGCCCACGGTCATGGGCCCATGATCGAGCTCCAGGTGGTCAGGCGAGCCGGTAGGAGGCCCAGCGACCGGTGCCCTCCTGGCGCAGGACGCCGCCGCGGTGCAGGCAGCGCAGGAGGTACCAGGCGCGATGCATGCCGACCCCCAGGAGATCACGGCAGCGGGTGTTGTTGATGCTCCCGTGGGTCCGTACGTAATCCACGATTCGCTCCTCGTCCGGATGCCGGGTCCCGTCCGGGACGGGAGCCGCGTCGTGGGAATCGCCGTGCGGCGTCGCGAGGGCATCGATTCCGCGCCGAACGTCGGGGTGGGCGGCGGGGCCGGGCGGGAACGCGAAGTGGAGGTGCTCGGGTTGGATGTCGGCGCCGCCGCTCTCGATCAGCGCGCGTTCGATGAGGTTCTTCAGTTCGCGGACATTGCCCGGGTAATCGTAGCGGTCGAGGGTGGCCAGGGAGGCGGGACTGAGCCGTGGCGGGTGCATGCCCATTTCCGTGCCGAGCACCTCGAGGAAATGGGCCGCCAGTAGCGGGATGTCGTCGCGTCGCTCGCGCACGGGCGGCACTTCGAGCACGACGTGGGCGAGGCGGAAATAGAGGTCCGAACGGAAGGTGCCCTCGGCGATCCCGTGCTGCGGATCGGAGTTGGTGGCGGCCACGATCCGGACATCCACCCTCCGTTCGTGATCGGCGCCGACGGGCAGAATGACGCCGCCTTCCAGGACGCGGAGCAATTTCGCCTGCAGGGCCAGCGACATGTCGCCGATCTCGTCGAGGAACAGGGTTCCGCCGTCCGCGCTCGCGAAGTAACCCTTCTCGTCCCGGGCCGCTCCCGAGAACGCGCCCCGGGCGTGACCGAAGAACAGCGACTCCGCGAGGTCGTCCGGCACGGCGCAGCAATTGACCGCGAGAAAAGGGGCGCGGCCCCGGGCACCGCCGAAGTGAATCGCCCGAGCGATGAGTTCCTTGCCGGTGCCGCTTTCGCCCGTGATCAGCACCGGGGTGGCGGGAAGGGATTGGAGCTTGCGCACCTCGGCGAGGAGGCGTCCGAGCGCCGGACTACGTCCGACGAGCGCCTCGAGGCCCCAGCGGAGGGCCTCCTGCCGGGAGACGAGGGAGAGTTGGCCGTCGACGCGTTCCAGGGATTCCTCGACGCGTTCGCGGCGTTGTCGCTCGCGGACGAGGGTCTCGTTGGCGAGCCGGAGTTCCTCGTTCCTGGCGAGCAGATCGCGCGTCAACCGGCTCTTCTCCAAATGGGTCTGGACCCGGGCCAGGGTGGCTTCGGGCTGGAAGGGGCGGGTGATGAAGTCGACTCCGCCCGCCCGGAAGCCCTCGACGACAGCGGCGGGTTCGTCGAGAGCCGTGATGAAGATCACCGGGATGTCGCGGGTGCCTTCGGCCTGCCGGAGGCGCCGGCAGGTTTCGAAGCCGTCGGAGCCCGGCATGATGACATCCATCAGGATCAGCTCCGGACGCCCCCGCTGGGCCACTTTCAACGCGGTGGTGCCATCCGGTGCGGCCAGGATCTCGTAGCCGTGAGGTTCGAGCATCTGTCGCAGCAACTCGCGATTGGCCGCGACGTCGTCGACAACGAGGACGGTGCCTGCGAAGGGACGCCGGGGTATCTCGCTCATGGAGGGGGGGGAGGGTTCGGAACGCTTCCCGGCTGGGAAGGTGTGATCGCCTCGGTTCCGGCGGACGCCCACTCGGCGATCTCGTCGAATCGGCCTTGGTCCAACCATCGGCGCATCACCTCCGCTCCCCGGGTTCCGGGGCCGCCGCCGGTCGTCCATTCGGTCAGGGCCTCCTCGAGTTGAGTCACGCTGTGGCGCTCGGCGGCGACGCGGATGCGGTCACGGAGCGGCCCCGAAAGCGGGAGGTCACGCGAGGTCGGGTCGGGAGGGACATCGGCGGGGATCTCGAGGGGCTCCGCATGGCGGAACCGGACCCCCAGGTGGTGGCGAAGGCCGTCGCAAAGCTCGGTCAGGTGAAAGGGTTTGGCGAGAAAGCCATCGAAACCGGACTCCACGCAGCGTTCCTGCTCGTGCGCCAGCACCGAGGCCGAGAAGGCGACCAGCCGGGGCCGGGGTGTCGGCGATTCCGTTCGGATCCGGCGGGCGACTTCGAAACCGTCCATTCCCGGCATCCGGATATCGAGGTAGGCGATGTCGATGCCGCCGGCCCGGAGGCGGGCCAGCGCCTGGGTTCCGTCCTCCGCGGTTTCCACGGAGCAATCGAGACCGCGGAGCATTTCGGACAGCACCTCGCGGTTCTCGGCGACGTCGTCCACCACGAGGGCGGAAACCTGGCACCCGGGCGCGAGCCCGAGGATGGACCGCGCCTCGATCCGGGCGTCGCACGCCGTTGGACGGCTGGCCGGTCCGAGGGGGAGTTCGAGCCGGAAGCAGGTCCCGACGCCGGGCGCGCTGCTCACCGAGAGTTGGCCACCCATGAGTTCGACGTGTCGTCGGGCGAGCGCGAGCCCCAGGCCCCAGCCGCCCTGCCGCACGCCCTCCGCCGCCTGTTGAAAGGGCTGGAAGAGCCGGTCGAGCGCTTCCGGTTCGATGCCGCGTCCGGTGTCCCGGACCTCGAAGGCAAACCAGTCGGCGGGCGTCCCGGATCGGACCGGACTGCCGGGGGTGGGATCGGGCGGCGGCTCCCGTCGGACGACCCGCAGGCCGATGGTCCCGCGGTCGGTGAATTTCACCGCGTTGCCCAGGAGATTGACGAGGACCTGGCGCAGCTTGGCCTCGTCGCCCCGGACCCGGAACGGCTCGTCGCCCGACTCCTCCAGTTCCAGGCGCAGTCCTTTGCCCTCGCATCGGGCCCGGAACATTCCCGTCAGCTCCCGGACCAGGCCGCGGAGATCGAAATCGCCGGACTGCACGTCGGTGCGGCCGGCCTCGATCTTGGAGAGATCGAGGACGTCGTTGATCATGTCGAGCAGATGGCGTCCACTGCGGTCGATGGTCTCCACGGCCCGTTGGTGACGGGAAGGAAGGTCGCCGGCTCGAAGGAGGATCTGGGAGTAGCCGAGAATCGCATTCAGCGGGGTCCGGATCTCGTGGCTCATGTTGGCGAGGAAGAGGCTCTTGGCCCGGTTGGCCGACTCGGCGGCTTCGCGGGCGCGGTCGAGGTCGGCGTTCTTCCTGCCCAGCTCGAGACTGGACCGCTCGGCGGTTTCCCGGGCGAGATGTTCCTGGGCCAGCAACTGCTCGCGCAGGGCGTCCGCCTGGCGCCGACGCTGGCGCTGGCGGGTCGTGGACCAACCCGTCGTGCCGATCAGCCCCAGCGCCGCCGCGGCGGCGGACCCGAGGATCCACGGATTTTCGTGCCACGGCGCGACGACGATCAATCCCCACCGGGTTATCGGCGAGCGGTTCAGGTCGCGGTCCACCACCTGGACAAACAGCGTCTTGGCTCCCGCGTCGGCGGCGTCCCACGGTATCTCGTCCTTCCCGAGGTGGGAGTGCCAGCGGGGATCGCATCGCGGAGGCGGGGCATCCGGGTGCCCGGGAACCAAGGCAACCCGGTAATGGCGCTTGTGGGGAAGCGTGGCGAAATCCACCGCGTGAATCCGGAAGGTCATGGATCGGCCGCGGATCAGCCGAGGCGTTGGATCCGTTTTCGCCGGGGACCGGTCCGGAGCGGAGGGGTAGGACGGGCTCCGCCGATCCCGGATGGGAACCGGCGACCAAGTCACCTGCGGCGCGGGAAGCGTGACCCTCCGGGGCCGGTATCGCGTCAACCCCGTGGTCGTGGCGAACCAGTAGCATCCCCGCGCGTCCTGGCGGACACACGCCACGCTGCCCCCCGCCACTCCATCATCGGCATCCAATGCCGACCAGACGGCCCCGTCGAAGCAGCGGACTCCGTGCGGCGTTCCAAACCACAGAACACCGTCCCGGTCGCAGAGTACGGAATGGATGACCCTGGGAATGGCCTGCTCGCCGTCGGGCCGGACGCGCGCGAGGCGCCATCCGTCGTGGCGGAAGAGTCCGTCGTCCGTGCCGATCCAGACCGTCCCGTCGGCTCCGCTGGCGATCTCCTCCACGGTATCGATCAGGACGTCGTCCACGCGGCTGTAGTCGTGGAATTCACGGCCATCGTAGCACACGAGGAAGCGGCCCCAGCCTCCGAACCAAACCCAGCCGCGGTGGTCCTCGTGCACGCTGGCAACGGCGGTGCGCGCGGCGCTCGGGAAGTTGGTGGGAATGAGGAAACGCCGGGTGAATTGGTGTCCGTCGAAGTGGGAGACGATTCCTTCCTGGTTGCCCACCCAGAGGCCACCATCCCGGGCGGGAGCCAGGCTCGTGGCGAAGGGGCTCGTCCAGACGCCCCGGTGCCACACCGGCGCGGAGAAGCGCCGTCCGTCGAAGGCCACGATGCCTTGCAGGGTCGCCAGCCACACCCGTCCCGCGGCGTCGGTGGCGAAGGCCCAGACCGGATCACCCGACAGGCCGTCGGCCTCGGTGAACTCCTGCATGCGCTGGCCGTCGAAGCGGGTGACGCGGGAGGCATGCAGTCGGAAGACCGGATCTCCACCGGTCAGCCAGAGCGAGCCGTCGGGAGGCGCCATCGCCTTGATCAGCCGGTTGGTCAGAAGGCCGTCGGCGGTGGTGAACGTCGTGAACGTCTCCTCCTCGTACCGCAGCAGACCCCTCGTCCAGGACCCGAACCAGAGCGCCCCGTCGGCACCCACCTGAATCGCACCGGCAATCCCGTCGGGCACCAGAGGGCCGTGCGCGGCGGGATCCGCGGCGCCGAAACCGACGAAACTGATGCCGTCGTAGCGGGCGATGCCCTGGGGGGTGGTCATCCAGAGCGCCCCGGGCGGGTGTTCCGCGAAGCAGTACACGTCGTTGCACGGAAGTCCGTCCCGGGTGGTGAACTGCCGATGGACACCGTCGCGGTAGCGCCAGGCGCCGTCCCCTCGCGTGCCGATCCAGAGGTCGCCACCCGACGTGACGAACAGCCCCAGGGTCGATGTGCCGTCGAGAAGGGCGGGCGCCCCGGGCAACGCGCTGAAGCCGGCACCGTCCCAGCGTGCCGGCCCGCGGCGCGTGGCGGCCACCAACCCCAGTTCCGGATGGCGCACCAGTGCCGAAACTCCGTGGACCTCCGGGTGGGCGGGCTGCCATCGCCGTCCATCGTGGTGCCAGATGCCGTTCCGTGGCGTGCCGATCCAATAACGGCCCCCGGGTTCCGACCACCACGCTCCGGCGGAGGCTCCGAGGTCGCCCAGGGGCGGCGTGAGCCGGCGGAACGGCTTCTCGCCGCGGAGTTCGGCTTGTGGATCGTAACGCAGCAAGCCCTGCTCCGTCCCGGCCCAGAGCTCCCCGTTCGGCGCCCGCGCCACCAGGGTGAAACCCTGGTCCGAGAACCCGTCCCGGGCCGCGTAGGGCACGAATTCCCGTCCGTCGAACCGGCTGATTCCCGAGAAGCCCGCCGCCCAAAGGGCACCGGTGTCGTCGTGAACCAGGCTCACGACGTGGCTCAACGGGGCGCGGTCGGTGGCGGGAAACCACCGCCAGACGCCCGTCTTGAACGGCGCGATCCGGAAATCCAACCCGCGCCGCGCCTCGCCGGCACGAAGCTCCAGCGTGTCCCCGTAATCGGCGAAGCCCCCGCGCACGTGGCAGCGCAGCCGGTAGCGGCCGGGTGGCACTGGCCCCAACCGATAGCGCCCCGTCGCGTCGCTGAGACAGGCAGCCTCGGCCCGGAGGCGGACGGAGTCGCCGGGGTCCGGCCCGTTCAGGGTTACCAGTTGCACGACGACGCTGGGCAGGGGCGTCGTGCCGTCCAAGCCGAACACCGCCCCGACGACGGTCGTTCCGGGACCGGGCATCCGGTCGATGGCGGGCTCGTCCGGTTCAGGGACCCCTCCCCGGCTCGCGGTCGTCGACCGCAGGAGGGGACGGTCCGAGGTATCCGCCTCGCGGGGGGCCGCAGCCGTGACGGAGGTCGCAAGCGCGAGTAGGACAGCCAGAATGGAGGGGCCGGCCTTCACGGAGGTCAGGGATGCAGACCCATCCTGGGCCGAATCCCGTGGCGGGCCAGGGTTTTGGGGCGCGCATTGCGGCGCGGTGCAGGGCTCCGACGGACGGGGCCGCAGGCGGTCCGGCGAGGGCCGATGCCCTGGAAGGGGAGTCGAGAGGCTTTGCCGCGAACGAGTTGGCCTGAGGCACTCCTCGTGATCCCGGTGGGATTGATCGAGTCGAGGAGGATGCCGGGCGAGGTGTCTGCGGCCATGGATGCACGAGCAAGGGATCGAATCTTCATGCGATCGAGGATTCGGGGGTGATCGATGGGGATGTGTTGTGCCGTGCGGGGCTACTCAAGACGTTTGAGTAGCGTTTTGAGTGGTCCGGACCCTCCCTCATCACGGACGCGCCCCGATGTAGACCCAGTTATCCAGGGTCATGTCGAAGTCGCTCGCACCGAAGCCGGCGTTCAGGAAGATGCCGCCGTTTCCGAGGAGAATTCGGGAATTCGTGGCGACCAGGGACGCGACCGGTTCCGCCCGGCCGCCGAGTTCCAGCAGTCGCACGGCGAGACGGCTGCCGGTGCCGGTGAAGACGAGCCGATGCGATTTGGACGGGTCGGCCCGGCAGGGCGTGGATTTGAGCGTCGCGGAGACGTCTGAGAAGTTGCCGAGGAGTTGCAGACTCACCGTGGCCCCGGCCTGGAAGGTGAGCAGGCCGAAGTAGAGGTTGTTCTGATCCTGATGGTAGGCGCGCCCCAGAATGCCCACCGACCCGGAAGCGATGCCCTTCCAGGACAGGATATCGATGGAGGTGGCGAAATCGGAGACGTGACTCGCGTCGGCCACATCCAGGTGTTCGTTGAAGGGCCAGATCACGGCCCGATCCGCTTCACCCTGCCGCGCCGTGATATGCAGGACGCCGTTGGTGTGGGTCATCTGGAACCGGCCTCGCTCGAAGAAACTCGCGTTCCATGGACCCGGTTTTCCCGAGCAATCATCGAAAATGGGGAAGCCCGGTGCCAATTGGAAGTACTGCTGGTCGGCGGAGAATGGGACGGTGACCGCGAGTTTCCCCCGTCCCGTGTAGATCGGTTCCAGGCAGGGCACCCAGGGGCCCTCGGGCGAGTCGGCCCCAACGACGATGTTCGTTTCGGTGCTCCGTTCCGGCCAGGACAACAGCACGCCCGACGCGATGGTGAGGTCGGACGGATGGGCGGCGCCGGGGGCCAACAGCGGCGCCAGCGAGATCATCCAGGCGAGTTCCACGGCTCGGGCTGCCATTGCCGTGGGGCTTCCGGTAGTGGAGGAAGGATTCTTCATGCGTTTCATGCTCCTGCGCTCACGGGGATGCGTACGGTACCTGCCGGTTCAGGAAGCCGCCCGCCGCACCCTCCCGCACGGGTGGACTTCCTGCACGTCCGCTGCTCGAGCCCACGGTGCCATTCGACGGGGACGGGAACGGACGATCGGGGATCCAATGGCATGGGGCGTGCCAGGGCGCCCGGCGGGCGGACGTTCGCGACCCCGTAGTCCACGAAGGGCTTGCCCCCAACGGGGTTGGCGCCGAAGACCCCCCTGTCGAGGTCCCAGCGGATCGGCGTGGCGCTCCCGGGAAACCGGGGCGCGGCGTTTGAGTAGCTTTTGAGTAGAGTGGAGTGGAGTGGAGTGGAGGAGGCGTCAGGGCAGGGAGACGCAACGGTTCGAAAGGCAACACCCGGGGCCCCGGCCCCCACGGTGGAGGGAGGATGCCGGCAGCACGCGGTCGGTCGGTCTCGATCCAGAGCTTCGGCTCGCGAGCCCCGCGGTGGTCAGCCGGATCCTCGAGCAGGTAGTCCGCGCACCGATGGCGCAACCGGCGCTGCTTCTCCAGGGGAGCCGGGGTCTCGACGACCTCGGGATCCCCGCCGCGTCATGGCTGCCGCACTTGCCCGACTGGAATCGTCGGCGGCCAGTCCGGGCTTTGTTCCAGGCGCTGCAGGAAATACACCGAGAGCGTGTGGGCGATAGTGCCATCCGCTCCGCTGTCGCAGGAGGCCCGGAAGTGGCGGCGGGCCAGATCCCGGTCACCGGTGGCGAGATGACGCAGTCCGACGTAGTGGCGCCAAAGACAGATGGCCAAGGGCCCTTCCGCGGCAGTCAGAAGGGCTGCTTCGCTGACATCCCCGGCGAGGAACTCATTGACGCGAAGAACAGATTCCGGAGTCAGGGCCTTGAATGGGCCGCTGATTCGTTTCATGAAGGCGCGGCTAATCTCCCGAGCCTGTTCCGTGCGGCCTGCCAACAGGTGGGTGGTGACGGCAACGAACAACTCCGTGCTTTCCTGGGGAGGGTGCGTCGAAACCTCGTGCAACACGGATTCCGTCTCGGCGCGGAAGCCCGGCGTATCCAGGGCGGCGAGAAAGCGGAGCAGGCGCATCAAGGGCTCGTTGCCCATCCGTCGGCTGAGTTCGAGGGAGGCCTCGGGATTGCCCTGTGCCAGGAGGACCCAGACGGAGTAGAATTCGAGATTGGAATCAGGGACTTCGATGGACCACTTGCGGGCCCGTTCCAAGGCCTGATCCAAGGACCCGGAAAGGGCCAGATGTTCCAGGCGCGCCTGGAGAGCCTGCAGGTTGGGATGGTACGCTTCCAGACGCTCGCTGGCCCGGTCCGCGGCCGCGGCCTCCTTCTCGGCGAGGGCCATGTTGCCCTCGCGTCGGAGCAGCGCGGCGGCCACACGATGGGCACGGCACGAAACCAGGAGAAGCGGCAGGGAGTGCTGGGCCCAGGCCTCCGCCGCGGCTACGTCGGCGAGGGCCGACCGCATGTCCGCCAAGTCACCGGTCGCGCTCGCCCAGTCGGTCCTGGCCGCGGCGAGGATGATGCGGGCCATCGGCGAATCCTCGGCTCGCACGGCCTGCTCCATCAGCGGGATTCCCGCCCGGCCATTGGCCAGGCTCAGCGCCTGTCCGAGAAAGAGGAAATCCTCGGGAGTGACCGGCTTGGCCTTCTCCAGTTCGGGGATCAGCCGGTCATACTCGGCCTGCCCCGAGGCCATGCGGCTGGCTGTGGCGAGCAGTCCGAGGGCGGCCACGTTTCCGGGCTCGAGTTCGCGCACCGCCTCGAGTTCGGGAACCGCGAGGCGTGCCTGGGCGGAGGTCAGCAGATGCAAGCCCCGGAGGAACCTCAGCCTGGCCGCCGGCAGGCCCTTCCGAGCCGCCTCGTCCAAGGCCTGGGCGGTGCGGGCATCATCGCCGCTGAGGATGGCGAAACGAACCCGCTCGGCGGCGCTCATCTGCTCGGCCGCCACCATGGCGCGAAACGACCGGCGTTCGCGCAGGAGGGCGGTCGTGGTTAGGGCCATTCCTGCCACGAGGGCGAGCAGCGTGATGGCCCCGGCCGCGTAGGCGAGCCGGTTTCGTCGCCAGGCTTTCTGAAGGCGATAGACCCGACTGGGGGGGCGCGCGACCACCGGCTCGTTCCCGAGATGCCTCCGGATGTCCGCCGCCAGCCCGTTGGCCGTGTCGTAGCGGCGCTGGCGGTCCTTCTCCAGGCACTTCATCACGATCCAGTCGAGGTCGCCCTGGAGCTGGTGGAGAAGTTTCGACGTGTCGGCAGAGCGGCGCTTGGCCGTGGTCGTGAGCTGATCGGCTCCGAGCGTCGCGAGGCGCGTGCTCGGGCGCTGAGGTTCCTTCTCCCGGATCGTCTTGCGCATGGCGTCGAGGCCGGAGGCCATCAGTTCCTTCGGGTCGAACGGCGTGCTGCCGGCCAGCAGTTCGTAGAGCAAGACGCCCAGGCTGTAGATGTCGCTGCGGGTGTCGATGTCCAGCCCGCTCATCTCCGCCTGCTCCGGACTCATGTAGGCGGGCGTGCCGATGAACTGGTGGAGCTGGGTGTAGACGGTGTGCTCGGTCAGCCGACCTTC
>CAZSOV010000155.1:0-17462 GCA_964608505.1 uncultured Verrucomicrobiota bacterium
GCGAGTCGGTCCCGACCAGCGTGTCCGGGTAGTGGAGCTGGCCTGCGGTGTGCGCCGGCGCTGCGGTTCCGGCGAGCACCCCCTTGGCGAGATACTCCAGATTCACCTGATGAACGATGCCGATGCCGGGCGGAACCACCTTGAACGTGTCGAAGGCCTGCATCCCCCACTTCAGGAACTGGTACCGCTCGCGGTTGCGCTGGAACTCGAGCTCGAGGTTCTTCTGGAGCGCGTCACCGCTGCCCGCGAAATCGACCTGCACCGAGTGGTCCACCACCAAGTCCACCGGGACCAGCGGTTCGATGAGCTTGGGGTTCTTGCCCATCCGCTCGACTGCGCTGCGCATGGCGGCGAGGTCCACCAGCAGCGGGACGCCGGTGAAGTCCTGCAGGACGATGCGGGCGACCACGAACGGGATCTCGGCGGTGCGCGTCTCGTTCGGTTTCCAGTTCGCGAGTTCGCGCACGTTCTGTTCCTGCACCTTGAGCCCGTCGCAGTTGCGGAGGACCGATTCGAGCACGAGCCGGATCGAAACGGGCAGCCGGGAGATCGGCCCGACACCGGCTCGTTCGAGTGCCGGCAGGCTGTAGTACTGCCCGGTGCGGCCTTGGCCGAGGTCGAAGGTCTGGAGGGTGCCGAAAAGGTTGTGGAGATTGCTCATATCCGGGTCGCGGTCGAATCGAATCGCATTCCGGCACCGAGAACCGGCGCCGGCCCGGCAAAATGGCGGGACCGGGGAATCGCCGTCAAGGAGCGGGAGGAAGGACCCATCCTGATATCGAAAAGACTCCCGCTTCAGGGTCGGAACAAATCCCACCGTATGCCGATAAAAGTCCCGGTCGTGAATCCAAGACGGTCTTGAAAGCCCCGGTCATGAATCCGGGAGTCCTTGGCCTTGGGTCAATCCCCCCGGTGGTGCCAACAAATATCCCGGTGCACTCTTGATGCCTCGGTGCACCCTTGATGCCTCTGGCCGGGCACGAATCCTTCAACCCCGAGGGCCGGCGCGGTTGCCGGGGCGGGGAGCCGCTCGCTGCGGTCCGCACCGGGCACCGGGCGCGGGCTCCGGCGCTGGGGCGCGGAGGAATTGTGCGTTTTGTAGACAAAAGTCCCGGGCGTGAATTCGCGATGATCACAAAAGCCCCGGTCATGAATCCGGGAGTCCTTGGCCTTGAGTCAATCCCCCCCCCCGGTGGTGCCAATAAATATCCCGGTGCACTCTTATATGAGCCTGGCCGGGCACGAATCCTCCAACCCCGAGGGCCGGCGCGGGCTCCGGCGCTGGGGCGCGGAGGAATTGGGCGTTGCGCGCACCAAGGCCGGCTGCCTAGCGTGCTGGCGATGGCATTGCATGGGTGTCGGTTGCGTCAGGGACTTGGGCCGGGAAGTCGGTGGCGGTATGGGCTTTGGCGCTGGGCCGGAGGGCATCGTCCGTGGTGGTTTCACGTCTCGGGCGCGGGTTGGATTTCCCTCGCCGCGCAGCCGGGTCCGGACTTGGCGGAGGCGGACCGAATCTTCGGGGCGCGATGCTACCATCCGCCTTGGGACACGGACGAAGGCCCGGGTTCGAAGGCGGCCACGGCGCGTCCGGGGGGAGCGGTCGTGGACGTGGGAGCGGGCGTGGGGTTGGGAAGCCTGGATCTCGCCTGGCGCCATCCGGGCGCGGATTTGCACCTCTTCGAGGCTTGCGGGCATTCCCTGGGTCGCGTGCGGGATCATCTCGTGGCGAACCGCCTCGACCAGGCCGCCGTGCTCTACCGCTGCCGGATCGGCCCCCGCTCGCGGGCATCCGGGCCAGGCGGGGAGCCGCCGGTCATCGACTGGCTGGGTTGGCTGGGATCGCGCGAGGTGGCGTTCCTGCGGATGGCTCTGAAGGGCGGGGAGGGGGAGTTGCTCGCCGACGAACGCTTCGGAGCGGCACGGATCCGGCGGTTGGCGATGGAGTGGTGGTTGCGGGACGGGGTGGAGGATCCGGTCCCGGAGCTGGCGCGCCGGTTGGAGGCGCACGGATTCGAGGTTCGGCGCGTGGATTTCGAGGGTCGGGATGGTCGGAGTGGTTCTCGGGACGGGGATCGCCAGCGGGGCGGTATCGTGTGGGGGCGCAAGCCATGAAGAAGGCCGTCGAGTCGATGGGGCCGTCGGGGGAAGGCGGCGACGCGAGGGTCGTGGAGTGTTGGACCCTGATCTGTCGGCGCGATCTGAAGGCCGGTCGGATCTGTCTCGGAAGCCTGAGCGCGGCGCTCGAGGGGCGCGTCCGGTTCTCGATCCTCGAGGATGGGTCGCTTTCGGACGAGGAGGCGGCCTGGCTGGAGTCGGAGTTCCCGGGCAGCCGCGTCGTGCGCCGGAAGGAGGCCGACGAGCGGATGGCGTCGGTTCTGGGGCGATACCCGGACAGTCTGAAGTACCGTTCGGAGCATGTTTTCGGCTTGAAGCTCCTGGACATCCCTTGGTTGGCCGGGGAGGGGGACCGGATCCGGTATATCGACTCGGATGTTCTCTTTCTCCGGAAGACCACGGATCCGTTCGCGTCGCCGGATGGATGTCCCGTGTTCTTCGGGGACGACGATCACGGGTACGCGGGTCGGTTTTGGAAGATGAAATGGGGGTACCGGTGGCGGGTGCCGGCAGGACTCAACGCGGGATTTCTTTCCTTTCCGCGCCGGCTCTACGACCCGGAGTTCATCGAATGGTTTCTGAAGGAGGAGGAGTTTCGGCGGGTGCCCTGGTGCCGGGAGCAGACGTGCTGGGCGATCATGGCCCGGGACGCGGCACCGCGGGTGCTGAGTCCCGAGCAAGTGTATTGCTCGTGCCGCCGGCCCCCGGAGATCGGGACCGGATGGGTCGTGCTGCATCTGATGGGCCGGCTAAAGCGGCACGCGGAAGGATTGGAGGAAATCATGCGTCAGTGGCGCGAACTGCATCCTCGGGCGGAACTGCGAACCGTCGCGGCCGGTGAGATCGGGGCCCTCGAGGTGGTGGGCCGCCCGCTGGTTCGGCTGCGGCGGCGCTGGCTGGAAGACACGGGTTGGTGGCCGCGAGCCGGTTAGCCGGGGTCGCGGCCGTGCCGTCCGTGATTCGATTCAGAGCGGCTTGATGCGCAGGTTGCGGAACGCCACGGCACCGTGGTCCCCCTGGAGCAGGATCGGACCGGGTTGATCGTGGTGATCGTCGAGCTGGCCGCCGGTGCCGCGGGTGACCTCGACGTCCTCGTGGATCCGGACGCCGTTCAGGGTGACCGTGATGCGGTTGCCGCGGATGGTGACCTCGGCCTGCTGCCATTGGCCCGCGGGTTTCGAGACGTTCCGGGAAGGACCGCGCACGCTATAGATCCCGCCGTTGTTGCCCGTGTCGGTGGCGCCCGTGCCCGCGTCCTCCAGAATCTGCACCTCGTACCGGCCGCGGAGGTAGAACCCGCTGTTGGCGCCCTTCGGCACGAGGTATTCGTAACGGGCGGTGAAGTCGCGGAACTTCTCCTCGGACACGAGATCGGTGCCGTGTTCCTTGTCGGGGATTTCGTTCACGAGCATGCCGTTTTGCGCGCCCCAGGTGGCGCGACCCGAGGGATTGCGAAGCTTCCAGCCCGTCAAATCCTCGCCGTTGAAGAGTGGGCGGAAGCCGTCGCGGACCTCGGCGTCGCTCAGTTGGACGCGAAGATTCTGGGGGGTGGCATCGGCTTTCTCGATGCCGAGCGCCCAGCGGATGCCGCCGAGGATGTGTTTCTGGTAGTCTTGGCTGACGGAGACCGGGTTGCGGCGGTCCTTGAGGTTGGGATCGGCATCCCACACATCCTCGCGATGACCCAGGGAGGTGTACCAGACCCGCCCGCCGCCGTAGAGCCGCGCCCAGCTGATGGGATAATGCCCGGGCATCTTGGTGTTCGGGTGTTGATCGAGGTCCAGGAGCGCCTTGACGGCTTTGCGTTGATATCCGTTGAGCAGATAAATTTCGTCGAACACCTTGAGGGAAGCGTCCAGGTGCCGGTTCGACGGAAAGGTCGGATCCCCGTTCCAAGCCTCCACGGCCGCCTGGGCGTGGTGGGTCTTGAATTCGCCGTTGATCATCACGTTGTAGGGATGCAGCGGGTTGCGTCCGCGGAACGTGTCGGTCGCCGAATGCATGCCGACGAAGCCCTTGCCCGACTTGACCCAGGACAGAAAACCATCCACGTCGGCCAGCGGCAGGTCGCCGGTCGTGTTCGCAAAGATCACGCCGTCGTAGGCCGCCAAGGCTGCCGCGGTCGTCTTCGCGCTCAGCTCCGCATCGGTGCGGGCGTAGTCGACCGCGAATTCGCCGGTTTTCTCGCCGAGTTCCTTGATGATCCGCTCCGCGGTCGGAATGGAACTGTGCCGGAAGCCCTTGGTGACCGTCACGACCAGCACGTTCCTGGCGGCGGCGGAAGCGGTCAGCGCGGAGGCCAGGACCAGGGACAGAACGGCGAGGGCACGGTGGGGGGATGGAAGGGGCGTGGTGGGAGAATTCATGGGAATCACGGGCGGCACATTGGGGGGGGCGCAGCCCGATCGCAATGCCAACGTGGCGAGCCTGCGTGGCGGGTCGCGGGGCGATCGAAGCCGGCGAATCGAGCGGCGAAACCGGCGACTCGGCATTCGCCGGCCCCACATCCCAGTTCCGAGCAGGACTTGGTCAAGGTCAACGGCCCTGCGGGCCGCGCGCGGTGGGCGGTGGGGGGGGCTAATAGAGGAAGGGCCGTCGACGGCTACGGGGCGGCTTTTCCAGCTTCGACTCCCGGCGGGGCCGGGGTGTGGGAGGGACGACCCGAGGGGGCAGCGGAGCTGGAGGCGGGGGAGGCGGTCCGCTGATTGGGGGAGCGGGAAGCGCAGCGGGGGTGGGGAGGGACGGGGCCGGCGGGCCGCCGGACGGCTTGCCGGGCCGAGGCGTGGGGTGCATGCCCGGGGTCTGGCCCTTTCGGGATGCGTACATGAAGTTCTTCGGGCTCCCCGGCGGGGGGGCCGAGGGCCCCGGCGCGGGCGCGGGGCGTGGTTTGGACGTGGGCGAGGACGGACGGGAGTCGTGCCGGTCGTAGGGATCCTCGCCGGTGGTGGCGAGGCGGTCGAGTTTGAGGGCGCCGCCGAGGAAGAACCAGGTGAGGACGCCGAGGGGAATGCTGATGAAGGGGGAGCCCGTCGGGAAGCCGATGACGGCATTGACGAAGATGACGAGGGCGGCGAGGCCCATGGTGCCGGCGTAGGAGTGGCGGTGGCGCCGCATGATGTCGAAGCTGTCGCGGAGCGCGTTGGTCAGGACCCAGCAGAGGACGAACAGTCCGACGACGCCCAGTTCGGCCATGGCCTTGCCGAGGTCGCCGTCGACGCCCCAGACCTCGTAATACCCGATGCGTTGGACCAGGAACTGGGGCAGGCCCACCATGGCCTTGCCCAGGCCGCCGCCGACGAAGCCGCTTTCGACCAGGTGGGCGAAGCCGGGCACGACGACGATCACGAGGCGGCCGAAGACGTTGAGGCCGGTCAGTGAGCTGTAGCGATCCAGGATGCCGCCGCTGGTGGTCTTGGCGCCGAGGTAAAGGGCGACGCCGCAGATGCCGAGGAGGACGAGCAGAGCGGGTGGCAGGCGACGGAACCAGACGATGATGCCGATCCCGATGGCGAGTGCGAAGAGGGCCGAGCGGGCGCCGCTCAGGAACAGGCCCCAGCCCGCGAAGAGGCTGAGCAGAATGAGGATGGTCTTCTCGAGGCGCCGGACGCGGGGATCGGAGAGCAGGGCGCCGGCGAAGGTGAGGCAGACGGCCATCGTGCCCCCGAAGGCGCCCGAGGAGATGAAGGTCGAGAACCGGCGGAGCACCCATCGTCCTTCGTCGTCCACGAAGGCTTGTCCCCGGGTCATGCGTTCGAAATAGGGATCCAGGGCGCGAAGGGCGAGGACCTCCGCCTCGGTCTGCTGGGTGCTGTAGAGCCCGGTGAGGGCGGCCAGGACGATGGTGATGAAGAGGTACGAGTGGAGTTGTCGGCGGGAATCAATGAGCTGGTAGCCCAGACCGAGCATGAGGGAGGCGAAACACCAGCCGCGCAGAGCGGCGAGGCCGGCGATGAAGGGGGCGCCCCAGGGGAGGATCTGCCCGAGGAAGAGCCAGGCCACGGCGACTCCGTAGAAGATGATGATCGGTCGGGTCGTGCGGCAGTGGGGGAAGAAGTTCTGCAGCGAGCGGGAGCGGGCGAGCACGAGGATCGTCGCCAGCACCAGGGGGATGTCGAAGGCGAAGGTCGTGATCGGACTGCGGAACCGCAGTTTGAGCCAGCCATGGAAGAAGCCGATGATCAGGGCGAGCACCACCAGCAGATTGGCGAAGCCGTTCCGCAGGAAGGCGTCGGTCAGCCGGCAGTGCAGGGGCGTCGTGTCCAGCACGACGCCCGAGGAGTCCTCGGGCAGGTTTTCGGCGCGGGAGTTCCGCGGACTCGGCATGGCTCTGGCGTGCAAGTGTTCGGGTTCGAGCGGGCCGAATCCGGGGGCGTTCGCGGTGCGTCGCGGCGGGCGGAACGCGGGCGAATGCCGGGCGGAGGCCTGGACCGGCGACCATGCCCATCCCGGGCGCGGGGCACAATACGGACCTTGTCGGCGGGGAAACGGCGGCCTTGGATACGCGCGAGCCATGAGCGAGCCACGCGAGACGTTGACGGCAGGCGGCGGCACGGAAACCGCGGGGGACCCGGCGGCGCTGGCCACGGTGGCGCGACAACTCGGATTGGGCCATCCGGCCCGCCACCTGTTCCTCTGCGTGGATCCCGCCGATCCGAAATGTTGTCCGCGCGCGGCGGGGCAGGAGGCCTGGGAGCACCTGAAGCGCCGGCTGAAGGAGAAGGGGTTGACGGTGCCGTCGGGCGACGGCTCGGGGGTGGCCGTGCACCGATCCAAGGCGGGCTGCCTGCGGGTGTGCGTCGCGGGGCCGGTCGCGGTCGTGTATCCGGAGGGAATCTGGTATCACTCGTGTCGCCCGGAAGTTCTCGACCGGATCATCGACGAGCACCTGATCGGGGGGCAGCCGGTCCGGGAATTCGTCTTCGCGGAGCGAGGGGCGGCGGGCGGGGGGCGCGGTCCGGTCTAGGACGGCGGGGCATCGCCCCGGATTTGTTCGCGGAGGACGGCGAGCAGGGTGGCGAACTTGCGGGCGTTGTCGGGGCAGAGGGCCGCGAGGCGTTCATGCCCCTCCAGGCTGAGGGCCAGTACCTCGTGGCGGTCGAGATCCTGATCGTCGACCGTAATCGGGGTCATGTTTTCCAGCGCGGGCAGGGGGACGGTGGTGAGGACATGGTCGACGCAGAGGGTGTCGAGCAGCTCCCGCACGTTCGGCTGGGCGCCGGCGAGGGCCACGCGCAGCGGGGTGTCGGCCACGCGTTCCGCGAGACGCAGGAAGGCCCCCGCGAAGGTGCTGTCCACGCGCGGGCATTCCGAGAGGTCGAGGACGAGGAACCGCCCGGCGCGACGCTCGACGTCGCGGAGAATGCTCTCGAAGCGTCCGCTTTCGCGACAAACGCCGGGGCCGACGATGCGGATCAGGACCAGGTCGCCCTGGGCAAACGTCGGGAAGGAGGTGGGCGAAGAGGGAGTCGTCATGACCGCGCCGACGGGGTGAATGTAGGTGACGAGGAGCAGGGGTTCAAGCCGCGGGAACCGCCGGATGGCCGGGTCCGCGACGATAGCGGAAATGGCGGTGTCCCCATTGGACGCAGGGTTGCTCGAAGAGGCGCCAGCTCGCCTCGGCGAGGGCGATCGCGGCGAGGGCGGCGGCGAGGGTGACGGCGATCTCCGCCGGGGTAACGAAGCGCGGACGGGAGCCAAGGAACCACCCGTGGAACAGGCCCGCGATCGCCTCGTGGAACAGGTAGATGCCATAGGAAACGGTTCCGATCCGGACGAGGATCGGATGCCGGAGCACGGCGGCGACGCGCGGCAGCTTCCCGTGAATCACGAGGACGAGGAGCGACAGGTAGAGCAGGCCGAGGAACGGGTAACCCCAGACCGTCATGGTCGGGGACATGATCACGCCGCGGGCGGTGATGGCGAGCCAGGCGGCGGTGGCGAGCAGGCCCAGGAGGACGGGTTTCAGGCCGGCGGCCAGCCGGGCGAGCCGGGGAGCCCAGACCGGGTCGCGGAGCGCCCAGGCGAAGATCACGCCCAGGAACAGGGGATCCCATCGGCAGGGGAGCAGGATGTACGCGCGGAACGCGGCGCTGGCAGGGTCAACGGCGATCAGGAGGCCGCGGATCGCCGCGCCGCCGAGCATGAGCCCGATCAGGACGAGGGGCAGCCTGGGCAGCGGAACCCAGCGGACGAGCAGAGGCAGGAGGATGTAGAACTGCTCCTCGACGGCGAGCGACCAGGTGATGTTGAGAGCCTGGTTGGCGAAGCTCTGCTGCAGCAACATGGCGAGGTTCTGCGTGATCGTCAGCAGGGACCAGGCGGGGAGGGAGGGCTGGAAGATCCACGCCTGCGCGCCCAGCGCGGCCTGGAGCGGCGCGGTCTGGAGCACCAGGCAGGCGCCGACGAAGGCATAGTACAACGGGAAAATGCGGAGAATCCGGCGCCCGTAGAAGGAGCGGAAGTAATCGGGACTCTCCCGTTGGGCGAGGAGGATGCCCCCCACGAGAAAGCCGGAGAGGACGAAGAACAGGTCGACGCCCGACCAGGAGAGGCGGAGCAGCATGTTGACCTTCGCCCACACGGTTCCGGGCGTCGCCTCGGACCGCAAATGGACGAAGTGCCAGACGAGGACCGTCAGGATGGCGACGGCCCGCAGTCCGTCGACTTCGGGAATCCGGCGATCCGTCCGGATGGAGGCGTCCGTCGACATCAGCGAGCAGGGGAGCGGCGGTCGGACGGGGTGGCCGGGGTGGCCGGGGGGCGGGCGACGATGCGGGTCAGGGCCATCTGGAGCACGAGACCGCCGGCGAGGCTGCTGCCGACGAGGCGGCGATTGGACTGGAGGAGCTCCTCCATGGCCTGGACGAGTTCCTCGCGGGAATAGTTGCGGGAGTGCTGGGCGGCACGGAAGAGCACGTAGGCGTTGATCTCGCGCGGATTGTAGCGCTTGTCGGTGGGGAGCCGGTCGGCGGGCAGCGACTTCACCTGGGCGGCGAAGGCGCCATAATCGTGGCCGGGGCGGAGCAGGCCCTCGGCGACGAGTTCCTTGGCCAGGAGCATGGCGCGAACCTTGCCGATGAGGCCGTAGAGGAGACCGATCTCGCTCTTCTGCTTGTCGGAACGGAGGGCCCAGAGTTCCTCGTCGAGATGGCGGAGCGCCTTGCCGAGCTGGCGTTCGCCGACGGCATCGCCGAGTGCGAAGGCCCGGGCGTGACGACCGCGGGTGACGATGGCCTCCACGTCGGCCAGCGTGATGCGGTCGCGGTCGCCGACGTAGGCGGCGAGCTTGTGGGCCTCCGAGGCGATCTGCCTGGCGTTGGCGCCGACCTGTTCGACGAAGGCGGAGGTGGCCTCCGGGTCGGCCCGTTTGCCGAGGGTCTTGAATTCGCCCACCACGAGGTTCTCGGCCTTCTCCTGCCAGTCGCGATCCTCGCTGCTCAACCCGGGATAATGTTCGACGGCGGCGATCTTCTCGAGGGTCTTGGCGAAGGTGCGGCGGCGGTCGATCCGCCCGGCGCTGACGAGGAGGCGCACGCCGGACCATTGGAAGGCGGCGAGTTCCCGGGCAACCTCGGCCATGGTGTCGAGCACGGCCTGGGCCTCGGAGACCCGGTCCTCGCCGACGAAATTGCAGTCGCGGAACCAGATGGTCTTGGTGCCCCCGAAGAAGGGGAGGGTCTGAAGCGCCTCGCGGAGTCGGGCGACGGCCTTCAGGGCCTCGTCGGAATTCGCCGCGGTGGCGTCGAGGATTTCCTCGTCGCCGCCGGGGAATCGGGCGAGCCAGGTCTGGAACAGCTGTTTGGCACGGCGGCGGACGGCAAAGTCATCGTCCCCGTGCACGAGGATGAGGGGTGCATCCTCGACGGGCGGCGGGGGCATGCGATCAGGAATCCTCGTCGCCCGGCTTGTCGGCGGCGCCGGACTCGGAGATGTCGTTGAGGAACTCGCTCATGTCCTCGACCTGGGCGAAGAGCGGAGCGGCGACGAAGATGGGCCGCTGATGGGAGATGGCGAGGGCGATGCAGTCGCTGGGGCGCGCGTCGATCTCCACGATCTTGGTGCCGAGTTCGTTCATCTCGCGGAGGATGAGTCGCGCGAAATAGGTGGACTGGCGGAGGTCGGTGATGACGACGCGTTCGACGGAGACACCAAAGCCCTTGAAGATGCTGCCGATGAGATCGTGGGTCTGGGGGCGTTCGTTGGCGCTCTTGTTGAGGAAGTTGGAAATCACGCGCCCCATGTTGTTGTCGACCTGAATCACGAAAATCTTCTCGGCGTTGCCGATGAAGATCGCCACCCCACCGTGCGCGGGGACGATGCCGCGCACCTGGACCGGCACCACGTCGTTCTTCATGGGCGCCTACTTTGCCGGGGCGGCGAGGGCTTCCTCGATGGCCTTGACGACCTCGGGGGCATCGGGGGCGGTGCGGGGTTCGAAGCGCTTCAGGACCTTGCCGTCGGCCGTGACCAGGAACTTGCCGAAGTTCCAGGCGATGTCGCCGGGGAACGCGGCTCCCGCGCCGGTGAGGGCGGCATAGAGGGGGTGCTGTCCGGCGCCCTTGACGTGGACCTTGCCCATCAGCGGGAAGCTGACGTCGTAGGTGGACTTGCAGAACTCCTGGATCTCCTCCGGCGTGCCCGGTTCCTGGGCGCCGAAATCATTGCAGGGAAACCCGATCACGCTGAACCCCTGGGGCCGGTACTTGCGGTGGATCTTCTCGAGCGCGTTGTACTGCGGCGTGAGCCCGCACTTGGACGCGACGTTCACGACCAGCATGACCCGCGCCTTCTGATCCTTGAGGCTGGTGGCCTGGCCTTTGAGGTCCTGCAGCGGAATTTCGGAGAGTTTCTTCATGTCAGCGGCGAGGGCGAGGCAGCCGACCAGCACGGTGGCGACGGTGCCAAGGAGGAAACGGGCGTTCATGGTGGGAAGGAAAGTGGCGGCTCCCGGCCCGGAGTCAACACTCGGTCTAGGGTTCCAGCACCGTCTCCCGCGGCACCGACACGATCCTGCCCCGCAGCGCGAGCCGGGCATCCCCGAAGCCATGGAACACCCGCAGTCGCCCGGACTCCGGCCACGCTCGACCGTCGAGGGAACGGAGGGTGAACAGCACGGGCCGGTCGTAGGACAGGCCGTTCCATGCCCGCGCGTGGAACGCGACGAACGAGGGGCCCTCGACCAGGAACCCGTACGGGGGCAGGACCACCTCGGCTCCCGTGCGGTCCCGAAACCGGTAATCCTGCCCGCCCGCATTGACGACGACGGCGGTGGAGTCCGGTCCGGAGCCGAACACCGAGCGTTGGACCTTGCGATCCGGCGACAGGAACTCGTGCCGGGTCATGAGGGAGCGCGCGGTGGTTTCATGGAGGGGCGAGAGGATTTCGTGGGTGTTCTTCAGGAATCGGTCGAAGGGATGACCGTCCGCCGCCCAACCCTGCTCCGCTCGCGCGAACACGCCCGGGTCCAGGTGCGGTGCCGGCGGCGTTTCCTGGGACCGGGACTCGGGCTCGAATCCGATCGTGTCGTCGGTGACCACGAGTCGTCCGACCACGCGGCTGCGTTCCTCGGGATCCGCGCCGTCGAACAGGGCCCGGCGTCCCCCGTCCGGACGGAACAGCCCCACCCGAATGGAGAACGTCCCGGACAGCCCCGGGGGCACCTGGACCGTGAGGGGGCCGACGTCGACCCGTCCGGGTTGCCAGCGCGAGGTCGCGACGGGCGGTTCATGGTCGTTCTGGAAGCGGATGCGATCCGCGGCGTCGGTGAAATGGACGAACACCCGCCAGTCCGCCGCCGGAGTCCTGTCGACCTGCCAACGGTAGGCGACGCGGACCTGGCGCGGCGCGGTGAACTCGATCGTGCCGACGGAGGGACGGACGGCGAGGGTTTCGGTTTCCCCGGCGGGATCGAGCCAGTAACGGTGCGGGGGGACGGCATGGTAGTGGAGCGGACGGCCCAGGAGGACATGATGGAGGACGTATTCCGCGGCGCGTTCGGGGTCGTATCCGTACTTGCCGTACAGCGCGATGGTGTCGCGGTAGACGAGTTCGAAGAACGGAATGCCGACACCACCGGTCTTCCTCTGGAGATCGGCATCGTGATAGAGGCGTCCGCTGACGCCGGTGAGCCCCTCGAAGAAATCGGCGTGGGGCAGGGCCCATTCGCGCCCGCACTCGCTGCCGAAGATGCCGAACAGATCCCGGGCGTAGTCGGACAGCGCCTGTTTCCACTTCAGATCATCCGCGCGGGTGAGAGGGTGCCTCGGGTCGAAGCACTCCTGGAGTCCGGCGGCGTAGGTGGTGTCGATGAAGTAGGCGTCGGCCCCGGTGAGATGCCGGACCGCGGGGAGGTTTCGGGGCCGGCGGGCCAGGTCGAGCGCGGTGCGGGAACACGTCAGATAGGCGCGGCCTCCGGCCCATTGTCCGCCCTTCGCCAGCCGGCCGTCGGCCGTCTTCATGACGAGGTCCTCGTTCCACGAAGGCGAGTCGCGGTAGATGTCCTGATAGTTGTCGTGGAGCCCCACCACATACCCGAGCCCGCGAATGCGCCGGGCGCTCTCCGCGAGGCCCGCGTCGCCGCCGCACTCCGGCGCGGCGGGCAGGATGTCGGGGTGCTGGTTGTCGTAACCGCGGTGAATCCAGCCCCCCATCAGAAAGAGAACGCGGTCGAGACCGAGATCGTTCTTCAGATGCGCGGCGACGTCCGAGGCCTCGGCGAAGGTCCAGTTCACCCGGACGGATTCCTCGCGGGTGCTCTCGTCGTTCATGCGCCGGTCGAGGAGGCTCCAGAGCTTGAAGTTGGACGCGCCGAACAGCCGGGCGCGCCCCGGATGCCCCTCGAGTTTCCGGTCCCAGGGAACCCGCCAGCCACGCTTTTCGGCCACCGTCCGGTACGCCCCGGCCAGGACGTGGTAGTCCCCCGGTCCCAGGACATGCAGACGGAACGCCGTGGCCGACTGCCGCAGTTGCAGCGAGCCCGCAAGGAACGGGCCGGCGCCGTTCGTGGCCGATCCGCGCAGGTCGACCGCCACATTCGGGTCCGACCACGTGGCCAGCAGGGCCGCGCCGCCCTGCACCATGCCGAACATGGCCAGATGACAGCCTTCGTACGCGTAGGTGTCGAAGCGATGGCTGAAATTCGGGACGGAGCCGGCAGGGATGAGCAGTCCCTCGCGCACCGGCACCACCGCGTATCCCTGGCCGGCCCGGTCCGCTTGCAGCACGCCCTCCAGCAGTCGCAGTCCGTCGACACGCAACCCGGGGGCCGCGGTGTACCGGCACTCCAGGGCGGTGCCGTCCTCGACCGCCTCGAGTTCCACGATCAGGGAAAGGTTCGGACGCTCGGGATCGGGTTGGAACGCGGCCCGGAGGAGGCGTCCCTCGACCCGGGCATGGCACTTCCCCAGCGCGAACCGACGGGGCTTCCCGTCCACGACGAGGGTGGCCTCGCCGAAGCGGGACGTCCGGCCATGGGCACCCCACGTCACCCCGGCCCGGAGATCGAGGACCTCGACCTGTCCGGATTCGGGGGCGAGCCGGAGTCGGAAGGCGGCCGTTTCCAGCGTCACCGGAGCCGGCGGGGGCTCGGCGGACGGGCAGTGAACCGCGGCGAGGAGGAAGACGCCGGCGCAGACGCAAGCGAGGGCGCGGGCGCGGGTGCGAGTGGGGGTGAGGGTGGGGGTGAGGGTGGGGGGGCGGAATGACGCGTTCATGCGGGCTCCTCCGGGAGGCCATCGCCCTGCGGGCCGGGCCCGGGCGGCGGCAGGTGACGGTACCAGGTGAAGAAGAGGACGACGGCGAGGACGCCGGAGAGCCCGAAGCACGCGGTCGTGGCGGCATACCGGTGGGTGACGAGCTGGAGGGTGCCGACGTAGAGGCCGCAGATGGCGAGGACGGCGAGCAGGGTGTTGGCGCCTTCGCGGGCGAACGAGGCATCCTTGCGGAACCCCGGTTCGCGGGCAGCCAGGTAGGCGCGCACGGGGCCCCAGGCGCCCGCGGGTTGCACGGTCCGGTAGAAGCGGGCGAGGACTTTCGCGTCGGTGGGCGCGGTCAGGAGGGAAACGACGATGCAGGTGACGGTGGAAGCCGCGGCGATGATGGGGAATCCGACGTACAGGGGGAGGGGCGAGCCCCAGAGGAACTGGTCCCCGATGACCTGGAGCAGGGAGAGCAGCATGCCGCCGAGGACGCCGGAGGCATAGCCCCACCCGTTGAGCCGCCACCAGTACCAGCGCAGGACGTTGGGCGGGAGGATGCCCGCGGCGAGCGTGCCGAAGATCCACATGAAGGCCGTGTTGATCGAGGTGCCGAAGCGGGCGATGACGAGACCGGCGACGATCAGGCCGGCGGAGGCGACGTAGCTCGCGCGAAGCAGCGTGCGCGTGTCGGCGCCGGGGTTGAGATAGCGCTGGTAGAGGTCCTTGACGAGGTAGGCCGCGCCGCCGTTGACGGTGGAACTGAAGGTGGCGAGGAACCCCGAGAGCAGCGCGGCAAGCATGAAACCCACCAACCCGGTGGGCAGCCGGGCACCGATGATGAGGGGCAGGGCGGATTCCGGGTCCTTTTGCAGCGCCGCGTCGAGGACGGGATCCCCGAGCCCCATGATGGCCAGGACCGCGATGGCCATCGCGAACGGCCAGCGAACGGTATGGATGACGCCCCAGAGCGCGCCGAGTTTGGAGGCATCCCGGGCGTCGCGGGCCGCGAGGAAGCGCTGGAAATCGTAGAGTTGCTCGGGACCGCTCAGGCAGAGCAGAAGTCCCTTGGCCAGCCAGACCGCCACCAGCGCGCCGAACAGCGAGAAATCGGTGCCGCCGGACACGACGCCCTGCAATTCGGGGGGGCGGAACGAGGGAACTAGGTCGAACCAGGTGGCCGGGGTGCGGGCGGCGAAGCGGGCGGGATCGAAGTGCTGCCAGCCGATGACCGCGAAGGTGATCGCGCCGGCGCTGAGGACGAGGGTCTGGAGAATCTCGACGCGAACGATGCCGTGGAATCCGCCGGCCACCACGTAGAGCCCGGTGACGCCGAGGATGAGGACCGCGCAGGCGAACGGGGAAAAGGGCAGGAAGACCGCCCCGAACTTGCCCATGCCGATGGCGCCATAACCGAGCAGGGCGGCGATGGTCAGCACCGCGAAGAGCGTGTACGCCAGACGGGAAAGGTCGCCCGGGCGCCCGGCGCCGAAGCGGGTGTGCATCCATTCGGCCCCGGTGAGCACGCCGCTGCGCCGGATCCATTTCCCCATGTACGCGAGGTAGAACGCGGTGATCGGAAAGCCCCAGAGCCAGTGGACCCACATGCCCTTCATCCCGAGCAGAATGAAGATCGACACGATCCACATCGTGCCGGTGATGTCGAAGTACGAGGACGATCCCGACATGGCCAGGGCCCACCACGGCAGTTCGCGTCCGCCGAGGAAATAGGCGGTCATGCCCTTGGCGGCCCGCCGTTTCATGGCGAAGCCGATGCCCATGACGACGGCCAGGTAGAGGACCACGATGAACTGGTCAAGGGCGGCGAGTTTCATGGGCGAGTAGAGTAGGGAGCAGGCGGCATTCGGGCGGACGGGATCGCGTCCGGCGGAGGATGCCTCCGGGGGGGCAGGCACGCGCAAGCGTGCCGCCGCGAAATGCCACTCGAGACTGGCGGCTGGCTCCCTGCGCATGGCGACACTTGGACCGGCGCGCAGTCCGGCGGATGCTTCCCGGACCCACCGCGGAGCTCGACCCCGCGACCACCCGCCGGACGCACGCGGGGACTTGCCGGCGCGGCCCGTCCCGGTTCTTCATCCCGCGTGCCGATACCGTGTCCAGCCGCCGGACGCCCACCCGGTCGGGCGGAGTCCACGATCCGATTCGACGCCCGGCTGATTCGATTCCAACGGTCCGGGGAGACCGGTTCCTGGTGCGGTCTGGTCCTGCCCCGGACCGCCAGCGCGGCGCTCCCCTTGCCGGGAACGAACCTCGTCGAGGGAACGATCCACGGGTTTCCCTTCCGGGCCCCGCTCGAACCCGATGGCAGCGGAAGTCACTCGCTCCGGCTGAACGACGCCCTGCAGGCCGCCGCCGGCGCCTCCGAGGGCGACCTGATCGCGGTGGAGATCACCCGGGTCGGGGATGAGCCCGAGTGCCGGGTGCCCATGGAGCTCCGCGAGGGCCTGGCCAGCGTCCCGTCCGCGGCGACACTATGGACGGAGATCACGCCCCTCGCGCGCCGCGACTGGATCCTCTGGATCACCTCCGCCAAACAACCGGAAACCCGCCAGGGCCGGATCGGGAAGGCGTGCTCCATGCTGGCCTCCGGCAAACGCCGCGTCTGCTGCTTTGGCGGCCTCCACTGGCTGGTCGAGGACCACCCCGACGCGGGCGACACCTGGATCGACCTGCCGAACTCGAAGGGCCGCCGTTCGGCGCCCACGCGACCGGGTCGTCGCGAGGCGGACGACGGCGGCTAGGGACGGGCCGCGGCGCCTCGCACCATCGGACGTGCGAAGGCGGTCGTCGTCTGGCACGCCCGACAGGGTCGTGGAGTGCG
Organism: uncultured Verrucomicrobiota bacterium; assembly: GCA_964608505.1. Lineage (GTDB taxonomy): Bacteria > Verrucomicrobiota > Verrucomicrobiia > Limisphaerales > CAIMTB01 > CAIMTB01. Next base: position 16,651 of record CAZSOV010000155.1, read on the forward strand.
GCAGTCCTCTGCCGCTTTGGCGAGGGATCGTTCCCGGCCAGCGCCCCAGGCGCGAGGAGGTGGAGGGAAACAGGCAGGACGCAGCGATGCGCGGGGCGGGGCGGACTACGGGGACCAAAGGAGAATGGAAACCGGCGACTTGGCAGTCGCTGGCCCCACATCGGAGGTGAAACGGGTCCGGCGGACGGCGTTCGCCCCGCCGTCGGACGACGGCAAGTACGGACGGGCCGCGGCGCTGCGCGTCTTCGGACGTGCGAAGGCGGTCGTCGTCCGGCACGCCCGACAGGGTCGTGGAGTGCGGCAGTCCTCTGCCGCTTTGGCACGGGATCGCTCCCGGCCAGCGCCGCCGGCGCGGAGTGGTGGAGGGAAACAGGCAGGACGCAGCGATGCGCGGGGCGGACGACGGCAGCCACGGACGGGCCGCGGCGCCGCGCGGTTTCGGACGTGCGAGGGCGGTCGTCGCCCGGCACGCCCGACAGGGTCGTGGAGTGCGGCAGTCCTCTGCCGCTTTGGCACGGGATCGCTCCCGGCCAGCGCCGCCAGCGCGAGGAGGTGGAGGGAAACAGGCAGGACGCAGCGATGCGCGGGGCGGGGCGGACTACGGGGACCAAAGGAGAATGGAAACCGGCGACTTGGCAGTCGCTGGCCCCACATCGGAGGTGAAACGGGTCCGGCGGACGGCGTTCGCCCCGCCGTCGGACGACGGCAAGTACGGACGGGCCGCGGCGCTGCGCGTCTTCGGACGTGCGAAGGCGGTCGTCGTCCGGCACGCCCGACAGGGTCGTGGAGTGCGGCAGTCCTCTGCCGCTTTG
>CAZSOV010000156.1:0-17416 GCA_964608505.1 uncultured Verrucomicrobiota bacterium
TCCTATTGGAGCGGCGGCGATTTTTCGTCGGTTTCAAGTCCGACGGGCTGCTAGGGACTTGGGCAGTGTCTGAGACCGGAGGCTGGACCCGTGCTTTCCGGGCTTCCCGACGCGGAAACCCCGGTCCGGCATCCGCGGTTGGCTATCCTACGCGCGCGACCAGCGGCGACCGTTTGGTGAGGCGCAATGCCTGCAACTGCCTGAGCAGGGTGGTCTGCGCCTCGGCGGCAAGGCCCGGGAGGGAAACCTGCAAGGTCAACCGCGCCAATTCCTGGTCGATCCAGGCATTGCGCAGGCGGAGGGTGAGATCCGCCAGTTGCTGCACGGGATTCGGAATGGGGCGTCCGTCGGTCATGGCCGCCGAGGCGAGGCTCCTGAGCGCTGGATCCTCCAAGTCCCCCAACATCCCCGCCGGACTTGTCCAGGTCCCGTCCTGCTGCGCCGCGAGTCGCCGTTGGACAATCTCGCGAACCCCCGGATGCCGGATCCAGTCCAGATCGAGGTGCAACGCAAGCCACCCCGCGAAGTCATCCTCGAGAAACAGGAGTTTCAGGAGCCATATTTCGTTCGGGGTGGGCGGCTCCAAGGGAGCCGGGGCCTCGGATTCCGGGCTGCCGCCGCCGCGCGTGGGCAGGGCTGAATCGAAACTCGCGCCCTCCTCGCCCTCGGCGGCCTGCCCGTCGTCGGGGTGGTCCGGGCGGCTGGGACGTCCGGGCGTCGGACGGGGTGCGTCGGTGCCTTCCGGCGGGGCGAACCGCGGACGGGGGGCGTTCGCGAGGGCAGTGGCGCGCTTCCGGAATTCGGCACGCACGGCGTCGGGGGACAAGGCGACGCCGCCGCCCGCCGCGAGCGACATGCTGGTCCGTTGGGCGTAGCGATCGAGGAGAATCTCGTTTCCCGTTTTCAGCAGGGCCGCCGCCATGCCTTCGAGCACGGCCATGCGTCCGCGGTCGGAGCCGAGGTTGTTCTGGCGGCACAGGAACTCGAGATAGAATTCGAAGAAGTCCCGGGCTCCCTGGGCGAGCATGCGAAACGCCTCCGGGCCGTGGGCCTTGATAAAACTGTCGGGATCATGCGGCGCGGGTACGGTGATCACGCGGATGGCCAGGCCGCTGGCCAGCAGGTCGTCCAGCACCCGGGCCGCGGCTTTCTGTCCGGCGTTGTCCGAATCGAAGCAGAGCACGGCCTCCTGCGCGTAGCGGCGGAGGATTCGGAGATGTTCCCCGGTGAGGGCGGTGCCCTGGGGGGCCACGATATTCTTCACGCCGGCCATGAAGCAGGCGATCAGGTCGAGTTGACCCTCGCAGATCAGCACCGAACCCGCGTCAAGAATCGCCCGTTTGGTCTTGTCGAGGCCGAACAGCACGCGGCTTTTGGTGAAGATCGGGGTTTCGGGGGAATTGACGTACTTGGCGGTTTTCTCGTCCCCGGCGAGGACGCGTCCGCTGAAACCGATCACGCGCCCCTGTTCGTCGCAGATGGGGAACATCAGGCGTCCCCGGAACCGGTCGTAGTAACCGCGGCCCGGATCGTGGGCGTCCCGGGGAATGATCAGTCCGGCCTGTTCCACGAGGCGGAGGTCCCAACCCTTGGAGCGCGCCCAGTTCACGGTGTCGTCCCAGGCATCGGGTGCGGCTCCGAGGCGGAACAACTTCACGGCGTCGGGCGGCACCTCGCGCTTCTGCAGGTAGGCGCGGGCGAGTTGACCGGCGGCATCGTTTTCGAGCACCTGCTGCCAGCGGCGGGTGATTTGTTCGTGGATCTCGCGCAGCAGATCCCGCTGTGCGCGGTCCTCCCGCTGGCCCGGCGATTCGTCCAGCTCGAGTCGGATGCCCGCGCGGTCGGCGAGGCGTTTGGCGGCCTCGAAGAAGCCGACGTTCTCGTAATCCTGGACGAACCGGAACACGTCGCCGCCCTTCTGGCACCCGAAGCAGTGGTACATCTGGCGGGACGGGCTGACGTTGAAGCTGGGCGACTTCTCGCGGTGGAACGGGCACAGCGCCACGAAGTTGCCCCCCGCCCGCTTCAACGGCAGGTAGCTTCCGATCACCTCGACGATGTCGCTCGCCGACCGGATCTGTTCGCGCACGTGGGGAGGAATCAACGCCATGCAATGCAGTCGCCCGCCCCATGCCTGACCTGCCATGCCCTGCCTGTCCAGCGCGGGGTTGAGCGGCGAGGGTCGTTCGGGAGGGTGGCGGGGACGCCGCGCCAAAGGCGTCGCGTGTCCTCGCCGGGTCGAGGCGGTGGCTCCGTTGCTGCTGAAGCCCATAAGGCCGATGCCTGACCCGGCGGTTGGCCCACGGATCGTTGACAGGCCCAAGGGGGGCTCCTAGTTGTTCGCCCGATGGGCCGGATGCGGATTCGGGGGTGTCGCCTCCGTGAAACGAGCGTCCTCGGACCCGTCGCTGAGACTGGTGCTATGAAACCGGAGCCAGCCGTCGGGAGACGGTGTATCGGTGGGTGGTGGTGGGTCGCGCCGTTGTGGATCGTGATGGGCGCCGCTGGGGAGGCGTCCGCCGGAGAGGATGACCGTGCCTGGGCGGAACTGATGCTGGCGCGCCGGGCGGCGCTCCAGCAGACCGTTTCGCTCACCGAGACGCCCTGGTATTCCACGGGCCCGCTGAAGGTTGCGAATTTCTCCGAGAGTCGCTTTCCCGAGCAGGAAGTGGACCCGGTGTCCGTGGAGGCGAATTCGAAGCTCTGGCGACGGCAGGCCTTGCGGGATGGGACCGTCAACGCCCTGTCGGCCGGGAGCAGCACGGCGACTTACTTCTTTCGACAACTCATTGCGCGTTCCCCCGGCACGCTGCGTTTGGGATTGGGCAGCGACGACGGGCTCGAGTTCTGGTTCAACGGGGAGAAGGTCCTTTCCCGGGACGTGCCCCGGGGCGCGGCCCCGGATCAGGACGTGGTCGAGGTGCGCCTGCGGGAGGGCACCAACACCGCGCTGTTCAAGGTGTTCAATCGCACCGGGAGCTGCGGGTTCTACTATCACTCGGGCAACTCCGCGACGGCGGCCATGTCTCTCGTCGGCGAACGGTTTCCGAGGGAGACGGGTTGGTTCCTGCGGTATGCCGACGCGGAGGCATGGTGGCGCCATCCGGGCGGAACTGCGGTGGAGAACGCCACCATCGACAAGCTGCTTGGGCGCCTGCGGGACGCGGGACCGGAGACCGCCCGGTGGGAGGCGCTGAAAGCGGCGGGCAGACCCCCGACCGATCCCGCCTGGTTGATCTTGCTGGCCTCGCTGGCGCGCGAGGTCGCGGATTTGGAGCGCGCCCAGGCGGAGGCTCGGGCCATCGATCCGGAACCCGTGCGCCTCGCGATCCGGGACCTGATTGCCACCTACGGGGATCGCTATCCCCGGGGGGCGGAGTTTCTGGCGTCGCTCGCGGCCTTCGAGCGGGAATTGCCCGGGTTGCGGGAGGCGCTGGCGGCCGGGGACCGGAAGGCGACGGTCGCGCTGGGCCGGTTCGGGGAGTTGCGTCGGGCCGCGCTGCTGGCGAATCCGCTGCTGGACTTCGAGCAGGTGCTGCTCGTGAAGCGGGCGGAGGGGAACCTCGCCCTGCCGCAGAACTGGCAGGGCAACTCGAGCCTGAATCCGAACGTCGAAAACGAGATCGCCACGCTGTCGTTGCGGGAGGCCGCGCCGCGGCTCCGCACCCTCCATCGCCCCGAGCGGAAGGTGTTCGTCGGGGACGTCGACCTGAACTTCGATGCGGACCGGATGTTGTTCTCGTCGATCGGCACCCACCAGCGGTGGCAGGTCTTCGAGGTTGGCACGGACGGATCGGGGCTGCGGCAGGTCTCGCCGGCGGACGAGCGGGACATCGACAGCTACGATCCGATGTACCTGCCGGACGGACGGATCATCTTCAATTCGACCAGCACGTTTCAAGGGGTGCCCTGCGTGGGCGGCGGGGACTACGTGGCGAACCTGCACCTGATGAACGCGGACGGGACGGGCATCCGCCGGCTTTGTTTCGACCAGGACAACGATTGGTGTCCCACGATGCTGCCGAACGGGCGGGTGTTGTACCTGCGGTGGGAATACACGGATTCCGCCCACTATTTCAGCCGGGTTCTGATGTCGATGAACCCGGACGGCACGGGGCAGTCGGAGTACTACGGCAGCAATTCCTACTGGCCGAACTCGGTGTTCTATGCCCGGCCCCTGCCGGGAAGCACAACCCGCTTCGTGGGCATCGTGGGTGGGCACCACGGCGTGCCGCGCATGGGCGAGATGGTCGTTTTCGACACCACGAAGGGCCGTCAGGAGGCGTCGGGAGCGGTGCGGCGACTGCCCGGGCGCGGCCAACCGGTCGCGGGCGTGATCAAGGACGCGCTGGTGGACGATTCCTGGCCGAAGTTCCTGCATCCATACCCGCTGAGTGACCGGTACTTCCTGGCCGCGGGAAAGCCGACCCCGGAAGCGCGCTGGGGCCTTTATCTGGTGGACGTGTTCGACAACGTGCTGCTGCTCAAGGAGGAGGCGGGGTACGCGTTGCTGGAACCCCTGCCGCTGCGGAAGACGCCCCGGCCGCCGATCCTGCAGGACCGGGTCAACCTGGCCCAGAAGGAGGCCACCGCGTTCATCCAGGACATCTACGTCGGGGGCGGGCTCGCGGGAGTCCCGCGCGGCTCGGTGAAGAGTCTGCGGGTTTTCCAGTACGAATACTCCTACCGCAACCAGGGCGGGCACTACTTCGTCGGCATGGAGGGCGGCTGGGACGTGCGGCGGATGATCGGGACCGTGGCGGTGCGCAGCGACGGCTCGGCGTACTTTCGCATTCCCGCCAACACGCCGATTGCGGTGCAGCCCCTGGACGCGGAGGGCAAGGCGTTGCAGCAGATGCGGAGCTGGTTCGTCGGCATGCCGGGCGAGGGAGTGACGTGCGTGGGATGCCATGAACGGCAGAACTCCACGGCCACGCCGCGCCTGGCCGAGGCCGCGCGTCATCCGCCGGTCGTGCCGGAGCCGTGGCGGGGGCCCAAGCGCGGCTTCAGCTTCGTGCGCGAGGTGCAGCCGGTGCTCGACGAGAACTGCGCCGGTTGTCACAAGGGTCAGGAGGGTCGTCCGAATCTCGCGGATGCCACGATCATTCCGACCAGCGGAGGAATCTCGCCGTTGCCGCGCTCCTACCTGGAGCTGCACCCCTTCGTGCGGCGCAACGGGCCGGAGGGCGACTATCACACCCTGACCCCGCTCGAATTCCATGCCGACACCAGCCGGCTGGTACAACTCCTCCGCAAGGGGCACTACCAAGTGAGGCTCGACGGCGAGGCGTGGGACCGGTTGATCACCTGGATCGACCTGAACGTTCCGGCGCACGGCACGTTCCACGAAGTGTCCCCCATTCCCTCCGATTTCCAGCGGCGGCGCTACGAGTGCAAAATCAAGTACGCCGGCGTCGACGAGGACATCGAAGCCATTCCGACGGTGACGGAGGATCGTGCGCCGGTCGCGTTCCGGCAGCCGCCGGCGGCGCCTCCCCGACCGCCGCGGGTGACGGTCGAGGGCTGGCCCTTCGACGCCTCCCGGGCCAGCGCGATGCAGGCCGCGGCGGGTGGCTCCTCCAATCTCGTGCTCGGTCTCGGGGAGGGCGTGGAGTTGGTGCTGCGGCGCGTGCCGTCCGGGAGGTTCGCGATGGGCGACGTGGACGGCGACGAGAACGAGTTTCCGATGCGCGAGATCGAGATCGGGAACCCGTTCTGGATGGGGGCGACCGAGATTTCGCTGGAGCAGTACCGGCGCTTCGACCCGGGCCATCGCAACGGCTATTACGACATGCATTACAAGGATCAGGTCCGGCCGGGATACCTGATGGACCATCCGAAGCTCCCGGTCATCCGGGTTTCCTGGAGCCAGGCCATGGCCTTCTGCCGGTGGGCGTCGGAACTCACCGGGCGTCACGTCACCCTGCCGACCGAGGCGCAGTGGGAATGGGCCTGCCGGGCCGGCTCGGGCAGCCCGATGCCGTACGGGGATCTCGAGACGGATTTCTCGGAGTTCGCGAACCTGGCGGATGCGTCCCTGCGCAAGCTGGCGGTGTCGGGCGTCGACCCGCAGCCCATCGCCAATCCGGATCGGTTCTGGGATTTCGTTCCCAAGGAGGCACGCTTCGACGATGGCACGCTGCACCTGGCCGAGTGCGGGCATTACCGCGCCAACCCGTGGGGGTTGCACGATCTGATCGGCAACGTGGCGGAATGGACGCTGGACGATCCGCGTCCGTACCCGTACGCGCCGACCGAACGACCGGACGCGGAAGCGGACGAGGGGCGGCGGGTGGTGCGCGGCGGTTCCTGGGCGGAGCGTCCGAAGGAATCCCGGGCTTCCACGCGGCTGGATTATCCCGCCTGGCAGCGGGTGTACAACGTCGGGTTCCGCGTCGTGATTCTGGATCGGGCGCCGGGGACGCGGACCGCCTCGCGCTGAAGCCGAAACCCGCATGACCCTGTCGCACGCATCCGCTCCCGCTGCCGGCCCGCGCCGGCCCGGTTCATGGCCACGGCGATGGCCATGGCCTGGGCCGGACGGTTCGCGCTGCCCGTGCGCGGCGGGAACCGACGACCACCCGGACCACCCCGACCTTCCTTCGTGCAACCTCCCACCCCTGAAACCATGAACTCCAAGTGGTATGCCTGCCTCGCCCTGACCGCCATCGCGGTGACCTTCAGCCTGACGGTTGGAACCGTGGCTCCCGCCGGAGCCGGCGAGAAGAACGAGAACGTCAAACCCCCACTCCGCGTGAACCTGCCCACCTACCAGAACCGGGACTTCTACCAGGACGGAAAATTCCAACTCGACAAGGCGCGGGATGCCTATTTTGCGCTGATGACCGCCCACGGATATCCCGTGCCGGAGTTCCTGCGGACCAACATGTGGGCGACGGACTTCGGCCTGGGCGATTTCGTGAACGTGGGCATGGGCGGCATCTTCTGGATCAACGACGAGAAGCACGGGTACTTCGCGCACGAGATCTACCTGCTGCCGGGACAGATGATCGTCGAGCACGGCCATGAGGCCACGGCCAAGGGCCAGGCCAAGTTCGAGAGCTGGCACGTGCGCCACGGCAGCATCCGGACGTTCGGCGAGGAGGGCGATCCGTTGCCCGCGGGGATGACCCTGCCGGCGAGCCAGGAGAAGTTCATCACGGTCCGGAAGAGCTACGAGATGCTGCCCGGCGAGATCCGGTCGCTGAACCGCGCGACGGCCAAACACTTCATGCGGGGCGGACCCCAGGGCGCCATCGTGAGCGAGTACGCGACCTTCCACGACGGCGACGGTCTGCGCTTCACCAATCCCGGCGTCCGGTTCTGAACCCACGAAAGCCCCGATCATGAACAAGACCTTCCATCACGTCGGCTATCCCACCACCCGGGCGCGCGCCGGCGAAATCCACCTGCCGGACATCGACCTGTACATCACAGACGCCGGGCAGCATCCCCACCGGGTGGAGTGGGTGCGGTTCGGTCCAGCCTGCACCCTGCCGGTGGCACTGAGCCGGACGCCGCACGTTGCCTTCGTCGTGGACCAGTTGGAGGCGGCCCTCGTGGGGCAGCAGGTCATTGTCCCTCCGTTCGAGCCGCTGCCCGGGGTGCGCGTCGCCTTCGTGCTCGACGACGAGGCGCCCGTGGAATTCCTGGAATTCAAGAAATAGCCGTGCCCAAGGAGTCCGCCCCATGACCATGAAGAAGTTCATCAACGATCCGGGCAACCTCACCCGGGAACTGCTCGAAGGCCTGATCATCGCCCATGGCGATCTGGTGAGTTTGCGGTCCGAGAAGATCGTCTGCCGCACGCGACCGAAGCCCGAGGACCGGGTGGCACTGGTGACGCTCGGAGGCGCGGGGCACGAGCCGGCGCTGAGCGGGTTCGTCGGTCCTGGCATGCTCGACTACAGCGTCGTCGGGGACATCTTCGCCGCGCCCGGGCCGCCCAAGGTGCTCGAGGCATTGCGCCTGGCGAATCGCAAGGCGGGCATCCTGTTCATCGTCCTGAACCACGCCGGCGACGTCCTGAGCGCCAACCTCGCCCGCGAGATGGCGGAACGGGAGGGGATCCGCTACCGGATGATTCTCACCCACGAGGACATCGCGCCGGGAGCGGACGCGCCGGCGGAGGACCGGCGGGGATTGGTGGGGTGCATCCCCCTGTACAAGATCGCCGGGGCCGCGGCGGAGGCTGGAAGGAGCCTCGACGAGATCCATGCCTTGGCCAGCCGGTTCAACGACGGCATGGCAACCCTCGCGGTGGCGATGCGGACCGCCACCCACCCGGCGTCCGGCCAAGAGATCTTCCAGCTGGCCGATGACCAGATGGAGATCGGCATGGGCCAGCACGGCGAGGCCGGCACCGGTTCCTGTCCGATCCTGACGGCGGACCAGACCGCGGAACGCATGCTGGGTCCGTTGGTGGAGGCGGTGAAGGCCAAGGCGGGGGATCGGTTGATGCTCATCCTGAACGGAAGCGGGGCGACCACCCTGATGGAGTTGTACATCGTTCTGCGTGGCTGCCGGGCGTATCTGGAATCGCGGGGCATCGGGATCGCCGTCGCCCGCTGCGGCGAGTTCCTCACCGTCCAGGAAATGGCGGGGTTCCAGATGTTCGTCGCGCGGATGGACGACGAGCTGCTGTCGTACTGGAACGCGCCGTGTCAGACGCCGGCCCTGACCATGGTCTGACCGGCTCCCCCAACCCAGCGCCGAACGGCTCCACGCCCCACCATGAATCGCCCACTGAAACCGCGACGCGCCGGGTCGGGGGACCCGCCCGAAAGGCGTGCCCACGGGTGGGCTGCAGGCCGCGTGCCCCCAGGCGGCGGCGTGCGGTCCGCGGTTCGAGGTTTCAATGCGCGGTTCGCGAATCGCGTTTGCCCCCCATGACTGACACCGTCACGTACCAACAGATCTGCCGGATGCTCCTCCGGGCCACGGACCAAATCCGCACCCATCACGAGATGCTGTCACGCCTCGACGGCGCGGTGGGCGACGGCGATCACGGCATCACCATCCTGCGATCCATGGAGGCCGTCGCGCGGACCGTCGCGGAGAATCCGGAGGCCGATCTGCCGGGGTTGTTCTCCAAGATCGGCTGGGCGGTCATGTCCTGCGACGGCGGATCGACCGGACCTTTGCTGGGCACGTTCTTCGCCGGGCTGGGTGAAGCGGGGCAGGGGGGGCGGGACACGGACCTTCCGGGGCTGGTGGCGAAGTTCGAGGCGGGCATCCGCAAGCTGGAGAAGCAGAGCCGCGCCAAGGTGGGCGACAAGACGATGATGGACGCCTTCCTGCCCGCCCTGGAGGCCCTGAAGAGCGCGCCGCCGGAGCTGCCCGTCGCGGGCCTGCTCGAGCGCGCCGCCGCGGCCGCCGCCGCCGGAGCCGAGGCCACCGCCGGCATGCGGGCCAGGTTCGGGCGTGCCCGGAACCTGGGTGATCGGGTGCTGGGCCATCGCGATCCGGGAGCGGTTTCGGTCTCCCTGTTGTTTCGGGGATTCAGCGAAGGGGCGGCCGAAGCGGGAGGGGAGGAGAGAACGAAAGGGTCCGCCTCGTGACCTTGGCGGCTACGGGACGAGTATGCGACGTGCATGTCGTAGCCGCCGACGTGAGGAGGCGGAGCGTGTGTCCGCCTCGTGACCTCGGCGGCTACGGGACGAGTATGCGATGTGCATGTCGTAGCCGCCGACGTGAGGAGGCGGAGCGTGTGGGGTGAACGAAGCGGTGTCCGCCTCGTGACCTCGGCGGCTACGGGACGAGTATGCGACGTGCAAGTCGTAGCCGCCGACGTGAGGAGGCGGAGCGTGTGGGATGAACGAAGCGGTGTCCGCCTCGTGACCTCGGCGGCTGCGGGACGAGTATGCGACGTGCATGTCGTAGCCGCCGACGTGAGGAGGCGGAGCCTTTAGGTTGGACAACGAAATTCCGTACTCAAATACGACCATGGCTGACAACGACACGAACAAGGATTCGGCGGACTACGGCATCGGGATTCCCGTGCCCCGGCACCCGTTTTTTCTGAAGGGGCTCGACCACGTGGATTGGGGCATGAAGGACCGGTTGAGCCGCATCTTCCAGCCGCGGTCGGGCCATACCGTCATGCTGGCCTTCGACCACGGCTACATCATGGGACCGACCTCCGGCCTGGAGCGCATGGACCTCACCATGCCGCCCCTGATCGAGCATGCCGACTGCATCATGTGCACGCGGGGCGCGCTCCGTTCCATCGTCCCGCCGACCTCCAACAAGCCGGTCTCGCTGCGGTACTCGGCCGGGACGACCGTGTTGACGGATCTGAACGACGAGTGCGTGCTGGACATCGAGGATGCGATCCGCGTGAACGCCTCGGCCCTGGCGGTGATGGTGGCGGTGGGCAGCAAGTTCGAGGCAAAGACGATCCTGAATCTCGTGCGGACGGCCGATCTCGGGTTGAAGTACGGCATCCCAGCGCTTGGAGTGACGGCGGTGGGCAAGGAACTCACCCGGGACGCGCGCTATCTCGCCCTGGCGTGCCGCGTCTGCGCCGAGAACGGCGCGACCTTCGTGAAGACCTATCACTGCGACACGGACTTCGAGAAGGTCGCCGCCAGCTGTCCGGTTCCCATCGTCATCGCCGGCGGCAAGAAACTCCCGGAGGACCAGGCCCTGGAGCTGGCGTATCGCGCCATCCAGGAGGGTGCCGCGGGCGTCGACATGGGGCGGAACGTGTTCCAGGCCGGCCATCCGGTCGCCATGATCCAGGCCATCCGCGCGGTGGTCCACGACCGCCGCACCGCCCGGGAGGGATTCGAGCTCTACCGGACCCTGGCGAACGCCCGCGCCTGACGTGCGATGGATGCGCCGATGAACAGACCCTGGATGCACGACGGTTTCGTCGCCGCGCCGCCGCCACCCGGAGCGCGGACTTCAGCCCGCTTCGACGCGGGCGCGGGTGGACCGACCCTCGGGCCGCGCGGAACCCCGAGGCGGCGTGAGCGTCGCGGTCCGGCCTGCATTCCCTCCCGCACCCGTGCGTCGTCCGGCCCCGTCTGGGCCTGGGTGGTGCTGTTGCTTTCCGTGATCGGGTCTGCCGGCGCGCTTCCCGGCGGGTCCGACGGCGAGCCTGCCGATCCCTGGATCTCGCCGGCAGCCCTGGCCTGGTCCGCCGTGGACGACACGGTGTTCGTCGCCAGTCCGACCTCGGGCGAGGTGCTCCTCGTGGACACCGCGACGCGGAAGGTGCGTCAGACCCTGCGCGCGCCCGGCGCCCCGTCCGGCCTGGTCCTGTCTCCCGATGACCGGGTTTTGTACGTCACCTGTTCGGGGCCCGAGGGCCTGCTCTGGGTCGTGGATGCGCGCAGCGGACGGGAGATCCGGCGCATCCGCCTGGGCACCGCGCCCCTCGCTCCCGTGCTCTCCGGCGACGGCACGACGGCGTACATTTGCCTTCGATACGAGGCCGCGGTGGCGGTGGTGGATCTCGGGAGGAACGAGGTCACGCGCCGCCTCGCGGTCGAGCGCGAACCGGTCGCGGCCGCGTTGACGCCCGATGGCCGGCGCCTGCTCGTCGCGAATCATCTTCCGGTCGGACGCGCCGATGCCGGAGTCGTTTCGGCGCACGTGACGGTGCTCGAACTGACGGAGGGCAGGGTCCTGCGGCAATTGGCCCTGCCTAATGGCGGGAACCTGATCCGCGACGTGCGCGTCTCTCCCGACGGCCGGCACGCGTGCGTCACCCACATTCTGGCCCGGTTTCAGCTCCCGACCACCCAGGTGGAACGCGGGTGGATGAACGGGAGCGCCCTCACCGTGATCGATCTCGCGACGCTGAACCCCGTCGGGACGGTGCTCCTGGACCAGGTGGAGCACGGCACGGCCAATCCCTGGGCGGCGGCCTGGGCGGGCGGCACGAACCTGCTGGTCACGCATGCCGGCACGCACGAGCTCAGCGTCATCGATTTTCCGGGCCTGCTGCGGAAGCTCGCGCGCCCACCCCGGACCGGCGCCGCGCCAGCCACGACCACCGGATACGCGGACGAGGAGATGGTCACCGATCTGACCTTTCTCGAAGGCCTGCGCCAGTTGATCGGGCTGGGCGGGAACGGTCCCCGCTGTCTGGTCACCCGGGGGGACCGGGCGTGGGTCGGCAACTATTTCTCCGAGAGCCTGACCGCGGTGGATCTCGCGGCCACCCCGATCCGGACGACCCCTCTGGAGCTGCGCGCGGCGCGACCGATGACCGTCCGGCGCCGGGGCGAGGCGTACTTCAACGACGCGACGCTGTGCCTCGAGAGCTGGCAGAGTTGCGCCAGTTGTCATTCCTCCGAGGCGCGCATGGACGCGCTGAACTGGGATCTGATGAACGACGGGAAGGGCAACGCCAAGAATACCAAAAGCCTGGTCCGCGCCCATCTCACCGCTCCCGCCATGAGCCTCGGAATCCGCGCGAACGCCGAAGCCGCCGTCCGCGCCGGCATCCATCACATCCTCTTCACGGTGCAGCCGCCGGAAGTGCCGGAGGCCATCGACCGCTGGCTCGCCGGGCTGGATCCCGAGCCGAGCCCTCATCTCGTCGACGGTCAGCTCTCGCCGGCGGCCCGCCGCGGTCGCCTCCTGTTCGAGAGCTCGACGGTCGGGTGCGCGGTTTGCCACCCGCCGCCGCTGTACACCAACCGGGGCAGCTTCCCCGTGGGCACTCTGGCGCCGGTGGAAGGGGTGCCGGTGTCGGTGGATACCCCCACGCTGCTCGAAGTGTGGCGGACGGCGCCCTACCTGCACGACGGCTCGGCCGCGACGTTGCGGGAGGTTCTCGTCGAACGGAATGTCGGGGACCAGCACGGCACGACCTCCCCACTGGCGCCGTCCGAGCTCGACGACCTCCTGGCCTTCCTGCTGTCGCTGTAGCCGACGGGTTGGGTCCGCTCCCGACGCGACTCAACCCCTGGGTTCGAACCGGGTTACGTCCTTGAACTTGTCGAGATCACGGTCGAACGAGGCCACGGGCAGCTTCGTCTCCGCCGCAGCTGCGGCCAGGTAACCGTCGACCAGGTGAACGCCCGTGTTCTGCACGCGCTTCAGAGCATCCAACAGCCGTTCTCTCTCCGCCAATCGGACACCCAGGCGGTTCACAAATTCGGCCAAGGTGCCGGCGACGTCCCTACGCGCCCTTCTGTAGTGCGACTCCAGCGTGAAGGCTGTCTCTGCCAGGACCAGGGGCGAGAGTTCGAGCAGGACCTCCCCCTTTTCCGCACTCTGAATGAGCGCCGAGGCCGCCCCGAACATGTCCGGAGGCTCTCCGGTCAGAAAGCGAACCAGAACATTCGAGTCCAGGTGGTATCGAGCAACGCTCATGGCCGAGCCGGCCTCGCGGGTTCGTTGGCCCACGCCGTTGTTGCGGATTCGGTTTCTCCTTCAATGCTCGTGAACGGAACTTCGGATTTAAGGCAGCCCGCAAGCTCCATGACGCTGGGTGCCGGGCGGACAATGGCCGAACCGTCCTTTCGCGACTCCCAGATCAACCGCTGCCGGGGAGCGATTCCCATCGCTTGCCGAATTTCGATGGGGACCGTCGTCTGGCCCTTGTCGGTCAGTGTGGAAGTGGTCACGAATCGACATTACTTCACGGCATCGCATTGCCGCAAGGGCGGCATTACTTTGTACGGAGGAATCCACCATTGACGCACCCGGAGCGCCCCAGCGTAATTCATGCACGGTCCAACGCCTGCATTCCCGCCTTCGCCATGGCCTTTCCATCCCCATCCATCGTCCGTCCGCCGCGAGGCGACGTGCGCAACCTCGTCCACACCCGATGAATCGCCGACATTTCCTCCAATCCTCGACGGTGGCGACCGGTTCGCTGGTGTTGCCCCAGTGGACGCTGGCGGCGGCGGAGCTTGCCGCGCGCGAACCGATGCCGGTCGCCGCGAAGAAGGCCCTCGCCGATGCCGCCCTGAACGCCGCGACCCGCGCCGGGGCCAGCTACGCCGACGTCCGTATCGGCCGGTATCTGAACCAGTACATCAGCACCCGCGAGGACCGGGTGCTCGGAGTGGCCAGCACGGAAAGCTACGGGGCCGGCATCCGCGTCATCGCCCAGGGCGCCTGGGGCTTCATGGCGGTGGATCGGCTTACCCCCGACACCATTGCGCGCGCCGCGGCGGAGGCGGTGGCCATCGCCAAGGCCAACGCGAAACTCCAGACCGAACCCGTTCAACTCGCCCCGCAGAAGGGCGTGGGGGAGGTCGCCTGGCGCACGCCGATCCGGAAGAACGGCTTCGAGGTGCCCCTGGCGGAGAAGGTGGATCGGCTGCTGGCCGCCAACGCCGCCGCCCTCAAGGCCGGCGCCTCCTTCGTCAATTCGTTCCTCGGCCTGGTCAACGAGCAGAAGTACTTCGCGAGCACCGACGGCTCCTACATCGACCAGGACGTGCACCGCATCTACCCCAACTTCCAGGTCACCGCGACCGACGCCAAGACCGGTCGGTTCCAGACCCGGGCGTCGCTGAGCGCCCCGTCCGGCCGCAGCTGGGAGTACCTCGACGCCGATCCCGCGGCCAAACGTCCCGGGGTCACGCCCCGCTACACCCATTCCTACGACATAATCGAGGACGCCGCGCTCGCCGCGGAACAGGCCAGGGCCAAGCTCTCCGCCAAATCCGTCGTCGCCGGCCAGTACGACCTGGTCCTCGATCCGTCCCATCTCTGGCTGACCATCCACGAATCGGTGGGTCATGCCACCGAGCTCGACCGAGTCCTGGGCTACGAGGCCAACTACGCGGGCACCTCGTTCGCCACCCTGGACAAGTGGAAAGGCGGCAAATTCCAGTACGGCAGCCGCGTCGTGAACCTGGTGGCCGACAAGACCGAACCCGGGTCCCTCGGCGCGGTGGGGTATGACGACGAAGGCGTGCCCACCAAATCCTGGCCCATCGTCAAGGACGGCATTCTGGTCGACTACCAGAAGACCCGGGACCAGGCCCACATGGTCGGCCAGTCGGCCGGCGACGGGTGCAGCTACTCGCAGCACTGGTCGGACGTCCAGTTCCAGCGCATGCCGAACGTGTCGCTCCAGCCGGGCCGGGAGCCTTTGAGCCCGGAGGAGATGATCCGGGGCGTGGAGAAGGGCATTTACATCATCGGCAACGGCTCCTTCTCCATCGACCAGCAACGCTACAACTTCCAGTTCGGCGGCCAGTTGTTCTACGAGATCAAGGACGGTGCCATCGCCGGCATGCTCCGGGACGTGGCGTACCAGTCGAACACCCAGGAGTTCTGGAATTCGTGCGTCGCGATCTGCGACCGGCGCGACTACGCCCTGGGGGGATCCTTCAACGACGGCAAAGGCCAGCCGCCCCAGTCCAGCGCGGTCTCGCACGGCAGCGCCACGACCCGCTTCAACAAGGTCAACGTCATCAACACCGCCCGAAAGATCTGAACCATGGCCATCCTGAGCGAAACCGAGGCACGCGCGATCGTGCAGAAGGTCCTGGCGCTGTCCCGAGCCGACGAGTGCGAGGTCAACCTGGGCGGAGGACGCAGCGGAAACCTGCGCTTCGCCCGCAACACGGTCTCCACCAGCGGCGCCTCCGAGCAGCTCGGACTGGGAGTCAGTTCGAGCTTCGGAAAACGCACCGGCCAGGCCTCGATCAACGAGTTCGACGACGCCTCACTCGCCCGCGCGGTGCGGACCTCCGAGGAACTGGCCCGCCTCTCCCCCGAGAACCCCGAGTACGTGGAGCTGCCCGGTCCGCAAAAGTACCTCGAACCCGCCGGGTACTTCGCCTCCACCGCCCGGCTCACCCAGGAGGACCGTGTCCGACAGGCCGCCGCCAGCATCGGCATCTGCCGCGACGCCAAACTCGTCGCCGCCGGCTTCCTCTCCGACAACACCTCCTTCTCCGCGCTCGGCAATTCGCGCGGCCTGTTCGCCTACAGCCGCGGCACCGGAATCGATTTCTCGATCACGGCCCGCACCGAGGACGGGACCGGGTCCGGGTACGGCCTCGCCGACTTCAACGACGCCTCGCGCCTGGATGCCGCGGCGGTGACGCGCATCGCCGCGCAGAAGGCCGCGCTGTCCCGGGGCGCGCGGGCCATCGAACCGGGCAAATACACGGTCATCCTGGAACCCGCCGCCGCGAGCACCCTGATCAACCTGATGGTCCGGTCCATGGACGCCCGTTCGGCCGAGGAAGGCCGTTCCTATCTGAGCAAGGCGGGCGGCGGGACGCGGCACGGCGAGAAACTCCTGGATGAACGGGTCCACCTGTACTCGGACCCGCTCCATCCCGACGTGCCGGGAGGGAAGTGGACCGCCGACGGCCTGCCGCAGCGACGGGTCGAGTGGTTCGAAGGCGGGGTCGTCCGCAACCTCCGCTATTCCCGATACTGGGCCCGCAGGAAGGGTCTGGCCGAGGATCAGGTCGTCCTCGGCGGGGGGCCGACCCTCATGATTGGCACCGACACCCGCCTGGAGGATCTCATCAAGGGCGTGAAACGCGGCGTGCTCGTCACCAACCTCTGGTACATCCGGTCGGTCGACCCCCAAACCCTCCTCCATACCGGCCTCACCCGCGACGGAACCTTCTACGTCGAGAACGGGGAGATCCGCCATCCGCTCAAGAATTTCCGGTTCAACGAGTCCCCCGTGATCATGCTCAACAACCTGGAGGCCCTCGGCCGGGCGACCCGCGTGAACGGGAACCTCATCCCCTCCATGGTCGTCCGCGACTTCACCTTCTCCAGCCTCTCCGACGCGGTCTGATCCGGGACCCATGTCCGAGTTCGTCTTCTCGAGGCTCCAGTACGATTCGGGCGACTGGGACAAGGTCGACCCTCGGATGCCGGCCAACCTGCTCGATTCCCTGGTCGCGTACACCACGATCCCCGTGCATCCCCGGGAGGTCGTCGTACCCCTGGGCGGCTCCGAGCTCTTCGATGCCGCGTTCTGCTATCTCAGCGGACGCCGGCTCGTGCAGTTCTCCGAGCGCGAGCGGCTCCACTTTGAACGCTACGTCCGACGCGGCGGGTTCGTCTTCGTGGACGACTGCAACCACGACGTCGACGGCCTGTTCGCCCGGTCGTTCGAAGCGCAGATGGCAGCCGTCTTCGGCCCCCGGGCGCTCGCGAAGGTGCCCAACGACCACCCCCTCTACCGGGCCTTCTTCCGCTTCGACGGCCCGCCCACGACCTCGTTCGAGCTCAACGGCTGGGGCGACGATCTCGTGCACGAACACCTCCGGGCCATCGAGATCGACGGCCGGATCGGCGTCCTTTATTCCAACAAGGACTACGGCTGCGAATGGGACTATGACTTCCGCAACAAACGGTTCCTCGCCGAGGACAACACCCGGTTCGGCGTGAACATCGTCGCCTATGCCCTGGGCCTCTGACCCGGCCCCTCCGCACCCGCACCCGCCCTCGCCCCATGCCCGCC
>CAZSOV010000157.1:0-17357 GCA_964608505.1 uncultured Verrucomicrobiota bacterium
ACGCCGCCATCGTCACCAACGCCTGACCCTGACCCTCCACCAGCACGCTCTTGAACCGGTCCTCCCACAGCGTGCCCGTGCGACCGACCCGCAGGTTGTACCAGAGCGTGAACCGCTGCTTCACCAGCTTCATGAACTGGCTCAAGTCCCACAGCCGCGCATGGAACGTGGTCAGGTATTCCACCAAGCCCTTGTCGTCCTTGGCCTGGCGATACATCTCGAAGCGCTGGCGGACCAACCCGACGTTTTGGTGCCCGGACAGCTTCGCCAACTTGGCGAGTACCTGCTCCGGCGAAGGCCGCAGCTGCGGCTCCGGAGGCCTCGGCACCTCCACGAGGACATGGAAGTGATTGGACATGAGGCAGAAGGTCAGGATCCGCACCTCGCAGAACTCCTCGGCCTCGCGGAGGAGTCGGACGAAGTGCTCCTTCTCGGCGGGACCGAAGATGAAACGTCGATCGACGACGCGGGACACGCAGTGATAGACGGCGGCGGGATGATCGGGTGGCGCGAGCAAACGACCGGTCGGCATGGCCCTCACGATCCCAGGCAACCCCACCTTCCTCAATCTAAAAATCCCGTATTTTGATCTCATGACACATTCTTCGTTTTTCGTTTTTGGATCATGCTACGGCTGGCCCCCGCCGCGGCAGGTTGAATCCGTATAACAATCCCGTGTTGTGATTATGCACGCAGAAATGAGGGCGTCGCGCGTCGCGGGCCGAATCCAACTTCGGCAGCGGACCCGGCGCCCCGGACCCGATCCCCGGCAATTCCGATTGAGCACCGTGCGCGAACGGTTACGGTCGCGGCACTCCGGATCCCCCGCTCCCATGCCCTCCCTCTCGCGTCCCCTTCCGTCGCGGACTGCCGGTCCGCGCCGCACGGCCTTGGCCTTTACGTTGATCGAACTGCTCGTCGTGATCGCGATCATCGCGATTCTCGCCAGCATGCTCCTGCCGGCACTGGCCAAAGCGAAGCGCAAGGCCAAGGAGACGAACTGCCTCTCCAACTTCCGCCAGTGGGCCATCGCGGCCAACCTCTACGCCGCCGACGATCATCGGGGCCGACTGCCGATGCTGGGCAGCATCGGCAACAATCCCTGGGACGTCGCGGACGCGATGATCCCGGCGGTCCAGGAACACGGCGTTACGGTTCCCATGTTCTTCTGTCCCGCGCGCCCGGACGAGATGACGGAGGCCCAGGCCTGGTTCCAGAAGAACCGGAAGCGCTCGATCTCGAACAACGAGGACCTGCGCCAGTACTACGCCAGCCGGTGGACGTTTGGCTTCGCCATCATGCAGCACAGCTGGTGGGTGCCGCGCTCCGGGCAACCGGGCTTCCAGGTCATGCCGGCCACCGCGCGCGTGAACACCAACACCATGGCGGCGGGCTGGCCGACCAAGCTCGAGGATCCCGGCGCCTCCACGAGCCCCATCGTCACCGACACGCTTTACCACGACGGGTTCGTCACGGACCTGGGCATCGCCTGGGGCGGCCATCCCACGCGCCGCTCCGATTCCGGATTCCAGATCCAGGGCGGCGGCGCGCAATCCATCAGCCGCGGCTACGCCGACGGCCACGCGGATCTCGCGCCCCGGGCGAAGATCGTCTGGCGACATTTCGGCAACTGGACCAGCTTCTACTGAGTCGTTCCCGCCACCGGAGGCGGGAAGTCCGATTGGACCACAAACCCGCACGGCCTCTACGCTGCAAACCATGAAGGAGACCCTGGTTCAGATCTACCAACACCGAATGGATCGGTGTCAGAACGAGCAGGTGTGGGCTTTAGCCGTGTTTGCCGGTCTATGTGCCTTGGTCGTCGCGGAGAAGGAGACATTCCTGCGAAGCATGAGCGCCTCGAGCATCCAGTGGGGATTGGGGATGATCGGTCTGACGGCGCTTTGGTTTTTGTTCGAGCGGCTCCGGGGATACTACCGGTACCGCAACCAGATTGCGCGCTACCTCCAGGGTGAATCCGTCGCGGATCCTTGGATCAAGCAGGAGAGTCACCCCCTGAGCGCCAACGGCAGCATGTGGGTCGTGGTGTTCCTGATGGGAATCGTGGTTCCGTACCTTGCGGTCGCGAGAATTCTCGAGGCTCCGCGAGACCCGGCGGACCCCGCCACGTCGGGGACCGTGGGAGCCGGCGGGCCTAATCCTCCACCGGCACCACGAGGTTCTCCATGATGTACTGGCGACGGTCGGGGGTGTTGCGTCCCATGTAGAAGCCAAGGATGTGGGTGGACTCCGGCTTGGGGGCGAACTCGACCTGGGTGAGGCGCATGTCGGGGCCGATGAACTGCTTGAATTCCTTGGGCGAGATTTCTCCCAGGCCCTTGAAGCGGGTGATCTCGGCGCCGCGCCCGATCTCCTTCGCGGCCGCGTCGCGTTCCGTTTCGGAATAGCAATAGAGCGTGCGCTCCTTGTTGCGCACCCGGAACAACGGCGTTTCCAGGACGTACAGGTGGCCGTCGTGGACGAGGGATTCGAAGAACCGGAAGAAATAGGTGATCATCAGGTTCCGGATGTGGAGCCCGTCGACGTCGGCGTCGGTGGCGAGGACGATCTTCTCGTAGCGCAGGTTGTCGGCGGTGTCCTCGACGTCGAGGGCGCGCATGAGGTTGTAGAGCTCGTCGTTCTTGTACATCACGTCGCGCTTCAGGTCCCAGACGTTGAGCGGCTTGCCGCGCAGGGTGAAGATGGCCTGGGTGTTCACGTCGCGGCACGAGGTGATGGAGCCCGCGGCGCTGACGCCCTCGCAGAGGAAGACCATCGAGCCCTTTCCCTTGTTCTTCGCCTTGTCGAGGTGCACCCGACAGTCCTTGAGCTGGGGGATGCGCAGGGAGATGGCCTTCGACCGTTCCCGGGCGAGCTTCTTGACCTCCTGCAGTTCCTTCCGCAGCTGCTGGGTGTCGAGGCATTTGGCGACGATGCGGTCGGCCGTGGCCTTGTCCCGGTGGAGGTATTGCAGGACCTCCTCGCGAACCCGGTTGACGAGGTCGGTGCGGATCTCGGTGTTGCCGAGCTTGTTCTTGGTTTGGGATTCGAAGACGGGATCCTTGAGGCGGATGGCCACGGCACCGATCATGCTTTCGCGCACGTCGTCGCCCTCGAGCTTCCCGCCGGCGAGCTCGTTGACGGCCTTGAGGAGCCCTTCGCGGAACGCGCTGAGGTGGGTGCCGCCGTCGCTGGTGAACTGACCGTTCACGAACGACCAGAAGGTCTCCCCGAACCGACTGTTGCTGTGGGTGAAACAGAATTCGAGGGTCTTGGACTGATAATAGAGCGGCGCGTAGATGGCCTCCTCCTTCACCTCGTCCATCACCAGCTCGAGCAAGCCGCGGCGCGACAGGAATTCCTGTCCGTTCCAGACCAGCTTCAAACCGCTGTTCAGGTACGCATAATGTTTCAGCCGATGCTCGATATGTTCGGTCTGGAACTCGAAGGTCTTGAAGATCTCCGGGTCGGGGAGGAACCGGATGAACGTGCCATCCTTCTCGGTCGTCGCGCCCTTGGTTTCCTTGACGAGCCGGCCCTTCCGGAAGCGCGCCTCGACGAACTGCCCCTCGCGATGGCTGCGGACGACGAACGTCTCGGACAGGGCGTTGACGGCCTTGGTGCCGACCCCGTTGAGGCCGACGGAGAACTGAAAGACCTCGTCGTTGTACTTCGCGCCCGTATTGATCTGGCTGACGCAGTCGATGACCTTGCCCAGCGGGATCCCGCGACCGTAGTCGCGCACCGTCACCTCGGCCCCCTGGGTCGTGATGTCGACTTGGCGTCCGTGTCCCATGATGTACTCGTCGATGGCGTTGTCGACGACCTCCTTGAGCAGGATGTAGATGCCGTCGTCGTGGTGGGAGCCGTCCCCGAGCCGTCCGATGTACATGCCGGTCCGCTTCCGGATGTGGTCGATGGACGACAGCGTCTGGATCTTGCTCTCGTCGTAGTTGTGGGGCTTCGCGTCTGCCATGTCGTGGGCCGCGGATTGTTGGCCCCGGGCGCCGGCTGGCAATGTCATTTGCGGCCAAAAGCGGTTTGCGCCGATGGGCCGGGCACCGGAAGCTGTGCCGGTGAAGGTGGCACGAACCCCCCGACGAAGGCGCGGCAAGACGTCGCCGGCGGTGCCTTCGACGTTCGGCGGCGTGGCCTCTGTCGCGCTGCGACCGTTCGGCTGCCTCCTCTTCTGGCAGATCGTGGTCGCCACGGCGGCGGCGTTCGTCGTGGCCTGGTCGTTCGGCATGACCTGGGCGCGCGCCCTCGAACGCGCCGCGCAGGCCCTTCAACACGAGGGCTCCATCGCCGAAGGCCGGCTGCATTGGCCCCGGGACCAGGCCGTCGTGCTGCACGAGGACGGCTTCCTGAGTCTGGTCATCGACCCCGAGGGCCGTCGGGGCGCAGGACTCTCGGCCGACGTCGGCTTGTGCCTCGAATCGAGCGGGCTCGCCGTCCGTTCCGTTCTGGGCTGGAAATCGGTTCCGTATCCGGAAGCGCTGCGGTTCCGGCTCAACCGTGTCGAAGCCACCGGGCTGCTCGCCGCCTGGAACGGGGCGTTGCTGGTCGGCGTGGGCGGGGCGGTGTTTGCCGGGTTGCTGGTCCTGTGGTGGTTGCTGGCGACCCTGTACGGACTGCTGCTCTGGGCGTTCGGCGGGCCGGTGGGACGGGATCTCACCTTCGCCGAGAGCTGGCGTCTCGCCGGCGCCTCCCTGCTGCCTCCCGCCATCCTGATGACCGCCGCCATCGGCCTTTACGCGACCCGCCAACTCGGACTCGTGGGCCTTTTGCTGGCGGTACCGATCCACGTCGTCTTCGGCTGGCTCTACTGCCTTGGCAGCCTCGGCTCCGTGCCCCGCCTCGAGGCGTCGCCCGACAATCCCTTCGAACCCGGCGATGCCCCCCCGGGTGCAGGCGCGTCCGGGGCCCGATCCAACCCGTTCCAGTCCGATTCATGACCCCCGACTCCCCGCGACCCGTCCCGGCGCCGACGTCGTCCTGGCGGATTTTCGCCATTCCCGCGGTGCTGGCCCTGCTGGGCTACGTCCTGCTGTATGGTTGCGACGCCCGCCTCCGCGACCGAAGGGGTCCGTGGGCTGTCACCTTCCGGCTCGAGGCCGACGGTTCGCCGGCGGTGCGCATCGACCAACCCGCCTTGGGCATCAGCAATGTCGTCGTGCGGTTTCGCGGGGAAATCATGGGGGCCGGAGCGTCGGCAACGAACCTCCCCCCGGCGTCGCTTCCCGCGACGGTGCGATTCGACGTGCCGCGGCAAGCGGTGCCGTTCGGAAGGCTGGCGTTCGACGATCTGATGTACCTGCCGGGAACGGTGGTCCTGCAATGCTTCGGGCACGAAGTGCAGATGCTGCCCCGGACCCTCTACCTGAACCGCGCGGCCCGCGGCTGGAGCAACGACGCGGTGTTCGAACTGACCGCCGCGGAGAAACCGGCGGTCGGTTCGCTGGCGCCGCCTCCGGCGCGCAGGCCGTTCCAGGGCAAGGACTAATTCACGAGCGAGTCCCGGTACTGCCGGTACGCGTCGTCGCCCAGGGCCTTCCTCAGCCCGGCTTCCTTCTCGCGCTCCAATTCCTGCAGACCGGCCTGCCGCTGGTCCCCGGCGAGGGCGGTGTTGTTGAGGAGTTCCCGGCGCCGGCTCTCGTGCTGCTGCAACACCTCGTAGAAGGGCAGCACCGTCGATTCGGCCAGGCCGGCGCGGCGAATCGCCAGTTGCGCCTGCCGGAAGAGCGGATACCGGCCCACCAGGTACTTCTGGTACCGATCCGGCGAAAGGGTCTTCTTGATGGCGTCCTCCCGCTGGCGCTCGAACGTTTCCCGCTGGCGCGCGCTCAGGGAATCGAGCGCGCCGTATTCCAACTGCAACCGATGCTCCAGAGCGTCCACGGCCCGAAAAATGGTGCGGAACTCGTCCGGCGACGGCTCGAGGGCCGCCAGTTCCTGTCGCAAGCGATTCGCGTTGTGCGAATAGCGCAGGAGGAACTCCTCCAGCTCCTCGTTCGACAGCACGACGGTGAGGTCGGCCCGGGTCTGCTCCCGCAACTGCGCCAGATCCCCCTGGTTCAGGAAGATCCCCTCGTTCTGGCGCACGTTGAAATACCCCTGTTGCCGGTCGATGGACCGAGCGCAGATCTCCTGTACCGCGTTGAACTTTTCCCGCGTGAGGGCCCCGAGTACGGGACCGCAGAGATTGACCACGATCGGGACGTCCTTGGCCGCGTTTCCGGCCTCCGGGTCCGCCTCGCCGATCAAGGTTTGGACCAATTCGGCCCGGCGCTTGCGGAACTGCTCGTACTTGTCGTTCATCGCGTCGCCGGCACCCGACAATTGCGGTTCGGCCTTCCACCACGCGAAATCGCTCGCGACCGCCTGGGCCACGCGTTGTTGGAGCAGCCAGTCATCGCCGTCCGACCGCACGATCAGGCGGATTTTGTCCTCCGGACACCCCGCGTCCCGCAGGCGCCCGAGGTAGGCCACGTATTCCGGAGTGCCGAGTTCCCTCCAGCCGACGACGTTTCGGCTTCCGGCAGATCGGGGAGCGCTGGCCGCCGCGACCACCGCGCGTGCCGGGGCCGGGGCCGCGGCCGGAGTCGGCTCCGCTCCGGTCAGCGCCGCCGTGCCCGCCCCGGTTGCGAGGACGATGATCAGGGGCCACCCCGCACCCTTCCGTTTCGTGGTCCACTTCGGCATGGCGGAAAACTCGGGCCGCCGGTACGGCCGCGCAAACCCAAACTCACGACCGGTGAACGGTTTGACTTGGCCCACCCGGAAACCTAGAGTCGATTTACAATGTTGGCCGCCCAACCGAAGTCCGCCGCGGGTGGCGTCCCCGCTCGCCGCGGTCCCGCGACGACGCACGAGGTCGTCTGGCAGGAGATTGCCGGACCCGTCGCCCCCTTCCTCGCGGAGGTCCGTGCCTACCTCGAGGAGCAGGCGGCCACGTTCGAACCCGAGGTCGCCGAAGGCGCCCGCTACGCGCTTTCCGCCAGCGGCAAACAACTGCGCCCGGTCCTCGTCGCGCTCGGCGCCCAAAGCGTGGGCCCTCTCAACCCATCCCACCGCGTCGGCGCCGCCATCGTCGAACTGGTCCACCTGGCCACCCTCGTCCACGACGACATCATCGACGAGGCCGGGGTGCGCCGCCGTCGCCCGACGGTCGCCGCCCGCCTGGGCAATCCCACGGCCGTGCTGCTGGGCGATTGCCTGTTTGCGCACGCCCTCAAGCTCGCCGCCGGTTTTCCGTCGCCCGAGGTTTGCCGCATCGTGTCGTCCGCCACCAAGGCCGTCTGCTCCGGCGAGATCCTGCAAACCCTCCGGCCCGGGCGGCTGGACCAGCCGCTGGAGGAGTACTTTCGGGTCATCCGCCTCAAGACGGCGGAGCTGTTTGCCGTTTCCTGCGAGATCGGGGCCCTCCTCGGCGGCGCCTCCGAGAACGTGCGGGCCGACCTCCGCCGTTTTGGCCTGACGTTCGGCACGGCGTATCAGGTCTACGACGATTACCTCGACGTCTTCGGCGACGAAGAGGCCGCCGGCAAGACCCTGGGCACCGACCTGGCCAAGGGCAAAATCACCCTGCCCCTCCTCCTTGCCTATCAGCGCTCCGATGCCTCCGGGCGCGAGGCGCTGGCCGATCTCCTCGCGCACCCGGGGGCTTCCGCTTCGGCGGAGATCCGGCGGCGACTCGACCAGCAGGATGCCGCCCGCGGTTGTCGCGACATCGTCGAACAACACCTTCGCGAGGCCCGGGCCGCCCTGGCTGCACTGCCTGCCGCGAACGGCGCCGCCCCTCTGGACGACCTCACCCAGTACCTTGCCGCCCTGACCCGGCGCCTCACCCAGGTCTGACCCGATGGAACCGCTCTCCGGGGGCACCTCCTCGCCCGCCGCGCCCGCGCCGTCCGTGGCCGATCCCGACGAGAAGGCCGTGATCCGTCGCGCCCAAGCGGGCGACCTCGAGGCTTTCGATCAACTGGTCCGCCAGCATCAGGAGCGGGTGTACGGGACGATCTACCACATGACGTCGAACCACGACGACGCCGCCGACCTGACCCAGGATACCTTCATCAAGGCCTACAACGCCCTGCGCTCGTTCAAGGGCGACTGCGGGTTCTTTACCTGGCTCTACCGCATTGCGGTCAACCGCACCCTGAATTTTCTCAAGCAACGCCGGAACCGCACGCCCCATCTCAGCCTGAACGACCTCGATTTCAACGCCGAGAACGATCCGGAGATCGTGAACCTCGCCTCCGAGCATTCCCCCCGGCGGGACTCGGACCTGACCGAACTCCAGCAAAAGTTGAACGCCGCCCTGTTGAAATTGTCGGAGGTGCACAGAATGGTGGTGGTGATGCACGACATCCAGGGAATGCCCCACGACGAGATCGCCACGATCCTCGACTGCAATCCCGGAACCGTTCGCTCCCGCCTCTTCTACGCCCGCCAACAATTGCAGGCCTACTTGAGCGATTATCTGAAATGAACCGTCCGCCCCAGCCCGACACGCCGGATCAGCGTTTGCTGCGACTCCTCGCCATCAAGCGCCACGAAGTGCCGCCGCCCGGCTTCTTCGACCAGCTGCCCGGCCGCATCCTGGTCAGCATCCGCGCCGGCAGCGACGTGCCCGACCTTCCCTGGTGGAGCCGCTGGTGGCATGCCGTCATCGCCGAGCCCATGGTCTACGCCTCCTATGCCGCGCTCGGCATCGGCGCGCTCCTCTTCGGCTTCAGCGTCTTCGAGACCGCACGCGAAACGCCCCCCGCGGCGTTCAGCCTCCAGGGCACGGCCACCTCCACCGCTTTTTCCCTGCCGCACGCCGCCACCCCCGTCTCCGCGACCTTCGCCCGCAATTCGCCCGTCGAACAACCCAATTGGTGGCGCTCCGAGTCCATGCCCATGACCTGGACGACCGTCGTCTTCGAACCCGATTCCCGCACCGGCCCGATCCTCATCTCGGTACCCCCGAGCCCCCAACGCTGAGCACCGCGCCCCGCCCGGTGCCTCGTCCCGGACTGCCGGCCCCCCCGGATTCCGGGGGTCGCGCAGGACGGAGATGACGATGACGCGCGCGGGGGACCCCGCAGGCTTGCGTTGCCCGCCCCGACGCGGAACGCTCCCGGCCATTCCCCATGGCCGGCCCGTTTCCCAGCACGCCCCTCCCCGGTCCGGCCCGATTGGTCCTGTGGCTCGTCGGCACCCTGGTCACCGGAGCCGCCGTCCCGTCCACGCCCCCGACTCCCGCGCCGCATTGGGCTTTCACCACTTTCGTTCGGCCCGCCGGCGGTTCGAGCTCCGAACCGGGATCCATCGATGAATTCGTCGTGGCCCGGCTCGACGCGAAAGGCCTCGCTCCCGCCCCGCCGGCCGCGGCCCACGCGTGGCTCCGGCGCGTCACGCTCGATCTCACGGGGCTCCCGCCGACTCCCTCCGAGGTGGCCGAGTTCACGGCCTCGCTTCCCGATCCCCGCGCCCGGGAGCGCGTCGTGGACCGCCTCCTGGCCTCCCCCCGGTACGGCGAGCGCTGGGCCATGCACTGGCTCGACATCGTGCGCTATGCGGACACCCACGGTTTCGAGGTGAACACCGAGCGGCCCAATGCCTGGCCGTACCGCGACTATGTCATTCGTTCCTTCAACGAAGACCTTCCCTACGACCGCTTCATCCGGGAACAGATCGTCGGCGACGCGCTCGGTGCGGACGCGGCCACAGGCTTTCTGCTGACCGCCTCCGTCCTGCTCCCGGGGCAGATCGGCAAGGATGAGCCCTCCATCCGACTCGCCCGCCAGGACGCCCTCGACGAGATCGTCGTGAACATCGGCCAGACCTTTCTCGGCCTGAGCATCGGTTGCGCCCGCTGCCACGACCACAAGACCGATCCCGTCACCCAGCGCGACTATTACGCCATGCAGGCTTTCGTCGCCGGAGTCGAGTACGAGGACCGCGAGTTGCACACCGCCGAGGCGGAGGCCCGCAAAGCCGAAGCCGTGCCCCTCCGCGCCCGCGTCGCCGAAATCGACCGGCGTCTCGCCCAACTCGAACCCTTCGCCCGGATCGATCCTCCCCGCTCCAACGCCCCGCCCCGCCGCCCGACCGTCAGCCCACGCGGGAACTCCGACCGGTTCGCACCCTCCCTCGCCCGCCGCCTCCGCTTCACCATCCGGGCCACGAACAGCCTCGAACCCTGCCTTGACGAACTCGAGGTGTTCGACGTCTCCGGAACCAATGTCGCCCGCGCCAGCCATGGCACGCGCGCCACCACCTCCGGCGACACGATCGTCCCCGACCGCCACGAACCGCGGTTCGTCCACGACGGTCGTTACGGCAATTCCCGCAGCTGGATGTCGAACCAACCCGGCCGGGGCTGGGTTCTCCTCGAATTCCCGCGCGCCGAGGAGGTCACGCGCGTCCTTTGGAGTCGGGACCGGGAAAACCAGTACGAGGACCGACTGCCCACCGACTACCGGATCGAGATCGCCGGCGATGACGGCATCTGGAGACTCGTCGCGGATGCCTCGGATCGACGCCCCTGGGTGGCCGGCACCGACAACAGCCCGGTCCTCTACTCCGAGGGCCTCGCCCCCGAGGCCGCCGCGGAAGTCCGGCACCTGGTCGCCGAAAAACAAACCCTCGCCGCGCGCATCCAGACCGCCGAAACCGGACAACTGGCGTTCGCCGGCAAGTTCCGGGCTCCCGACCTGATCCGCGTCCTCCGACGCGGCGATCCGGAACAACCCGGGGACGAGGTCGCCCCCGCCATTCCCGCCGCCCTCGGCACCCGCCGGCTCGCGTCCGACACTCCGGAACAGGAACGTCGGCGCGCGCTCGCCGATTGGATCGCCAGCCCCGACCATCCCCTCACCGCCCGGGTGATGGTAAACCGGATCTGGCAGGGACACTTCGGCACCGGATTGGTCGAAAGCTCGAGCGATTTCGGTCCCAACGGGGCCCCGCCGTCGCATCCGGAACTCCTCGACTGGCTGGCGTCCGAATTCGTGCGCGGCGGTTGGTCGATCAAGCGAATCCACCGGCTGATCACGCTCAGCGCGACCTACGGGCAGTCCTCGGCGGCCTCCGCCCCGGGAGTCGCTGCCGGCGCCGGAGCCCATCCCGACGCCGAGTCCCGACTGCTGTGGCGCTTTCCCGGACGCCGGCTCGAGGCGGAGACCATCCGCGACGCGATGCTGGCATCCGCGGGCATCCTTGACCTGCGGATGTACGGACGCGGGTTCGACCTCTTCGATCAGCGCGGAGGCCTCAGCGGCTTCAAACCCGTCGAGGCCTACTCCGGAGAGGGCCTGCGCCGCATGATCTACGCCCACAAAATCCGTCGGGAACGCGAGGCGGTGTTCGGCGTCTTCGACTGTCCCGACGCCGGTCAGAGCACCCCGCGACGGCGGGAAAGCACCACGCCCATCCAGGCCCTGAACCTGTTCAACAGCCGCTTCACCCTCGACGCCGCACATGCCCTCGCGGCCCGGCTTCGACGCGAGGCAGGGGATGACCTTTCCCGCCAAATTGCCCGGGCCTTCCTCCTGACCCTCGCCCGACTGCCCACCGCGCAGGAAATGGACGAGGCGCGCCCGGTGGTCCGCGACCATGGCCTCGTCGCCCTTGGGCGCGCCCTGTTCAATTCCAACGAGTTTCTCTTCCTGCCGTGATGCCCCCACCCCGTTGCCCCCAAACCCAAACCCGCGACACGCCCGCCCCTTCCCCGCCGTCATGAATCCGTCGCCCCAAGGCTCCGTCTGGCTGAGCCGCCGCCACTTCCTGGCCCGCGGCGCCTCCAACCTTGGCGGCATCGCCCTTGCCAGCCTCCTGGGTCAGGACGGACTCCTCGCCGCCGCCCCTTCCGATCCGGTCATCGATCCGGGCCATCCGTTCGCCCCGCGCCCGTCTCATTTCCCGGCCCGGGCCCGGAACGTCCTGATGATCTTCTGCGCCGGCGCCGTCAGCCAGTTGGAGACCTGGGACTACAAGCCGGAGCTCATCCGGCACGATGGCAAACCCCTCGCGGGCGGTCCCTCCGTCACCTTCCAGGGACCGTCCGGCGAACTCGCCCGTCCGCAGTACGCCTTTCGTCCCCGCGGCCAGACCGGCAAGTGGGTGAGCGACCTCATCCCGCACCTCGCCGAGCTCACCGATGACCTCGCGTTCATCCACTCACTCACCAGCAAATCCAACACCCACGGGCCGGCCGAGAACTTTCTCTCGAGCGGGTCCGTGCTCGACGGTTTTCCCAGCATGGGCTCCTGGGCCACCTACGCGCTCGGCTCCGAGAACCAGGACCTGCCCGCGTTCGTCGCCATTCCCGACCCGCGCGGCGTTCCCCAGGCCGGCATGAACAACTGGGGCGCCGGCTTCCTGCCCGCGGTGTTCCAGGGTACGCCCATGAGCGTCCGCGACCCGGTCCGCCATCTCGCCCCGCCGCCGGGCATCACGGCGGCGGGCGATGCCGCGGCCCGCGACCTGCTGCAACGCATGAACGCCCGCCATCTCGCCGCGCACCCGGGCGACGCCAGCCTTGCGGCGCGCATTGCCAGTTACGAACTGGCCGCCCGCATGCAACTCAGCGTGCCCGAACTTTCCGATCTCTCCCGCGAACCGGCCCACCTCCTCCGGGCCTACGGCGCCGACGACGCTTCGAATCCGGTCAAGGCCGCCTTCGCCCGGAACTGCATCCTCGCCCGGCGCCTCGTCGAACGCGGCGTGAGGTTCGTCCAGCTCTTCAACGGCGCCTATGCCAGCGGCGGCGAACTCAATTGGGACGGGCACAACAAACTCCGGGAGCAGTACGACCGCCACGCCGCCATTCTCGATCAACCCGCGGCCGCCCTCATCCGCGACCTCGGCCAACGCGGCCTCCTCCAGGATACCCTCGTCGTCTGGTGCACCGAATTCGGACGCATGCCCATGTTCCAGAAGGGTTCCCAGGGCCGCGACCACAACCCCGACGGCTTTACCTGCTGGCTGACCGGCGCCGGCGTCCGCCCCGGCGTCAGCCACGGGCTCACCGACGAACTCGGACGTCGCGCCGTCCAGGACATCCATCCCCTCTACGATTTCAGCGCCACCATTCTCCACCTTCTCGGTCTCGACCATCAACGGCTCACCTTCGAGCACAACGGCATCCGCCGCCGACTTACCAACGTCGAAGGCGACGTCATCAAACAGGTCCTTGCGTGAGCCCTCCCTCCCCCGCCCCTTCCGCCTCCCCCCGGGATTCCCCCGAAGCGATCCTCGCCCAGTTGCCCCCCGGCATCCTCGAGGCCATGGCCCTGGACCGTCCCCTCGCCGAGATCCTCGACATCCTCGCTCGAAACCTCGAACGGCTGACGCCCGGCCTGCGCGCCTCCGTGCTCGTGCTGGACCATGAACGTCGCCTCCGCACCGGTGCCGCCCCCAGTCTGCCCGGCGCCTACAATGCCGCCATCGACGGCATCCCAATCGGTCCCGACGTCGGATCGTGCGGCTCCGCCGTCCACTCGGGAGAGACGGTCATCGTCGAGGATGTAACCACGGATCCCCGGTGGAAGGACTTTCGCTCCCTCGCCCTCCGGCATGGTCTCCTCGCCTGCTGGTCGGTGCCGATCCGCGCCGCCGCCGGTGCCGTGTTGGGGACGTTCGCCCTTTACTACCACGAGCGCCGCCGCCCCTGCCCCCGCGAACTCGAACTGCTGGAAACCGCCGCGCACCTCGCCGGCATCGCCATCCAGCACCAACGCTCCCAGGAAGCCCTCCGCGAGAGCGAAGCGCGCTTCCGCGAATTCGCCGAGACCATCGACGATGTCTTCTGGAGCGCCTCGCCCGATTTCCGGCGCATCCACTACGTCAGCCCCGCCTACGAGCAGATCTGGGGCCGTTCCTGCCGAACCCTCCAGGACGCCCCCGACTCCTGGCTCGACGCCGTCCATCCGGACGATCAGCCCCGCCTTCTCGACGCGATCTCCCGACAACTCCCCCGCGGCGAATGGGACCAGGAGTACCGCATCGTGCGACCCGACCGGCAAGTGCGCTGGGTTCGCGCCCGTGGTTACCCCGTGCGGGATTCCGAGGGGCGCGTCCACCGCATCGTCGGGGTCACCCGCGACATCACCGAGTGGCGCCTGCTTCAGGAGCAATTCCTCCAAGTCCAAAAGCTGGACGCCGTCGGACGCCTGGCCGGCGGCGTCGCCCACGATTTCAACAATCTCCTCGCGGCCATGTCCCTTCAGGTCGACCTCGTCGCCAGCTCCCCCGCCCGCTCCAACGACTGGAATGCCAGCCTCCGGGAAATCCGCTCCTGCATCGACCGTGCCTCCCGCCTCACCCGGCAACTCCTCCTCTTCGGTCGAAAGCAGTTCCTCCAATCCCGCGACCTCGACCTCAACCAGATCGTCGGTGCCATCTCCAAGATCCTCCGGCGCATCATCGGCGAGGACGTCGAACTGCGGCTCGTTCTCGATCCCGATCCGCTCCCCCTCCACGCCGATCCGGGCATGCTCGATCAGGTCATCCTCAACCTCGCCGTCAATGCCCGCGACGCCCTGCCCCGGGGCGGCCTCCTCCAGATCCGCACCACGACCCGCACGGTCCCGCCCACCACCACCCCACCCGTCCCCGGCCAGCCAAAGCCCGGCGAGTACGTCGTCCTCGTCGTCCAGGACGAGGGCGAGGGCATTCCGCCCGACGTGCTGCCCCACATCTTCGAGCCCTTCTTCACCACCAAACCCCAGGGCAAGGGCAGCGGCCTCGGATTGGCCACCGTCTTCGGCATCGTCCAGCAACATCGCGGCTTCCTGCAGGTCCGGAGCACCGTCGGCCAGGGCTCCACCTTCGAAATCCTCTTCCCCCGTGGAACCTCGCGGCCCGCCCCGTCCGAACCCGAACCCGAACCCGAACCCGAGCCCGAGCCCGCCGCCTCTTGCCTGCCACCGCCCCCCGTGCCCTCCACCATCCTGCTGGTGGAGGACGACGACGACGTGCGCCAAGTCACCGCCCGCGTGCTCCGGAGGCATGGTTACCGGGTCTTTGACGCCGCCACCGGCCAGGCCGGCCTCGCCCTCTGGCATCAGCACCGCGACCAGATCGGCCTCCTCTATACCGATCTCGTCATGCCCGGCGGCATGGACGGACGCCGTCTCGCCCAGGAGATTCGCGCCCTCCAACCCTGCGTCGGAATCCTCTACTCCAGCGGCTACAGCCCGGAAATTGCCGGGCGGGAGTTGGTCCTCCAATCCGGCGAGTCCTTCCTGCCCAAGCCCGCGTCCGCCCAGGAGATTCTGGACGCCGTCCGGCTCGCCATCCGTCCGTCCGACACCGCCGCATCGACACCGAAGCCTCCGTCCCCCTCGCTCCGCCCCACACGAGCAGGGTATCCTCCCGAAGCCCCCGCTCCCGGAGACCCCTGACCAGGGCCGCGCCGGCCCGGTCCGCATCCGACACGCTTCGCTCAGCGGCTCTCCGCGTCGCCCGGGCTCCCGACTCCACCGCTCTTACCCTCGTCCGACGCGGGCAACTCGCGGCGCAATGTCAGCATCAGCAGGCCGGAACATCCCAGGGACGCCGCCAGATACCACCACGCCGCCGTGTACGACCCCGTGAGGTCCTTGAGGTATCCGGTCACGTAGGGCCCCACGAAGCCGCCCACATTGCCGAACGAGTTGATCAGGCCGATGGCCCCCGCCGCCGCGGGACCCGACAAGAACGCGGTCGGGTACGACCACCAGACGCCGAACGGCGCGTAAACCCCGATCCCGGCCAGGCACAGGAAAAGGAAGGCCAGCGCCGGTTCCTCGCTCAGCGTTCCCAAGCCCAGGCCCACGGCGCCAAGAAAAGGCCCGACGGCGCCATGCCAGCGCTTCTCGCCCGTCCTCGCCGAGTGATCCCCCACCCAGAGCATGAAGCCCAGGGAAAGCGTCATCGGCACCACGATCATCCAGCCCACGGCGAGATTCGACCAACCGGACGCCGCCTTCAGCACCGTCGGCATCCAGTACCCGAAACCCCAGAATCCGGTGATCCAGAGGAAATAGGTGACGCACAGCTTGAGCACCTCCCGGTCCCGCAAAGCCTCGGCCACGGTAAAGCGCCGCGCCCGATTCTTCGCGGCGACCTCGCGTTCGAACCGCTCGATCAGGAACCGCCGCTCCTCCGGAGTCAGCCAGCGCGCCTCCCCCGGCGAATCCGCCATCCAGCGCACCAGCACAAACGCGAAGACCACCGCGGGTACCGCCTCCAGAACGAACAAGCCCTGCCACCCTTTCAGCCCGAAGGGCGACCAACCGATCAGCCAACCCGCCAACGGGGCACCCACGATGCTCGAAACCTGCAACGAGGTCAGAAGCACCGCGATGGCTCGCGCACGGTCCCGCGCCCCGAACCAACGCGGAATGCACGAGGCGTACAATACCGGGTACAGGCTCGCCTCCGCCGCCCCCAGCAGGAAGCGGAGCAGGTAGAACTCCCACGGTTTCGTCACGAAGGCCATCAGCCCCGACACCAGTCCCCACGACACCATGATCCGGGCGATCCACCACTTCGGACTGTAGCGTTCCGCGATCAACGCTCCCGGGATCTCGAAGAGGACGTACCCCGCGAAGAAGATCCCCGCGCCCAATCCGAAGACCCCCGCGGAGAACCCCAGATCCTCGTTCATCGTCAGCGCCGCGTAGCTGAGGTTGACCCGGTCCAGATACGCGATGATCGAGACCATGAACAGCGGCAGCACCACGTTGCGGTAGGCCTTGCGCCGCGCGCCGGCCTCGATTTGCTCCGGGTTCATCCGATCCTCCGTCGCCTGGACCTTCGAAGGGCCGTGGTCGTTCGCGGGGACGGGATCGGACGCAGGACGCATGGTGGTTGAATGGGACCGCCCGACCCTCGCAATCGCCAGCCCGAACCGTCAACACTCGTAAATCCCGCGGTTTTTCTGTTGTCGTCCGGGGCCTGTCGAATCACCCTCGACCCATGCCGCGTCCACGGATCAAGGCTCCCCCGGACCTGTCGCTCGCCTACTATCACTGCGTCTCCCGCATCGTGGATCGCCGCTTCATCTTCGCGCCGGCCGAGAAGGAGCATTTCGTCCGACTCCTCCGCGAATGCGCCGAGTTCTGCGAGGTGCGGGTCCTGACCTATTGCCTCATGTCCAATCACTTCCATGTGCTGGTCGAGGTCCCACGCCGACCTCCGCCGGAGCAACGGCCCTCGGCGGAGCAGGTGCTGGCGAAGCTGGCCAAGCTTTCGGGGCATCAGAACGTGGGGCTGGTGCGACAACGGTTCGAGATGTACCGCCAGGCCCGCGATGCGGAGGGGGAGGCCAAGTACCTGGCGACCTTCCACGCCCGGATGTGGGACGTGAGCGAGTTCATCCG
>CAZSOV010000158.1:0-17346 GCA_964608505.1 uncultured Verrucomicrobiota bacterium
TGCGGTGTCGGGTGCGCTACTTCTGTGATGGTGCGGTATTCGGAGGGCGAGAGTTCGTGGAGGGCATGTTCGAGCGGCACCGAGAGCGGTTTGGGAAGAAGCGGGCGAACGGAGCCCGGGCAATGAGGGGACTCGAAGGCACCGAACTGTGCACCGTGCGGGACTTGCGCGTTCAGGTATTCGGTTAGGAGCCGCATTTCGGGCAGGGACCGGAAATCAGCTTGGGATTACGTGCGGCCGGGACGGACAAACGAGGTCGAGAGAGCCCCCCACAGGGGGGGCGTCCGATGCTGCCATGCGGGATGGTCGTCAAGTCGGGATTATAAACGGTGGGGGCAGGGCTCCAAAAATCAGTTGTCCCGGGGACCGAGCTTTCCTAGGTTCCCGGCGTTGAATGCACCGTCCGGTGCAAAATCCGGGTGATCGCTCCGGTGCCGGACGTCCCTTAATTGCGATCAAAACGCACACGAACTGGAGGAACCTGATAGATGAACAGCAACCTGCGAAATGCGGCGCTGATCGCCGCTGGAATTGTTGGAGCTGGCTCGGCTGCAACGGCCGAGGAAGCCAAAATGAACCCGGTCGAGACCGCGCTTTCGGCGACCACAATCAGTGGTTACGTCTCCGCGTCGGCCATGTTCGATCTGGGAGGCAACAACGGGGCCCCGCTGCTTCCCGGCCGCGTCTTTGATCTCCCGGGAGAGGTCAACCAGTTCAACCTAGACGTCGTCAAGTTGAGCATCGAGAAGGGGCTTTCCGAGGGAGATTGGTCGGCGGGATACAAGGTCGACCTGCTGTTTGGGCCTGATGTCCATCAGCTGGGGGTGAACTCCTTCAACGGCGCCAACGCCGGGGTGGGCGGCGCCGACAGCGACTTCGGCATCAAGCAGGCTTACGTCACGCTGCAGTCGCCGGTGGGCAACGGGCTGACGGCAAAGATCGGCGTGTTCGACACGATCATCGGATACGAGGTGTTCGAGCACCCGAACAACCCGAACTACAGCCGGTCCTACGCGTACTTCATCGAGCCCTTCCAGCACACGGGATTGCTGCTGAGCTACACCGTGAACGATTGGCTGGCGTTCAACGCCGGCCTCGCGAACGCCTGGAACGCCCGTGTGAACGCCGGCGGCGGCATCACCGGCGCCGAAGAATTCGGCATCCAGACCTACATGGGCTCGATGGTGATCACGGCCGGTGACGGCGCCGGCGCGTTGAAGGGCTCGCAGTTCTACGCAGGTATCGTGCATGGTCTTTCGGGCACCGGCGGAGCCCTTGTGGACGGGGCCGTCGACGCCGACCAGCGCACGTCCCTCTATGCCGGACTCACGCTGCCGCTCGGCATCGAGGGCCTGGGTCTGGGTCTCGCGTACGACTACCGCTTCTCGGACACGGCGGCGAGCGCCGAGACCAGCGAGTACGCCACGACCGCGGCTGCTTACTTGAGCTACCAGTTCAGCAAGCAACTCAAGGGCAGTGTCCGCGCGGAATACGCGAAGGGCACCGACGGCACCTGGGACGGAGGCTGGACGCTCGGATTGCGCGAGGAGTACCTCGGGTTGACCGGAACTCTGGACATTCTGGCTTGGCAGAACGCGATCGTGCGTCTGGAAGCCCGCTGGGATAACGACCTCTCGGGCGGCAGCCGGTTTGGCTCGGCCCTGGATGCGGACGACTCGGGCCTCATCGCGGGCGTGAACGTCATGTACAAGTTCTAAGGGGCGAAAACCCCACGGAACCTGACCGTCTTCCACGACCCCTTCCCGTCCGCGGGAAGGGGTTTTTCGTTTCCTTCATTCGCCATCGCCTGGTTCCGGCGGGGGGCGGACGGTACGGCCGCGGTCGCTCGCGACGCCACGCCGGCTGTTCCGGATGAAGTCGAGGAATCGGCGGCCGCTGTCCGACAGCGCGAGGGGAACCGCCGCTTCGAGAGCCGCCTGACGGAGGCGCATGGAACGGAACACGGCGTGGTAAAGGCGCTTCAGTTCGAGGCGGGTGGCAGCGTCGAATCCCGCGCGGCGCAGTCCGATGATATTGAGCCCGCTGATGCCGTTGTTGCCGCGGGCGATGCAATAGGGTGGCAGATCCTTGCTGATGCCGGACCCTCCCTGCATGAGGGCCAGGGTGCCGACGGTGACGAACTGGTGAAGCAGGCAATTGCCCGAGATGAAGGCACGATCCTGGAGCGTGACATGGCCGGCGATGAGGGCGCCGTTGGCGATGATGACCTGGTCTCCGACCACGCTGTTGTGGCCGATGTGGCAGTGCGCCATCAGGAGGTTTCCCGAACCGAGCACCGTGTCCTCGTCGACCTTGTTGGAGCGATGGACCGTGACGTGTTCCCGAAACACGTTGTTGTCGCCGATTCGAACCCGGGTGGGGACATCCTTGAATCGGATATCCTGCGGCGGGCCCGCCAGGACACAGCCGGTGTCGAAGACGTTGCCCGAGCCGGCGATCAGGCCCGTACGGAGGTGGACATGGGCACCGACCCGACATCCCGCCCCGAGCACGACGCCGGCTTCGACGACGGCATAGGGGCCGACCTCAACCGAGGGGTGGAGTTCGGCCTTGGGATCGACGAGCGCGGTGGAATGAATCGCCACGGGGCGAGATTGCCGAAGGTCAGGTCAGGGTGCCAACCGCAAGTCCACGGGGCCCGACCGGCGGGGGCCTTTCTTTGAACGGGAATCGCCCGGGAGGTGGCGCGCAGGGGGCGGGCAAGCAGCCGAGACAGCCGAAACCGGCGACTCGGCAGACGCCGTCCCCGCATCGGAGCCGGACAGTCCCGGCAGACCGGGGGGCAGGCCAGCGCCACCCGGGCCCATCGAGGCATAGCCGGCGCTACCGCAGCTTCAGTTCGGCGCGCGCCTCGGAGATTTGAATCACCGTTCCCCGGCGGCGGGCGACGACGAGGTCCAGGGTCAGGACATCGCCGGCACGCTTTTTTTGGAGCCAGCGTCCGAGGGCAACGAGGTCACCGGCCGTCTGGCCATCGATGGCGGTGATGATATGTCCCTTGGTGATGCCCGCACGATCCCCGGGGCCGCCCTTGTCCACGGCCGCGACGAGCCAACCGCGCGACGGGGGGAGGCGAAGTTGACGAGCAAGGTCGGAGGGAATGCGTTCCAGGTTGAGGCCGGTGCGACGGCGGACGAACTCGGCATTGAACACGGTCTTTTCGGCGAGCAACCGGACGGTGACCTCCTTGCGTTGGGTGCCGCGGAGGATTCCGAGGCGGGCATCGCGGCTGGACGCCCCCAACTCACGGTAGAACTGGATGAAGGACCGCATCGGTTGGCCGTCCAGCGTCACCACCTCGTCGCCGGGCTCGAGCCCGGCGGTATCGGCGGGCGAACCGCGTTGAATCTCCATGACGACCAGGGGCGGTCGCTGGCCATGAATGGTCGCCCCGAACCAGAGTCCCCGGATCGCCTCGGGGGCGAACATGTCGGCAAGGGTGGCCGCGATGCGTTTGATGGGGATCGCGAATCCGATGCCTTGGGCTCGGGCGAGGATGGCGACATTGAGACCGATCAACTCGCCCTTGAGATTGACCAGCGGGCCGCCGCTGTTGCCCGGGTTGATGGAGGCGTCGGTCTGCAACCAATCCTCGACCTCCATCGCGTCGCCGTCGCTGCCCGTCCGGCGGGTCTTGGAGCTCAGGATGCCGCGGCTCACGGAACCGCCCAGCCCGTACGGATTGCCCAGGGCAAGGACGGTTTCGCCCAGGATCAGGTCGTCGTCCCCGCCGAGGGCCACGGCCTTGAACTTCTGACCCGGTTTGCCTTTCAGTCGAAGGAGGGCCAAGTCATTGGCCTCGGAAGTCGCGACGACATCCGCGTCGAGGGGTTGGGTGGAACCAGCCATGGTGACCTGGACCTTGGCGGCATCGCGGACGACGTGGAAATTGGTCAGGACCCACCCCTCCTCGTCGATGATCACGCCCGAACCGCTGCTATAGAGGGTGTCGGGCGCGCGGCGTCCGTACCCGAAAAAGTCGCGCAACATCTGTTCGTACGGATCGGCTCGTTCGACCGTCAGGGTCCCGATGTTGACGACACTGGGCATGGTTTTTTCGATGGCGGATACGGTGGCATCCCGCCGCAGATCGGGGAGGGCATCCTGTGCCATGCAGGAGAGACGGGCCGCGAGCAGCAAACCGAGGAGGACCGCGAGGGCATTCATAGGGCGAAGGGATGAAAGGGTGCGGCAGAGGGCCCCCGATGGCGGGTCGTCATCAAGGCACCAGGAACCGCGGCGTTCTATTTTTGGCAATTCGGGCAAAAAAACGTGCTGCGTGCGGCCTGAATGATCCTCCGAATCGGTCGCGAACAGGTCAGGCAGGGTTCCCCATCCCGGTCGTAGACGCGGAGCCGCTCGTAGTATCCGTTGCCGACCTCGGGATGGGCGGGATGCCCGGACATCGAGTCCGGTGGCGTTGAGTCCTCGGCCAGCATCATCGGCTCCGTCGGCCCGACGCCGACCCGACCATAGTAGAAAAGGCCGTCCCGCGCACCCGTGCCGGCGAAGTCCAACGGCAGGGTGCTGCCGAAGCGGATGGCCTCCTCGAGCACGTCCCGCAGGGCGCGAAGGAGCCGGGTACGTTCCGCCGTGGAGATGCGGCACGTCGCGCGGCGAGGACTGACCGCCGCGCGGTGCAGGGCCTCGCTCGCGTAGATATTGCCGATTCCGGCCAGAACGGATTGGTCGAGCAAACGGACCTTGATGGGAGCGCGGGAGCGCCCGAGTGCGCGGGCAAACGCCTCGTCGGCAAGGTCGTCGCCCAGGGGCTCGGGCCCCAAACGGGCGAGGCAGCGGTCGTCCCAGGTGAGCCGGCCGAAGTAGCGGGTGTCCTCGAAAATGAACCGATCAGGACCCAGATCGAAGGTGACCGCGGCGTGGCGTGGGACTTCACGCCCCTTGGGTTGAAGAAACATGCGTCCGGTCATGCCCAAGTGGCCGATCAACCGGGTCGGGAGCCCGGGTTGCCGCGGGCGGAGATCGAAGACCAGGAATTTGGCGCGCCGGGCGACGCCGGCGATGACGGCGCCTTCCAAGGCCGGGGGGACCTCGTGGGCACGATGAGGCCGCACCACACGCTCCCGATGCACCACCACCCCGGCAATCCTCCGCCCTTGGAGAAGGGGGGCGAGATGGCGGACGAGCACTTCGACTTCGGGCAGTTCCGGCACGGTGCCTATCCGTAGCGATAAGGGGCCTCGAGTGCAAACGCGGCGGGAAGGTGCCGCACTTCGTGGACCTTCCCCGCCTCCAGCAGGACCTCGACGATGTCGAAGCGCATTTTCACCCGCGGTTGGCGGAGTTCCCGGACGTAATCCAATGCCGCGCGGGAAAGCACCCGGCGTTTCCGGCGGTCCACGGCGGAGGCGGGACGGCTCCAGGCGTTGCGGGAACGGGTCTTCACCTCGACGAACACCAGGCAGTCTGCTTCATTTCTGGTAAAGAAATGCCCCCAGCCTGCCTCCTCCCGCGCCCGGAAGATGAGGTCGATCTCCCCCCGGCGAGTTCGGAAGTTCGCTGTGAGGAATTTCAAGCCCTTCTGCTCCAGGTACTTCCTAGCGGCAAGTTCCCCGACCTTCCCGTGCCTAAGGTGGACAGGCTCAGGACGACGGCCAAACCAAGTCGCCAGCTTTCTCAGCAGATCCATCGACCGAACGGTAGCGCAGGACGCTCCGCGACGGAACACAACGACCGCCGCAATGGCCCCTGGACGCGTCGCAACACTGCGTCCGCTGTCCTCACCCCCGGAAATCCAACGCCCCCGTTGGCTTCGCTCGCATCCAACAATGCCCCAAGTGCCCTCAAGTGGCCAGAATCCTAGCCTGGGTATCCACGAGCCACGGCATTGCTCCACCACGCCCGTCAGATCCCGGGAGCCTGCGTCGCAAGCAAGCGGCGTCCTGCGACAACGCGTTCAACCCGGTCAGCTTGCCACGAGAGCCTTGGTCTCGATACGTTCCGAAAACTTCCTAGTTCCAGGTGCAATCCGGAAATGCCAGGCACAACCAACGCGCTGACGTCCGACGATCGGATCGCCGGTGTATTCACGCCCCGGGAGGGCATTCATACCCCGGTCCTCGCCCAAACAAGCGCAGCCTCACGGTTTTTCAATGAGCCCCCTGCCTCCCATTTCTGCCCTGAGGGACCTCGATGAAGAGGCGTGGACCCAGCTCGCGTCCGATTTGTTCCCGAAGGCGCTAGCGGCAGCACGGTCCAAACTCCACGGCGATTTCGAAGAAGAGGCTCGGGAGATCGCCAACCGTGCCCTTCACGCACTTCAGGAAAAAGTTCACGCAGTCGCCTCCAGCGAAGAACTGCCGAGGCTTCTGGTCACCATCACCTACGGCCTCG
Source organism: uncultured Verrucomicrobiota bacterium (assembly GCA_964608505.1). Classification (GTDB taxonomy): domain Bacteria; phylum Verrucomicrobiota; class Verrucomicrobiia; order Limisphaerales; family CAIMTB01; genus CAIMTB01. Next base: position 6,376 of record CAZSOV010000158.1, read on the forward strand.
CGGTGGATTTCCTGCGCAGCCACCTGGCCCAGAAGCGCGGAGGCGGTCGAGTATTCGGCTACGGAGTGATCGAGGACTGGTTTGAATGCGATGGATTTCCCGACGCCGCCGAAACGGCGCTTCCGGTGGATGAAGCGCACTATTCCAGCCTCGCCGACATCATCAACCGGATCTCCACGGGACTTTCACCCAAAGTCCGTACGCTCCTCGTCGACCGCTTCTACTACAACAAATCGTCCACCGAGATCGCCGAAACCCACGGAATGAAAGAGGGCACCGTGCGTGTGGCGCTTTCGCGTGCGCTGGACGACCTCCACGATCAACTCCGCGGCCACGCTCAACTTTACCGGGAAGTTCGCTCGCTCCTGGCGTTGCCGGAAAAACTGCTCTCGCTGCTGTTTGCCTTCCTATGAGCCAGACCAGCGACGAACGCTTCAAGGAACTGGCGATGAAACTCGTCAGCTTCGAATGCTCTTGCGAAGAAAAGGCAGAGCTGCGTCGCATCATCGAGCAGGAACCGGCACGTCGGGAGGAGCTTCAGACGCGCTGCCTCAGCGTCGGCATTGCCCGCGAACTCTTGCCCTTGGCCAATGCCTTGGAAGCGACCGAAGGCCAGATTTCTGTCAGGGAACTGGAGGCGTTCAAGGACGCACTTGCTCGACGCCGCAAAGAATTGCGCAATCGATCACCTGAGACTTCGGCAGCTCCTCAGGTTGAAGCCAAGCCGCATGTCCTGTCGGCAAAGGAACTCGAAATCCTCGTTCTGAAAGTCCTCTCCGAACGACCCATGGACGGCTTCGAACTCGCCGGGAGTCTCCGAAAGGCAAAGGTGGCGAACTTGGACGGTGGGGAGGGAACGGTCTACGGCCTGCTGGCGCGCTTGGAAGCGTCGGGCTGCCTGCTAGGCCGGTGGCGCCCGGATGGGGGACGAATGGCGAAGACCTACCACGTCACCGAAAAGGGAACCACCTCCCTTCGAGGAAGCAGGGCGTTGATGGGAAATTTGGAGGAAGTCGCGAGGTCTATCCTCGCCGTCGATGGAGCCGGCACATGAATTCCAACGTGGACGCCGAACTGCGGGTGCCTCCTGCTGTGACGTTGCAGTTCGAGCGCTTTGCATTGGCGGTTTGCGAGGAGGCCAAGCTCGATTTTGACCAATGGGCTTCAAAGACCCATGAACTCGTCGGGCATCTCCAGCAGCTGTGGCGGGAGGGGATCGATATGGGCATGAATACCGACGATGCGTCAAATCGAGCCCTCCAAGTCTTTGGCTCGGTCGAGGCCATTGGTCGTGCCGTTCGCCACCCGTGGATCACCCGATATTTGCTGTGGAGGCGGTACCAGGGCCAACGCTATGCCATCTACCTCAGTGGCGCCGTGGTTTGCGCCTATGCGGCGGCAGCGCGAATGGCAATGGCGAACCCTGAAGCGTTCAAGTCCGGTTCAGTCGGGTTCTTTTACCTCCTTGGCACGTCCCTGAACGGTGCCGTGGCCCTGGGTTCCCTCGCTCTGGTTCAGTGGAAGCCGCAAATCCGGTCCAAGCCGGTTCGCTCCTTGTTCGCATGCCGATGGGTAGTGGTGCCTTTCATGTTCATGGGCGTCTTCAACGTCCTCCTCCCGACGTTCGTTAGCTTCCCACTGGCGGCATACCATGCGCTTTCAAGACCGGCCAATTTGCCCAGTGTGGCCTTGGAGGGCGTTGTCGCCGTTCTAGGACTCCTTGGCGGTCTCGGCTACCTGTCCGAACTGTTTCGGTTCCCTCAGCGACGATCAACGAGAGTCCAAAAGGAGCTAATGGCTATGATGCCGGGGTAAGTCGATCCGAAATACCATGTCCTAAGCCGCATCCTGGATGAAGCGACACCCCCCACCTTCGGTCTCTTCCATCCCCCTCGCCACCACGGATTTGTCGTGCGGGAGTTTTGTCAGGGATCTAACCTGCCGTCGATACGCCGCAGACGAGATCACGACGCCTGATTCCATTGAAATCAACCTTGAATGAGGCTCATCCGAAACAGCGGAAATGACCGGGTTATCGACGCGTTGTACCGCAGCTTGTCGAAGCATTCTTCTCTGGATGCCGCTTCGCCGTCCCTTTCGCTGTTTGCCTTTGCCGGGTGCGTCCCTTCTTGGATCAGCTGCAACGCTCCGTTGGCTTGGGGAAGATCGCTTGCACTAATCCGGACCAACTAATGCGATGACCACAACGGCCCAAGAATATGGCAGCACAAACTGAAAATCACGGCATGGCTAGTTCGACCCAAGGTAGTGGTACAATGCCTACCAATTTGGGTGGCCGGCTCCGGAACACGCCACTACCGGTAACAAGCGGACTGTTGCCCCTGTTTGAAACCATCGTCAATTCAATCCATGCCTTAGAAGAAGCGGGAGTATCGACGAATGACGGCAGGATTGTCATCACGATTTCGCGAAAGCTAAAGCAAGAATCGCTTGATCTCAATGACGCCAAAAGGAAGGGCCCTGACGCACTTGAGGACATTGTCGGCTTCATGATTGCGGATAACGGAATCGGCTTCACCGAGGAGAACATGGTGTCATTTCGAACTCTGGACTCAGAACACAAAGTTCAAAAGGGTTGTCGGGGAATCGGACGGCTCCTTTGGCTAAAGGCGTTTAGGCAGGTGCGAATCGATAGCGTCTATCGTGCAGCGACCGGTTTACGCCGACGCATGTTCACCTTCAGTGCGGTCGGCGGGGTCGCAAATGAGAAGGACGAACAGGCGCCGGAGGAATCTACGGTTCGCACGTGCGTCCACCTTGATGGGTTCATCCCACGGTATCGCGACTACGCCCGAAAGACACCCAAGTCGATCGCCGACAGCATCTTTGAGCACTGCCTCTGGTATTTTATCCGAGAAGGCGGCGCACCACTGATTGAACTCGTTGACGATGGTGAGGTGTTTTCACTGAACGATGTCTGCGATGCTCACATGCACGCATCGGCGGTTTCCGAACGGATTTCGATCAAAAGTCAGGCGTTTGACCTCATTCACGTCCGGCTCAGGTCTAATTCCCTCTCCGCGCACGCAATCGCATTCTGCGCGGACAATCGGCTCGTTACGGAGGAGAAGCTGTCTGCGAAGTTGCAGGGCCTGCAGGGAAAGCTCACGGACACCGCGGGCGAATTCGTTTACTCGTGCTACGTGAGTTCAAAGTACCTAGACGAATGTGCACGGCCCGAGCGCACAGCCTTTGAGATCGTCGACAGCGTCGAAGGCCTACTTGCTGACACGGAAATTGGCCTCAACGATATTCGAGAAGCGGTGGTCGAGCGGGCTAAAGAGCAGTTGGCTGAACATCTTAAAACTAACTTACAACGATCAAAGGAGAGGGTTGCCAATTTCGTCTCTACTAAAGCTCCACGATATCGTCCAATCCTTTCCCGGATTCCGGAGGCTGAGTTAAACGTCGATCCGGATATTTCAGACAAGGACCTGGAACTTGCGCTACACAAACAGTTTGCAGGCTTTGAACGGGAATTGATCAGCGAAGGGCACGACATTCTTTGCCAAACTCGGAATCATCCGGATGAGCTATACAGGGCGAAGCTTGAGTCCTATTTGGCGAAGGCAGAGGACATCAAAAAGTCTGACCTTGCCAGCTACGTTTCGCATCGACGGGTCATAATTGACCTTTTTGAAAAGGCGATTGAGAAGGATGAGAACGGCAACTACGTTCGAGAGGACCTAATACATAGCCTCATTATCCAGATGCGCAAAGACAGCACCGAAGTCCCAATGGACAGCTGCAACCTATGGTTAATCGATGAACGCTTAGCATTTCATGACTACTTGGCATCGGACAAGCCACTGAAGTCGATGCCAATTACAACGTCTAGTGACGGAATGGAGCCCGACATCTGCGTCTTGCACGTCTTCGATCAGCCGATTTTGGTCTCGGAGGGAACTAAGCTCCCACCTGCAAGCATCGAGATTGTGGAAATCAAGCGGCCGATGCGGAATGATGCGAAGGCGGGTGAGGATCACGACCCGATCGAACAGGCGATCGACTACCTTGAACGCGTCCGCCAAGGATCGGTGAGAACTTCAACCGGGCGACCAATTCCGTCACTCCCTCATGCGGCCGTTCCGGGGTTTTGCTATATTCTCGCAGACCTCACGGCCTCCTTTGAGAAGCGCTGCCGCATTCATCATAATCTCAAGCGGACCTCCGATGGTCAGGGCTATTTTGGCTACAAGGATAACGTCAACGCTTACGTCGAGGTGATTTCCTTTGGTCGTCTCGTCAATCTGGCGAAGGAACGAAACCGGGCCTTCTTCGACAAACTTGGTCTTCCCGCGAATTGATGCCTTGGTCGACCACAGGATCCACCGCAACGGTTAACGGTTCTTTGGGCGGCATTCAGACATTATTCTAATATGGATCAACCCCGGCCTCCATCTTCTCCTGCCCCAGGGAGAACGCTTGGCCTTGATCCGGTAGGAGTCCTCGTCCCAAGGCGAGAATGAATGACCCGATGCAGGTCTTTGCGGTTTGCACGTATGGATCATCTGATTGCCACGTCAGCTTCTCTCGGGCGGACTTTGGGTATGAGGGTTTGACAGCAGGGGGGCGTTACGGGCATCCAGTGCGGATACCCATGACCCCGCTCCAAGCCATGCGAGCCGCTGCCGCGGAGGAGCGCCGTCAACATCGGGCGGCGCAGATTCGTCAGAGGGAGTTGGCGAAGCAGATCAAGGAGCAGGCGAAGCTGTCTAACAAGCAGCAGGCCCGGTTGGAGGTTGATGCATTTGAGAACGCTCTGGAGGTTCTGTTGTCCGTCCACAAGGGGGGAAGCCCTCCTCTCGATTGGCGGCAGGTCTTGAACGAACCGCCTCCGCTACCTCGGGTCCGGCAGCGCGTGCAGGAACTGCTGGCCCGATGGGAGGCTGTCAAGCGAGGTAGCAGTTCGTCAGACGGGGGCGAGGATGCCCAGGGGGCGGACGAGGCACTTTTTGCGGCTGAATCTGCCCCATTTTGCAGCCGTATGGAGGAATGGGGTCGGCTTCGCGGAATTGCCAGAGGAGTGCTCGATGGCGAGAGCAAGGCGTATATCGATGCGCTCCTGGAGATGAACCCGTTCGAGGAGATCGGAGTTCTCGGCTCTGCCCTGCATTTCACGGTTCATTCTCGTTCCGTTCTCGAAGCGAGCCTGAAAGTCAGCGGGAAGCACACGATTCCTGCCGAGATCAAATTGTTGACCGCGTCCGGAAAGCTGTCTGTGAAGTCGATGCCTCGCGTCCGATTTCAGGAGATCTACCAGGACTATGTGTGCAGCTGTGTCTTACGTGTTGCCCGGGAAGTGTTTGCGATCCTGCCTGTGAATCTGTTGCTCCTGACGGCCTCGGCGGAACTGCTTGACCCGGGCACCGGCAAGACCGAGGACCAGCCGGTGCTCTCGGTGGTTTTTGGACGTGAGCAGTTGGAGGCCGTGGATTTCGAGCGCATCGATCCGTCCGACGCGGTCGAACGGTTTCAACACCGCGGAAATTTCAGGGCGTCCCGGAAGTTGGAGGCGTTCGCACCCATTGTTCCCCTGACGCCTGCTGATCTGCCTGCCGGCATCGTGGTCGAAGGGACGTTTGACGGTGCACTAGCCGCGGTACAAGCGGTGCGCGCAGCACTCTCGGCGACGCGGCAACGCAGCCGGCCCGCGGAGCTTGCTGAAACTGAAGCACATGCCGTCGAATGAACACCGCGCTCGTCGTCGTCATCGTCGTTCTGGCTCTCGCGGTCGTGGCTCTCTTCCTTTGGAGCCAGAAGCTGAATGCACGGATTGCGGCGCTGCGAGTGGAAGCCGAGAGGACCCGGGATCTGCATGCCGCCGACCTGCATCGGGCGACTTCGGAGGCGCAGGACACGATTCGTGCCGCTCAGGCCGTAGTTGACGACCAACTTGCCGCCCTGCCGGGGGAGATCGAGCGCGTACGGCTGCACTACGAGGAGGAGACACGGAAGATCCACGTGGCGGCCGAGGCTCAACTGGGGAAGGCGCTCAACGAGCTGAACGGCCTGAGGAGGTTCGCAGCACTCGGGGCCGCGGAAGGCGAGGTTCGGCAGAAATTGGAGAATGCAGCGAGGGAAGCGGAGTCCGTTCGGGCGGAGGCGGTTAAACTCTTGGACGATGCTCGAACCTGGTGTGAGGAGGATCGCCGGAAGGCAGCGGACCAAGCAAAGCACCTGATTGAACGCGCGAATCAAACCCTGGACGAAGCAACTCGTGAGGCCGGACGGCTGGTGGCGGAGGCGGAAAAGCGGGCGGAAGGCATTGCCGGGGATGCGTATATCGCCCTGCGCGACAAGGCGGCCTTGGAGTCGGCGGTGGCGGCGCTCTGGAATGTGGCCAACGGGTATGGGGATCGGTACGTCGTGCCGACGCACAGCATTCTGGATGATCTGGCCGACGACTTTGGCCATGCGGACGCCGGGGTTGCATTGAAGGCGGCACGAGATCGCACGAGGCGGATGGTCGAACAAGCGCAAGCCTCGGCCTGCAACTACGTGGAACAGGACCGTCGCGAACGGGCAAACAGGTTTGTCGTGGATGCATTCAACGGTCGTGTGGATGCGATTCTGAGCCGCGTCCGCCACGACAACTACGGGACCTTGGTGCAGGAGATTCGGGACGCCTTCAGCCTGGTGAACCTGAACGGGATCGCCTTCCGCGACGCCCGGGTGCTCCCGGCGTATCTGGATGCCCGGCTGGAGGAACTCAAGTGGGCCGTCGCCGTGTACGAGCTGCGGGTCAAGGAGCGGGAGGAGCAGCGCCGGATCAAAGAGCAGATCCGCGAGGAGGAGAAGGCCCGGCGGGAATACGAGAAGGCGATGCAGCAGGCCCAACGAGAGGAAGAAATCATCCGACAGGCCATGGACAAGGCCCGGCTCCAAGCCGAACTGGCCGGCGCCGACCAGAAAGCCAAGTTCAACGAACAGTTGGCGCTGCTGAGCCAGAAGCTGACGGAGGCAGAGGCGCGAAACCAGCGCGCCATCTCAATGGCCCAGCAGACGAGGAAGGGGAACATCTACATCATCTCGAACATTGGGGCCTTCGGGGAAGACGTGTTCAAGATCGGCATGACCCGACGACTTGAGCCGCTGGATCGTGTGCGCGAACTGGGTGATGCCTCCGTGCCGTTCGAGTTCGACGTCCACGCGATTATCCCAGCTGACGACGCCCCTGCCTTGGAATATCAGCTTCATAGCGAGTTCGACGATCTGCGGGTGAACAAGGTCAACTATCGCAAGGAGTTTTTCCGGTTGCCCTTGAGCCGTGTGCGGGAGTACCTGGCTGGCCGTGGTGTCGACGTTTCGTTCACCATGGTTGCCGAAGCCCACGAATACCGAGAATCCGTTGCCCTGAGCAAAATGACGCCGGAGGAGCGGGAGAAGCACGCCACGCCCAAGGAGGCAGAAGATGAAGTAGGTGGAGAATGACCTTGTCGACCGATCTTGGATCACGTTTGCAGCCGGTTCAAAGTTTCAACCCCGACTGGGCCGTGCTGGTCGAAAGGAACGGTTGCGAGCGCCCGTTCTTCGTGGTGGAAACGAAGAGCAGCCTGATTCGGGACGACCTACGCGACCGCGAGAGCGGCAAGATCAAATGCGGCGAAGCCCACTTTGCCGAGTTGATGGACGACGAAGATAATTCGGCGCGCCTTATCAAGGCAACAAAGCTGGATCCTTTGTGGGGTGCAAAATGATGATGTGGGAACACCGGGACACCGCAGATGAGCAGACATCCTCGGGGCAGATAACCTCCAACGCGCCAACTGCCTCCGCTAGTCCGTCTTCCAAAGAGCCTTCACTGGCAAACTCTGCTGAATGAGCCTTACACTCGAAAATCTCCTGGAGCGCGGTTACCTGCCGCAAGAACTGCCACCCCCTTTTGTGTCCGAAACTCTGGCCAAGTTTGTTTCTAGCGTAAAGCCAAGCGCATTTCCGTTCAGCGCCCAGCCTGCGACATCGATTCCAGAGGTCTTCAACCTCGCAAGAACTGGCACGCTTCGTCGGCAGTTGTCCATTCTTAATCCGATTCACTTCTCGCTCCTGGCGGACTTCGTCGTGGACAACTGGGCCGCACTTGAGAAAGAAGCCACCACATCAACGATTTCCCTGAGTGGTCCAGTTGCAACCGATCCAAAGCGCGGAATTGGCCGGAAGCACAAGATGGATCAACGCTCAGAAAGGCGCGCACAGGCGTATGCCCAAGGTCGCTTTCTGGTGCGCGCAGACATAAGTAGATTCTACCCGTCCATTTACACCCACAGCATCCCGTGGGCACTCCACGGTAAGGAGTATTCGAAGCAGCACAAGTTCGATCCAAATCTAGGCAACCAATTGGATAAACTCGTTCAAGGATGCCAGCACGGTCAGACAAATGGGATTCCCATCGGGCCGGACACCTCATTACTCATCGCGGAAACCCTTTTGTGCAAGGTCGACGCAGAGCTTGCAAAGCAAAACCTCGCGGGACTTCGCTACGTGGACGATTACGAAATCGTGTTCGATAGCCATTCGGCAGCACTTGAAGGCTTGTCGGCAATCCAAGAAGCGCTTCTCCAGTTTGAACTTCATCTAAATCCGGCAAAGACCAGAGTTTTGCCACTGCCTCAGCGCATAGAAGAGTCCTGGGTTGATTGTTTGAAGGCGCTTGACCTTGATCCATCCTCGACAAGGTTTAAGTCGCAGCTGATACACTTCTTTGACACCGCGTTTGAGTTGTCGCACGAGTTTCCAGACACAGGAGTTTTGAAATACGCAGCCGGGCGAATTGCCAACATCCGAACGTGGAAGTCGCATTACGAGATTGCCGAGGATTTGCTCGTCCAAGCAGCAAGAGTCGAAGCTGGAGCGCTTCCTGTGGTCCTGAACACCATTCTTCGCCATCCAGCCACCGATAATGCGAGAAAGAACCGTCGTTATAATCTCCTGCTGAGAACGATCATGGAGCATGCTCCCCAACGTCACTCCAGCGAGGTCGCGTGGTCCGTTTGGGGTTGTATTGCTCAAGGATTCGAGCTGTCCGCCGACTCGCTCAAGTGCGTCGTGAAAATGGATGACTCAGTCTGCGCGCTGGCTGCGTTGCATGCACGAGCGTTGGGTTTGGCAGAATCGCCGGGGGAACTTGACCCACTTGCAGCGGCGCTTACATCGGCAGAACTCTATGATTCGAGATGGATGTTGGCTTATGAAGCGTCAGTCCGTGGGTGGCTTTTGCCTCCGAATGGCAAAGACTTCGTCGCCAACGACGCTAATTCTTCCAAACTCAAAGCTGCGGGTGTGAGATTTTACGACGAGACGAAGACCGCACTGTCGACACCGCTGACACCCAAGGCAAAAGCATACGATTACCAGGGCTCCGGTCAGGCAATCGACCTAAGCGGCATCGAAGATTCTGAGAATGCGCCAGATGACGACATCGGTGAATACCTCTGATTCTGCCCAAGGAACAGTATGAACCCGCCTGAAAGCGGGCAGGTATCGCCTCTTCCGTCAACCCATTTGCCGCGACCCGGAGAAGCGCTATGGAGCTAGAAAGAAGCGTTCCTCTCCTGACTTCGTCCACAGAGCAATCCCGGAGTCTAGCGAAAGGCCAGAATTGGGAACCAACCCGGGGACAAATGCGTCAGTTCATTAGACAAGCAGTCCAGGCCTCCGTATTGTCTCCGGCCAAAGCAAGGGCGCAGGCCTTGACCCGGTAGTAGTTGTGGTCCAAGAGCAAAAAAAGAAGGACCCGATGCCCTTCTTCGTCTCGGGATTGAACCCGAGCTTTGCCGCAGTCGTTCAGGCCATCTTTCTCCCCCTCTTCTCAACCACCGGGGCAGTCGCATACCTGGCTCTGCCCTTGGCCCAGTTCCTCAACGCCGCAATCTGTTCCGCCATCAGCTTCGACAAGGGAACGAGGTCGTTGAGCACGCCGGCAACGGTCAGGTCGCTGGGTTCCTCCTCCTGGTCAAACGCACAATACAGGGCCTCCACGAAGGCCTGTTCGATTTCGCTGCCGGTCAGCCCATCCGTGATGCGGGCAAGCTGGACGGTGTCGAAGTCGTCGGGGTCACGCTCGTGACGAGCAACGACGATGCGCCAGATGGCCTGGCGTTCGGATTCGTTCGGCAGGTCCACGAAGAACAGATCGTCCCACCGGCCCTTGCGGAGCATTTCCGGGGGCAGTTGTGTGACGTCATTGGCGGTGGCGACCACGAACACCGGGGCGGTCTTCTCCTGCATCCAGGACAGGAACGAGCCGAACACTCGGGCCGAGGTGCCGCCGTCGGTGGAGCCGGAGGATTTGCTCCCTGCGAAGCCCTTCTCCAGTTCGTCGATCCAGAGGCAGCACGGGGCAATCGCCTCCGCGGTCTGGATGACGGACCTGAGGTTGGCTTCGGAATGTCCGACGAGGCCGGCGAAGATCCTGCCGGCGTCGAGTTTCAGCAGAGGAACGCCGAACACTGCGGCTGTTGCCTTTGCGGTCAGGGATTTTCCCGTGCCAGCGATGCCGAGGATCAGGAGGCCCTTCGGAACCGGCAGGTGGTATTGGCGAGCCCGCTGGCCGAAGGCGTTGCGGCGCTTCAACAGCCAGGACTTCAGGACATCGAGCCCGCCGATGGAATCCAGGCTTTCCCCGGTCTCCACGAGTTCAAGGAGGCCGTTCTTCTTCACGGTCTGCGCCTTCTCACGGGCGACAATGGCGGGATCGATGGATTTCGACTCCGCCACGGACAGAGCAAAGGCGTTCTCGGCCTCCATCGTGGTCAACCCACGGGCAGCGTCGATGATGTGTTCGCGTGGATCGCCGGTGATGGCCCTCAACGAGGCCGACTCGACGATGCCATCCAGCACCGTGCCCAGGTGTTCTTTCCCGGGCAGGGCGAACTCGACCACCGTGATCTCCCGTTCCAGTTCCGGCGGCAGCACAAGGCGGCAGCCGAGGATGATGACCGGCTTCTGCTT
>CAZSOV010000159.1:0-17271 GCA_964608505.1 uncultured Verrucomicrobiota bacterium
GGCAGGGCCGCGCGGGCCCCCGGGGGGGCGACGAGGGCTTCGCGGTCCAGACTGTGCGCCCCCGCCCAGGCCGGGTGCAGCAGGGGGGGGGGTCAATTACCGGGTGCCTGCTCGACTGCTTTGCCACTGCTGATCTGGTAAACAGCAGTTTTGGTGCCGCCAAGGAACGTCTTCGCCTGTAGCGTCCATTCGATGCTACCAAGGCCCAGCCAACGCTTCCTTCTGCTGGCCCACGATGGCATGGGAGGCAGGTGAAATCTCGTTACAATGGCTGAGGGCGCTTCTACACCTCTGGCTCCATGAGCCTCTGAGGTGATGATAACGCGGGCTGCTTGCTTAGAGGTCCAAGCAAAAGGAAGCCAACTCCAGGTGCTGCTCTCCGCAATATCAAAGGAGCGCCAGGCCTCACGGCTGTCTTGGGCCTCGTAAGCCTCGATGAAGGCTACCTGAGCAGAGTTGTGACGATCTACAAGGAAAGATCGAAGAATGCAAAATGAGACAACGATTGCAACGATCTTCCAGCGCGCCCAGCGTGCCGCGGGACCAGTTAGAGAATTCGTTGAAATCGGAGCTGATGTGTTCATGCTGCCGAGCAAATCACCTTGGGACGACAAAGTCTGCGGCGGTAATCGATGGTGCTTGGTCGCAATTGAACTCCAGGGTCACTTTGAGGCCTGGATCTTTCGGAATGCTCAGAACATTCTTCCATCGCATCGTCTCACCCTTTGGGATTCTCTCCCCAAGCAGTTGCACATCGACCTCTTTCGCGCCCGAACGTCCTCTTACTCTTAGGTGCAAGCCTGAGAGATTGAAACCGGAGTTGTTCTGCACGATCACGTCGTCGTTGAGGATGCCGTATTCGATTGTCCATGCAGCCTTTACTGCCAGCAGTTCGGCGAACTCCTTGGGGTGGGACGTGCGGATGGCACGGTAATCGGCATCCTTCCACCAGTCCTTGCTGACCGGCGCCCCAGTAGCGACAGCTTTGCGCAAAAAGCTCAGCCCGGATGCGGCATCCCCCTTGATGCTCTGAATTCCGGCTTGGAGGCAGTCCACGGCACCGACCCATTGAGGAACGAGCGTTGCGAGCTTCGCCTCATTCTCCCGGAGTCCAGGAACAAGCGCTTCCGCATCGGTCAGTCGACGGTTTGACAGATACGCGAAGGCGCGCAGAAGGTTCCAAGCCGGAAGCTGATCCTGCGGTAGTCTTCGGCACAGGTCCTCCAGGGTCGTGACAGCCCACTCCGAAGTTGCATTTGGTTCCCATCGCTCCCCGGCGGCAGACGATTCCTGCCCCAATGCCAGCGAGCAAAGGATGCCTGACGACTGCAACGCAACGAGGCGGTGATCGTCGTAGATGGGCGCTTCAGGGACCAACCGGCTGGCTTGAACGAGGCGCCTGGACGCATCAATTAGCTCGGAGGAGGTTCGATTTGTCTTCGCAGCCAGGGCCTCTTCCATTTCGAGACAGAGGAAGTAGTTCCGAGGATTGGCGGCTAGCGCTTCCCGTGCCGCGAGAAGAAGTTCGTCCTGACGCTGGGATGCAATCGCCCTCTGGTACCGTTCGATTCGCCTCGTTTGCGCTTCGCCAGGTGGTTCCACGTCCTGCCATCCCCGCTCCTTAATCAACTCGACAATGGCGACTCGCTGTCGTGCGTCAACTTCATCACAGAACCGCTTCAACTCCGACATCTCATGCTCCCGAACGGAGGCCTCTTGATCACGGGTGGACCTCAGATCATTGAAAGTGTCATATGCAGCGCTTCCCAAGGCTGCGACGACTCCAACGCCGATCCTGAAGAGTTCTTCGTCCGGCGTCCCTTTCTGATTGGGGTTCCTAAAGGCTTCTTGGAGACTCTTGGTAAAAGAATGGGCAGCATATCCCGCTCCAGCGGCCTTTCCAGCGGTAGCCGAAGCAGCCCGATAGGAATCCGCCTCATTTTGCCGACGCACAGCGCTGGCTGCTCTATTGGCGGATCGCAAGGACTTCTCTCGTAGCTCAGCAACGGCTAGCAGGTCAGCGTAAAGCCTTTCGACGCGGCGATCGACCTTCCCGGTCTTCGCATGCTCCCTGATCGTCCATGCGAGCTGTAGGGCGTCTCTGGCCAAATCCCGGGCTTCTGCATCCTTCAACTTCTCCTCGGAAACGAAGGCCTGCTGGTACAGCACGGGAAGGAGGTAGCAGAGGTAGAGGTCCTCATCTGCACCCGATTGAGTCGAGGCGCCTCCATCAACCGTGCTTTCCGAAGCCGGCGATGAAGAAGCGGGAACTGTGCTTGGCCATAGCACGGCCAGGCAAAGGGCAAACAGGATGGCCCGGAGAACCCTGGACGATCGCGTGGTTGTCCTGATTGGCATTGCAGAACGAATACGCCCCATTGGGCCGTGGTCGTCAACGCGAAAAGGGCGGCCTGATAGGGCGTGCCACTCGATCAGGAACAAGGCGAACTGCTGAAGGCTGTTGGAGGAAATGTGCGCCGTCTCCGGCTACGAGCAAAACTGACGCAGGAGGGCCTGGCGGAGCAGGTCGGGATCAATCCTCGGACGATCCAGAAGATCGAGGCAGGCAAGCTCAACATCCTGGTGACGACGCTGGCGCGGTTGCAGGCGGCCTTGGAGTGCCGGTGGGATGAGCTGATGAGGGGCGGGCAGAGGCGTTGAAGAAACCGGGCAAGCGAGCGACCGGGTGCCGAGGCCGACTATCGAACCGTCGAATCCGAGCCGCGGGGGTTGGGAATCGTGAAGTTCTGGGGCTTGGACCAACGCCCCCGGTCTCACATGAGACGGGACGATTGTCTGAGGATTTGGAGTTTCCTCTCCCACAGCGCGTTGGTCCGAGGCCCGAAGCGCACGCACGGCGGCATGCACGTCAAGCTGTCCGAAAGCGGACTGTAGCCCCCCGAGAGACCAACCTCCTTCGCCCGGCGCTGGGTTGGGACCCAGCGCCGCGGCGGAGCTTGGGCCGACACGCCTTCCCCGCTCGGCAAATCCCCGCTCTCGGCCCGCAAGCAGCCGGAAACCACGGTTGACGCTCCTTGGCGACGGTGCGATTCGGATCGGAAAACCCCGTTGGCCCCGCCTACGCCCCACCCGCGCGTCGCCGCAGTGCAAGTCCTTTCCATCGCTAACGATTGGGGTACAATTTGAAAACTGTGAAGATAAGCTTGACTTGTACGCCTTCGGCGCCATTTTTAAAAGGTGCACTGCTGCATCTGCCAACTAACCTCACAACCCGCAACCAGACCCATTTAAGGGAGGAACGATATGCCGTCAGGTATTAGCTTCAGTTTACCCCCAGTAAACCTCAACAACCCGGCAGCGTCACCAAATGACCCACAAACTCTGACTTGGGATTCGAATAAGCCCATCGTTACCATCACGAATGCATCTCCGTCCATTGACGTGACTCAGGTAAATTACTCCTCTAAGGAGATTACTATCAAGTCCAAACCAACCGGCATCGTACCGGCGTCGGGAGTGTTGCCGGCCACGCTTAGTCTCAATCTCAAGGCAAATGACGGGGAGGAGGGCACGGCCTCCATTAACGGCGAAATTAAGCAGCAACAGAAGTGGGGCATCCTCGATAAGGTTGACAGCGCGGGCTCGGGGCTCGCTGCTGAGATAACTGCGGCTATTGCTAGCAGGGCAGGAATAACCCTAGGAGATAGTTCGTCCCCACAATTCTCGTCATCACAAACCGCAACAGCAAATATCACAGCCAGCCAAAAATGGGCAGACTGGGGGATCACCGCGGCCCTCAAGGCTGCCGCGACAGGGGCGATTAACGCAACGAGCGAACTGGCATCATCAAATGCGAGTTATGGTTACAATTACAATCTATCTCTCACCAAGACTTATGATACCGGTGAACTAATACTTCGCAACCTTCAGCTCAGCGGAGGCGTTTCTGGAAACTTTGCCTCGGGAGACACGAGAAGCTTGATTTCACCATACCTAGAAGTCGAGTCTGTACTGATCGATGCCACGGTATTTGACGTTAACATTCAGGTCGGCGGGACCGTGAGAAGTGCATGGAACGGCAACGAGGTCGATATCACGCCGGCATTGAAGTTCCGGCTCAGATGCCCACGGCCCTAGGATAGTGGCCACCTTAGCGTTCTTCCATTAGGGGCAAACAACTCAGTCCCGCGGCGCCCACCATGTCATGGGGTTATCTTGATTAGAGCTGCTGTCTCGACCATAACATGGTTCTGACAGTTGCACCCGTAAGGGCTGATAACGATAAACGGCGTATATGCAATGCAAATCCGATTCATGCACTGCTATGTACAATTTTCCTGTCGATTGAAAGAGGCAGCGACCTGTAGTCTAGCTATTTCGAGATGGCGGCGACGCATGGGAGGTCGGTTCTAATGTATTGCTGGGAAGTCCATGTATACCAGTCACATGGATTGAAGAGACCCCGCTCTTCCGATGCCTGTGGAAACAAGAGCATAAAGGGAAGGCAACGACCTTCCGAAGAGCGTCCCAATCGCTAATTTACTCTCGAGCAGTCCTTGCATGAAACTCATCACAGAAATCATTCGCTCGGTGTTGGGCTTAATAGGTCTGCTGCTTTGGCAGGGGTCTATTTCCTCGTTCGGGTTCGGTGGGCAAGATCAGGCTAGCAAGCTCGCTGATCGCGCCGAAACCCATTTCGAGTCCGCATGGAAACATGAACGTGGCGAAGGTGTACCCAAGGACCTTCGAAAAGCCGCTGTCGAGATGGAACTTGCCGCGCAACTCGGTCACAGCATCGCGCAGGAGACGCTGGGGTTCATGTACGATCTTGGCAAGGGAGTAAACCGTGATAAGGAAAAGGCCGTACACTGGTGGTCAAAGGCCGCCGACTCTGGGTCTTTGCGTGCGCAGATGGCTCTGGCCG
Source organism: uncultured Verrucomicrobiota bacterium (assembly GCA_964608505.1). Taxonomy (GTDB): domain Bacteria; phylum Verrucomicrobiota; class Verrucomicrobiia; order Limisphaerales; family CAIMTB01; genus CAIMTB01. The sequence goes on from CAZSOV010000159.1 coordinate 4,886, forward strand.
TTGACTATCGAACTGGTTCGGGTGTGCCTAAGGACTTAGAACTAGCCGCGAAATATTTCAAAATGGCCGCTGCGCAGGGCTACCTACCAGCCCAATTTGGCTTGGCATTAATGTACTACCGAGGCGAAGGGGTACCTAAGAATATCGAGCAGTGTGTAGACCTTCTAAGAACAGCTTCTGATCGAGGCTTGCCAGAGGCGCAGAACGAGCTTGGCTTACGATACCGTCACGGAGAAGGTGTACCGACCGATTTCGGTCGCGCGTTAGACCTATTTCGTGCCGCCGCTACAAACAATCTGGCCAAGGCCCAGTACAACCTTGGGCAGATGTACTACTATGGACGAGGTACACAACAGGATTACTCTGAAGCAGCAAAGTGGTACAGCAGGGCAGCCGATCAAGGAGACCATGAAGCAATTGCCTTCCTGGGCCTAATTTATGCCAATGGGGAAGGCGCTCCGAAGAACATCCATCTTGCAGTGAAAATGTACAGCATTGCTGCAGCCGCTGGCAATGTTGATGCGCAAGGCATGCTCGGTCTCTGCTACGAGAACGGGGAAGGCATTGGTCGAAGCCTAAAGCTCGCTTGGTTTTGGTATTCCTTGGCCGAAAGAAACGGGAGTGAAGTGGTACGAGAAAGACGCAATAGGTTATCTACTGCAATGTCCGATCAGGAGATGAGAGAAGCTAAGGATATGCTAGTGCGCTTCGTGCCATCAACTAATACAGTCGTCGAGTTTCGACAGTTACAACGATAGGACAACGGCAGGTGATCTCGCCAAGCAAGCTGCTCAATCGATACGCATCAAGTACGCGTGTGCGGTCTAAGCGAAAGGGTGGAGGCCGATTGAAGCATCTCCGGATCTGTTTTGTAAATCGCGCTCACATCGTTACACTTATGTTGGTCCTTGCTGAAACTCATCCTCTTGCGGTAGTTTACACCGGATGTACTTAGTTCAGCCGGTGCTCGGCAAATCGGCGCACGCCTCAGGCAGGGCCCAATCCATAATGTTACCTCGGCCATCGGCCTCGTAGTCCTGCAGCAACGGTTGTACATCTATAGCCCGCGGATCTCTCCCAGCAACGTCTGATCCTTCGTCTGCACCATGGATCGAACAATATTTTCATCAAATACCGGGCAGCGCCGGCATCTATCCGATGCGGTGTGTCTCCTTGAGCGCGGCCGTCGGAATTCGGTGTGAGCCGATTACACCTCACAAAGAGTGAACGTAGTACAGTATCGCTTTGAAGGGCGCTATTGGATCGCTTTGAGTTATATGCCAGTGAAAATCCTGATTTGCACTGATAGTCCAGTTCAGTCTACTGGATTGGCGGAAGCTCTTCGAGGCATCTTTGAAACTCTTTTGGATCAATACCCCGGAAATTACACACTTTCACAGGTCGGATTCTGCCACGGGAAGGGCGTTGCCAACCCACGATGGGAGGTTTTCGGAACATCGGGAACAGACGGCTTGGACTTGTCGACTAGCGTAGGCGTGAGAGACCAGTACGGGCAAGAGACATTTTCGCGTGTTTTCGATGAATTCAGGCCCGACATCGTGTTTGGATTTGGCGATCCATGGGTCATTGCCCACTTGACACGCCAGCATATTCGCTCTCGTGCATCAGTTGTGCTCTACGTGAACGTGGACGGGATTCCCTGTCTTCCGCTTACCGAATCAGCTCTATTAGCTGCGGATCGCATTGTGGCGACTACACACTTTGGCCGCCATGCGATCCAGGAGGCGGCGATTTCTTTGAAGTCCCGAATGATCGATGTTATCTACCATCCTACAGATCTACAACGATTTCGACCGTGCAGCGCTCACGAGAAGCGAGAACTTAGGACATCGTTAACGCCTGCTGGAGTTTCACCAAGCGCGTTCATTCTGGGGTGGGTCGGGGTCGATCAATGGCGCAAACAGATCTGGCTACCGTACAAGGTGATAAGCCACATTCGGAAAGGGGGTTATTGCGAGTGTCGATGTTGTGGAAGGGTTAGCCTTATGTACTGGGATCCCGCTGGCAAGTGCTTCCCGGAAGACAACGGAAGGCCCCTTCATGATAACAACCCATCTGTACCGTTAGCGGAGTGCTGCCATTGCGGCAGTGTAGATATCCACCGAGGGAAAGCGCTCGATGACGTGGTGCTATGGTTACACACAACCTCCAATGAGGACTTGGGTTGGAGTTTGCCACAACTCCACCGGACATATGACCTGCGTGAGGGAGTGGATATTGTATATACACCGGGTATCTCCTCTACCAGGGTTGTTGCCACGGATAAGATGCCGCAGCTTTATCGGCTCTGGGATGCTCTCCTATACTTAAGCGGCGGCGAGGGATTTGGTCTCCCCGTATGGGAGGCGATTAGCTGCGGGATCCCGGTTGTGTACTCGGATTACTCCGGGCACGCGGAGCTGCTAAGGCAATCGGGCTGTGGACTCAGCGTTTCTGGAATTCTTCAGCCGGAGCATCGTAGTGGCATACTACGCATGGTCGCGCACGCGGATCGAGCGGTGGACCAAGTGTTGAAGCTCTACCGAACCCCTGCCCTTCGCTGCGACATGGGCCGAGCTGGCGCCGAGTGGGTTGCCCAATACCAAAAGGAATCTATTGCAAGCAAATGGCACGAGCTGTTCAATGAGCATCGCACATCATGGAGGCTGAAGCGCAACGTCTACGGAATATATAAGCTTTAGCTGCGTCTTTTGTCGCTCTGGTGCTAGAGTTCTAGAACCTGTGGAGGTTGACGCAATCAGTGGAGAAGGGAGCAGAGGACTTCCGCCGCACGGAGCGACCAATCAGGACAAGCTGGAGAGCCAAATAATCTGTAAAGCACTCCTAATATATGGCACTTTGTGTGGCGATTCCGTAGCATGCCCAGGATGAGAGTTTGCGCGGCCAAGTAGTCTGGTCCTGCCTCATTTCTAAACATGTTTGTGCAACCCGTGAGTGAAGAGTTGACGCAGCATCGCCAGGGACTTGGCCACTCGGCCAAGCCGCCCTGTTCAAGCGCTGCTCCAACGGTGCCTCCGCGGACGCAAAGCGATGGACCGGCCCGGCCACACCGCTGCGATTCCTCTCCGACGCCAGCGTCTAGATTCCTCGTACTGCAAATTGTGACTCGTTTTAGTCAAGTGTTACCGGGTGAGTTTGGCATCGGCGATGAAGTCGTCGATGCCGGGCATTACCCCGTCGAAGGCTTGTCGCAGCGGGGTCGCTCCCGCCCATTCATCGGGGTAGATCTGCGCCGCGCCGGATCTCAACACCCGGGCGTAGGAGCGGGTGAAGAAGAGGGCGGTGCAGATTCCCCGCTGGGTGAGGCGATAGCGGGGGAACTTGGGGATACGCTCGATCAGGCCATGGAGGCGGAAGCGCCGCAGATCGTAGTTCATGCGGCCGGACGAGACGTTGTCGGCACCGTGGCCGAGCAAGGGCGCCAGGCGCTCGCGCAGTTCGCGGCTGATGAAACCGCAGACCTGCAGGGCGAAGCCGACCATCGCCGGCATGAGGGCCAGCACTCGGGGTTGACCGCAGCGCAGACCGGCGGCCCGCTGGTCATCGAGCACGACCGGCTCGGTGACTTGGCGCAGGGCGACTTCGCCCAGCGCGCAGTCTTGCGTGATCTTTTGGACGTCCAGGAGACGTCGGTTGGCTTGAAAGCCAATCTGCCGCAGAGCCGGCAGGTTCTTGAGGCTCTTGCCCACGCCAAAGTCACGCGTGTCATTGATCGTGGTTTTGGTCCGCAGAGCCTGACCTTCCTTGTGGTACTGCTTGATGCGGGACTTCTTGTAATCCACGTGCAAGGACGGGATGACCCCGCTGGTAAGCACCCGGGTACGGAAACGTCCCGGGTTGCGTCGAGTGACGGAACGACCGAAAATGAGTTGGACCTGGTCGGGCCGACCGATATCGAGGTTTTCGCGGATGACCTCCTCGAAAAGGACGCGGCCATGGACCGGTTGATCGAGCACCTGAGTGGGGGAGAACTCGGCCTGGAGGATGGAGATGTGATAGCGGAAACCGGCGGCCCGGTCCTTGCGGGTGAAGGGTTGGGGCAGACGAGCGAACCACTTGCACGCCAAGGCGTCGATCTTCTCGGCGCTGAGGGTGTCGGCGAGGGCCTGGGCGGCGGTCGGATCGGCACAGGAAGCGATGCCGTTGTCCAAGGCCTGGAGCGGGATGTCTGCCTTGCGGAGCTGGCACTTGAGGAACTCGTGGCCGTTGAGACAGATCTTGGCGGTGTAGAGGAAATAGGTGCCAAACTTGAGGAAGAAGGGCCCGAAGTCGGGGTCGCGGATATGGATGTACCACTGGTTGACCATGGCCGAGGAGCGGACGATCCAAGGGTAGGTGGCGCCATTGGGAGCGGGGCGTCGCTCGGTGCGGAGGACGGGGACCTTCTCCTGGGCCTTGCCGACGAACACGACGCCCTCCTCGACCTTGGAGGAGGCGAAGAAGCGTTGGGCGAGGTCATCCTTGCGCTGGGCCTTCTCGAAGGAGATGACGGGAATGGCGTGCTCCAAGGCGACGCGCTCCAGGCGCTGGACGAAGTCCTTGGTCATGGGGTCCATGAGGGCGGAGGAGGCGAAGCGGTGGCCGCGATGGAAGCGCCAGAAGTGGGCGAGGCCTTTCTCGCACTGGAGCCTGGGGACGTAGAGGTTGAGGTACATCCGGTCGATGCCTTCCAACTGGAAGGTGACGTGTTTGGTGAGGACCTCGGCAACGGTACGTGGTATGGACGTTGCGGGCTCCGTGGGTGGACACCGGGCCATTGCGATGGCCCACCGACCGCTCGCGGTCAAAACAATACGGATCCTCGGATCCGACCTAGGCTCTGCCCACGGGGCCCACTTGCCACCCGGCGTCGAAGAGCCACAGGCGAAAACACCACGAGGCAGAGCCTCGTTAGTCTTGTGTATCATAAACAGCGTTCACTTTGGCTAGCTTCCTGAGAATGCCTTCCACAGTCGCTGTCCACACGAACGGTTTGGCCGACGCGTTGTGTGTAGCCACGTACGCGTCGATGGACTCGATCAGGTCGGGCACGCTGACGAACACCCCCCTTCGGATAGGCTTGTCGGTCAGCTCCCGAAACCATCGTTCCACAAGGTTCAGCCAGGATGAACTCGTCGGGGTGAAGTGCGGATGGAACCTTGGATGGCGCTTCAGCCAAGCCTTTACCCGTGCGTGCTTATGGGTCGCGTAGTTGTCCACGATCAGGTGCAGGGCTTGATGCTCGGGAAACTCCCGGTCCAAACGCTCGAGGAACTTCAGGAACTCCTGGTGACGATGCCACGGAAGGAATTCTCCAACGGCCGTGCCTTCCAACACCTTCAATGCGGCAAACAAGGTCGTCGTCCCGCGCCGAACGTAGTCGTGGGTCATCGTGCCGCACCGGCCCTTCTTCATCGGAAGCCCGCGCTGGGTCCGGTCGAGTGCCTGAATCTGGTTCTTCTCGTCGACGCAAAGGACCAAGGCCTTGTCTGGCAGATTCAGGCGCAGGCCGACCACGTCAGTGAGCTTGTCGACAAAGCGTTTATCCAAGGAGAGATTGAACGAGCGCTCGAGGTGCGGCTTGAGACCATGGAGATTCCAAATTCGCCGGACGGTGTCCTTGCTGACGCCCTGCTCCGCAGCCATCGAACGGCAACTCCAATGCCTCTGGGCATCCGGCCGAGTGGATTGGGTCGCGGCGAAGATCCTCTGAACCTTCCTCGCGCCGTAAGTGGGCTTGCGGCCCCGACCCGGAGCGATCTCGGTGATACCCTCCGGCCCAGCGTCGCGCAATCGGCGCTGCCAGCGGCGGATGGTGGGCTGGCTCACGTTCAGGTCCCTGCCGATTTGCTTGCTGGAGGCGCCGTCGAGGCTGCGGAGGATGATCCGCGCGCTCAGGGCAATTCCTTGGGGGGTGTTCGTGGCCCGTTCCCATCGTTCCAGCAGTGCGCGCTGTTCAGGCGAGGCGACGAGCATGCGCGACAAGACTGCCATGCCCCACAGCATGCATCCAGCGCTGGTGGACTGCACTCTATTTGCGCGCCACTACACTAGGAGCGAGTAGTTCACCTGGTAATTGCATCTTGAGGCATCCCACACGCTCTTGGGTCTTGTCAGTTGGTTCCGGTATCGCTTCTGGAAAGAAATGTTATGAAAGTTGAGATCGTCGCAGACCTCTTCAGTGTTAACGAATTGGCGCTTCTCGCGAGGGATTTGGCCCACGATTGGATGTCGAGGCCTGAGTTGTCCGTTGAGCTTTCGGACTATCGACGCCAGGATCTGATGACCTTAACTCAACCGGCTGTTGGAGAAAATGCGCTGGGAGATTGTGAGGACGGCATCCATTGTGCCTTGCATATGTACACGCCTCCGTACACGGTAAGGCGGTGCGTGAATATCGGTTGGTTTCAGGGTACGTCATCGAATGTCGATGACGCTATTGTAGAGCAGCTGTCAACCTTGGATACGGTTATTACTTCCTGCATCGCTGACTACGTACGGTGCAAGTCCGTGCTTAAAGGCGGTCGAGTCGTAGAGTGGGCAGGCCCTGTGTCTAATCGTTGGTTCTCAGAGAGCGGCCCGGTCATGTCGACGATCGGTATAACGCACGACTGCGATGGAAGGGCGTTGGTGCGAAAGCCGCTTGTCTATGGTTGGGCTGGGGATCCATTTGACAGTGCGGAGTTCCTCAGGGTTGTTCGTGGATTTGGTAGAGTATTTCAAGATGACTCCAGCAGAATCTTGCTTTTGGCAAGTGCGCATGATCCTAAAGAACTCCTGCTGCAAGCATTCTCAAGGAGTAATGCCGGTCTCCCGAAGAACGTAGTCTGGCTTGACCGCGAACTGTTGCTGGATGACTGCGCAGCCTTTATGCGAATGTGCGATTTTGTGGTTGTTACAAATCAGTGGCCTGGATTACAGGGAATGATCAGCAGGGCGGTAGCTGTGGGTGCTTCGGTATTGGCTCCCGACTATGGGAAAGAAGGCAGTGCTGTCTGCGACGCCGTAGAGTATTTAGTGCCTACGTACCGAGATGTTGCAGCTGGGAGCTGGAAGAAATCGCCTGGAGCAACCGATGGGGAGGTGTTTTGCTGTAGAGAAGCGGACTGGATCGAAGCATTCTTCAGAACAAAGAACGCATTAGGTGAGGGGAGTCGTCTGGAGCGAAGCAGGAGACTCGCGCTAATTCGGACAGCGCTGAATACAAACACTGTTCTCGAACAATTGATATCCCTCGGACACCGATTGAGCGCTCGCTGCTGTAGAGCCGTCTGAAAAGTCCGCTGTTCGGATGGGGGGGACTATTAGTTCTACTTTGTGACCAAATTTCGCCGCCGGCGTCGTCGATTCGCATGACCGATGGAGGCTTGGCGACGCTGCTCGTGTCGGCGCACCAGTTCGTCGAGCACCTCCTGCTCCGTGCCACCCTTTCTGGGTAGGTAGAACCGGAGTAACTCGACCACGTCCCGCGTGCTCAACAACGGAGCACTGTCGGCGTGGGAGACCCGCTCCTTCAGCACGAACAACATCGCCAGCGACACCAACGCCATGTGGTGGTGCCATCCTCGCCATTTCCGCACCTCGTACTCCGCCAAGCCCAACTCGCTCTTGCCATCCTCGAAGCTTCGCTCGATCCAATGCCGCTGGGCCTGCATGTACGCCAGTTCCTCCCCGCTCGTGCCCGCCGGCGCGTTCGTCCACGAGATCTTGATCTTTCCGTCCTCGTATTCCCGTGCCACGACCGTCCGATGCTCGGCAGCGGCGCTCGTCGGTTCCCACAACCAAGCCTCCAGGATAAGGACCTTCGCTCGCAATGGACCTTGGGTCGTCTGCCGAATCGTCAACTCTCTGGCATCCTGGGCGAAGCGTGCCTTCACCCACGTCTCCAACGTCGTCCGCTTCGCCTTGGGATTGCCCGGACGCCGCCGCGAGACCGGCCTCCCGGTGGTTCCCTTCCGAGCTTCGGGGATGGGTTCCGGATCCGCATCCCAGACGCGGGTGCTTCCGGCGGCGTCCAACATGAAAAGATAGCCCTCGGACGCCACCTCCCGCGCGAAGTCCAGACTGCTGCCATACGCGGAATCGGCCAGCACCCACCGGAATTCGAGCCCGCGCTCTCGGGCTCCCCTTACCATCTGTAGAGCCAACTCCAGCTTGTTGCGATGCACCCGGTCGGGTTCCGGAACTCCCGCCTTCTCGCAGCGGGCGGCATCCTTTGCCCAGCACTCCGGCAGGAAGAGCCGGAAATCCACGATGGTCGATCGATCTCCCCGGCCAAGGCAGGCGAAGACACCCATCTGGCAGTTCTCGGTCTTTCCCAAACGCCCGCAGTACTGGCGTTGCACCCCGACGGAGCGCTCCCCCTTCTTGATGAAGGTCGTTTCGTCGATGATCAGGGCGGAGTGGCGATGGCCACCCAGGATGCCATTGGCCTCCCTGGCGATCTGCTTCATCAGTTCCCCCTCTTTCCAGGGGGAATCCGTAATGAACTGCTGGATGCCTTGGTAGTTGCTCTCCGGGATGTCGCCGTGGATTCCCTCCAGGTTCTTGCGCCGCTCGGTTCCGAGCAGTCCGGACAGATAATCCGAGGCGTGCTTTCCGAGATCCCGCCCCCAGACCACGAAGTGAGCGGAGTAATCGCTCATCAGCCCGTGCAGGCGCTTGCCGATTCCGCGCAGGTCTCGGAGAGCATTTTTAGTTGGCGCGATGTTCTTCGCGCCTTGCGGTTGCTTCTTGGGAGTGTTGTGTGTCGGCGTTTTTGCCCCGCCCGGACAACGGAGTCATTCCTATTCCATGCCGGCACCGCCGGCGAGCGAAAAGCATCACAAAGTAGAATTAGGGCGGGTCTCAAAACCAGGAGCTTGAGCCAGTCTGATTGCCGGGAGGTGAACTCCCCCGCCGAAATGCACGTCACTCTTGTCATAGCAGGTGGCGACGCCGCGCTGAGGTGGACCCTTCGCGGTTCGTTAGGTTTCGACCAAGGTCCAGTACTCGTAGCTCTGGCCGTCGACGACGCGACGGTTGCTACCCAGGAACATTCTCGGGAGCCTCAGAACTCCTGACCTCATGCGGGGCAAACCCGTGATGGTGGAAGATTTTTGAGACCTCCGCGAGAATGGAGCCGCTGGATACCAATTGGTTACGTCGACCGAAAGGGGCGTAGGCGTGCAGGAACGGTCAAAGCAGTTCCGCGGGAGGTCAGGAGTTCTGAGCCTACGGCACCGGGAGAAGCGTGACAGGTGTCAGTTCACCACTACTTGACGAAATTCGGACTTCCGTTTGCAACCCGTTGATCCGCAGTGCGGAGAATCTTGGACCGCCGTCTAGTGCATTGGAACATTGAATTCTGAAAGCAAAGGCATCGGATTCCGACTATAGCGGTAGGTCCACTGGAATGGACGGCCGTGGCGGTTATAGTTATAGAGTCGAACGTAGCGGATAATCTTCCGCCGCAGATCTCCGACCGACTCAAAGACGCCTCGCGCGATGACATCCCGCGCGAACTTGAATCAACCAAGTGCTGTACGTGGTAGTGAAATGGAGCCGCAGTCTCGGATGTTCCGCCAAGAGCGTCGAAACCGTCCCGCAAGGCATCATAACCTCACGATTTGGTCACTTCGCCAGAAACTGCGGCTCCAACCTCCACGCCACACCGTTGCGTCGAGCAAGACTGGCGCAGACCGGCACTCGGGGGTAGGCTCTAGTCTAGCGGTGTGAGTGAAATTGGAGAGCAATTATCTATGATGTATGCAGGAATCGTCCATGTGGTTGGCCGGAAGTATCAAATAGGGTGGAAATTGACTTATCGTTATCCGACCAAGCTATCGGCGGAAAGCAGATGTAGGCTTGGAGGTTGGGGTAATGTTTATTCATAACAATATCCAACGAGAAGGCATTCAAGGCACGATTCAGAGCGGGTATTGAAACCGCCTCATCCTCCAAGGGAAAGCAATGCTGCTTGAGATGGTATGCGCCCTTTGGAGACACTGTGTAGCACAGCAATCCGAAGGCAGTGAGAACGCGAATCGGCGTGGGCCTGCATCTTATGTGCTGAAAGGTCTTAATATCCCCTGCCAAGGGCCTTGGGTCAAAGACCATTGCACCAGTTCTCATCCCAGGGAGGATGTCGATTTGCAGGATGGAGTCGAAATTCCATCCCCAAAGAATCACGTCCCAATCAGCTGGCAGCCAGGATATCATCTCAGAGGCTGTATATGCAAAGGTGCTTCTAAGGACTGCGTCATCCTCAGCTATTGTTGTTGAAAGGCCTGAATCGACTGCTTTCTCCCAAAGCTTTAGATGAGAAAGAGCGCTGGCAAGAACTCTACAGGAATAGTTCTTTACTGGATGGTTGATCACGCCCATTCGCAGCAGTAGATCAATGGTTATAGAATCTCCATCATAGGCCTCGATTCGATGCAACTCCGCGCAACCCGAATTCAGTTGAATGAACCTCGCGTTCCTGTCCTCGCTATGATCAAGATTGATGTAGTCTACCCTCATATCAGCATGAGGCAATCAGCAAAATCGTCAGTCTGCAAGTGTGGATGTGCAGATTATGCTCAAGACGATTGACAAAGTCGTCGCGGAACCGACGACCCCATTTTGACAGGATTAACAGGATGCGCTCGGTCGCGGCATGGAGGTCTGGTTCAGCTCGGCGTCGACGACGCGGTCCAACAGCCCTCTTCCGTCCTGTTGATCCTGTTGATCCTGTTAATCCTGTTAATCCTGTCCGGACCAAACGCCTTCCCGCGCGAGGACTTTGTCAACGGCCCTGTATTATGCTGACCGGAGCCGATCCCGGATCGGCCCAGCCCAGAGGGCGTGTCGGTATCGTGCGATTCTACCTCGGCATTGCATGTCGCTCGAATTGTTGCAAAACGGCGGTTCGAAGCGTTCTTCGTAGAGCGACGGCGGAGGCCTGAATCGAGAGAGGAAGAAGCAGGGAGAATCACAGGGGTGTGGGTCTGCGTGAGCTTTTTCGGCCGTTTCAATAGGGGACCACTATAGACCTCTCTGGGGAACGATCAGCCGGTCGGGTTCAATGCCGCGTGCCGGTCAGGAAGTGAAACAGTAGGCGCGAAAAATAGGGGGAGACCCTACGCCCAGGAATTGCCGAAATCGAGGTCTCGTTATCGACGTAAAATGCAGAGGGATAGATCCTTAGAAAAACAGCTCGTGCACGTGGCGTGTACAAGATCGACTGCCCGCTTTACCGGGGTGTAGAGGGATTTCGAGGGGGATGAGACGCATCGCGCCGCCAAGCTACGATGCGCCCAATCAATTCTCTACCAACAACTTCATTGTCTCATAAGCGGTGATTCAAAGCAAGACTCCAATGCTTCTTGCATGAGTTGTTTCGTCAATCCTGACGCCTTCGACCAAGTGGTGTGATTGCTTCATAGTCGGTAATGTGTGTTTTGACGTCACCTCGTCCGGGATAAGGTTGGTCTTCAAGGTGAGGGGGTGGGGCAAGTTTCCACGATTTTCCTTTGGAACCATGCTACCATCCCCCTTCTATTACTACTTCACATTGAGAAGGTATGAAACTTGGGCCACCCCCTCACCCAAGCGGTAGGAGAGCTGACGGTCGAGGGGATGTGGGGGCGGATTTGCAACGTTTGGATCGCCAAAGTTCAAGACTTGGGTCACCCCCTCACCCATTCCCCCAGTTGGTGATGCGATTGTCCATCGGGTTTGCCGGTGAGGCATTTGCTTGGTAATGAAGAATTCCTGTTTGGCTCTCGGAATCTTTGGTTTAGAGAATGGAAACCGCCAATCGCGATCAATACGAGGTTGCATTATGATATTCCCGGTGCTTCTACCAGCCGTGCCGGCCCGGTAGGAGCACTTCGACCATTGCCGCACGACGCGATTGGGGTTTGCTGAGCCAATTATATTGATTCTGGCAATGCGGATTAAGCACTTGAATAGATATTTTCGCGGCATTTGAAGATTATCTATCCAATTCAGCGTGCAGAATCCGCGTGCGTGTTCTCCTGTCCGTCTATTCGCTGACAGTTTGCATTCTTTAGGCCCTGGATGCCCTCAGGACGCATTTTGATTCGTCCCGAGGGTCAATACAGCGGAAGATGGTGTTCAATCCTCCTGGGGCTTTCTAGGAATGTGCGGGTATTTAATTCGCATATTCCGAGTTTACTCGTTCAATGCGAGTTCATCCGGGGATTGTGGTTCAGGCGAAGCGGAATTATCCGCTTCATCGGTAGATTCGATCAATTCCTCGGGATACTCCGCCGGCTGCCGTTGCAGGTCGCGGATATATTGCGAGTGATTGGCGCGTTCATCCTTCGCAACGCCGACGAATTCTTTGGCACGGGGATTCAGTGTCCCTTTCGAGTGCATCCGATTCCGATCCTTCCTGG
>CAZSOV010000160.1:0-17202 GCA_964608505.1 uncultured Verrucomicrobiota bacterium
GCCATCCGGCCCTTTTCGCGAAAACAGGGCCCATCGGAGTTTTCAGACAGGCTCTCAGACACCCTTCCGGCCACGCCAACCCATGCCGAGGCCAAGAAGCGTGAGCACCACCCCTCCGACGAGCATCCAGACGGCCTTGTCGGTCGGGGCACCGGTGAAGAACCTCGAGACGTCGGAGCCAAAGGAGTTCGTGGCATTGAAGCCCAGCACCAGGAAGAGAACTCCTCCCGCCAGCAAAGCCAAAGCGACCATGTTATTCATGATGGTTATGAGTCCTGAGGCACCCTGCTCGGTCCGACCCTGCCTCGCCATGGGGTTTAACCCTGCCATCCGGAATTCCGCCGCAGAGCGCGCCATCGAGCGACCATCGACACCCCCGGTGGGGTTTCACCCCATCGTCACGGGCCTGGGCGGGGCCTGCCATGACCCTCGTTTCAGGGCCTCCAGCCCTGGGCGGACGTGCAAGCGCAACTCTGTTTTCATGAACCGATCCACTCAGAGGAACAGGGCCGCCAGCCGAATCCGGATCACAGCACGATGGAGCGCGGGAGCTGCGGTGTCCGCCCTTCTGGCCCAATCCCCAACACGACTCGCTGCCGGGGACCTGACGGCTCCCTCATCGTTGCCCTCCGGCACCGGTGCGCTGGTCTGCGCCCACGCCATTCTGCCGTCCGGTGACGATGCTGCGATCGACGGGCTGTCGCGAGCAACCCAACGCTACGGTTCATCCAGACGCGCAAGAGCCTCCTTGACGAGGCGGCCCACCCGCATCCGAGCCATGTACACCTGGGGCCGGTTTACCTTGAGCGTGCGGGTGATCTCCGGGATGGCCCAGCCCTTCACGGCGACGAGATGGAAGATTTGGAACTGCCGCGGACTGACCCGCGCCTTCACGGTCTCGAGCGCGCGTGCAAGCTGGTTCTCCCGCCACTCCCGGTCCCAGTTGGCCTCCAAATCGTCCGCGGCGGGTTGGGCCAGTTCCGCCGCTTCCTCCACCCCTGTCGTGCCGTGGTCGGGCGGTGGCCCAGTCAGACCGGCGCGATGGCGGCGGCGCAGACCGTCGGCGATGCGCCAGCGGGCCTGGTTGTAAAGCCAGGCGCGAAACGACCCCCTGGCCGGGTCATACCGGAATCCTGGCATCTGCTTGGCCACGGCGAGCATGACTTCCTGCACGGCATCCTGTGCGGCCGCGTCATCCAGGCCGGACCGGACGGCGAAGCGGTACAGCAGCCCGCCATAGGTGTCGAAGAACTGGCGCCAACCGTCGGCATCGTCCCAGTGCTTCAGCCTCGTCAGGAGGCTGCGGCGCGTCGCGGTGGCCGAGTCGTCCGAGATGGGGGAACCGGACATGGGGGTGGACCACATTCAAACGGGATACGTGATGGCAGTCGAGAATCTAACGGGAAGCAACGGCTTTTGGAGCCCCCTTCGCGTCGGCAACATGACCGGAACGGACCGAGGGTGGACCGCCGTGGGTTCCTGGTTCTCGCGCCCCCCAGGCCACGGCGGGGAGTGCGCGAACAGGGGTCAGGGCTGCAACATGCGAAATTCGGAAAACTTCGTTAGATCCGGTGGCGTGACCCCGTATCCAGAACAGCGGGGTTCACCAAATGTCGGCGGCGTGGACTCCCCCATTCAGAGGACGACATCATGAGAATCCTGCCCCACCTGTCCTGCTTGGTTCTGCTGGCCGGCTTGGCCCGCGCGGATGACACCATTCCCTTCCGCGCCACGTTCAACGTGACGAATCTCGTGTTCCCCCACCCTTCATTGCCAGCGCGGCTCGAAGTGCGGGTGGGCGGTGCGGGCGAAGCCTCGGACCTCGGCGCCTCCACCTGCCTCACCACCAACCAATATGCCGACCTGACCAACGGCCGGGCCCTGGCGGACTACACGCTCACGGTCGCCAACGGGGACCGGTTGATCGTGCATCTGGACGCACAGTCGATTCCCGATCCTGTCAGCCCTCAGACGAAGCTCACCTTTCAAGGCGGCGGCCGGATCGTGAGCGGCACCGGCCGGTTGTCGGGCGCAACCGGCGAGGTGCGGTGCCACGGCTGGTCCGAACTCCAAAATCCGCAGACCGGGCAAGGCATCGGCTACCTGGAGATTCGGGCCGAGGTGCCGAAGTCTGTCGCCACGTTCGTCGTGACGACCACTGACGACAGCGGTCCCGGCTCGCTTCGGCAGGCGATGCTGGATGCGAATGCGATGCCCGGGACGAAAACGATAGCGTTCAACCTCCCCGGTATTCCGCCTCACTCGATCCGTCCGCCGAGAGCGCTGCCCACCCTCAGCGCCCCGGTGTTCATCGATGGCACCACCCAGCCCGGGTATATGGACCGGGCGATCATCGAACTGGACGGATCCACCGGAACTCAGACGACCCGGGCCGCCACGGGGCTGCGGATTGCCGCTGGAAACAGCATTGTCCGCGGTCTTTCGATCAGCCGATTCGGAAGTGGCCCGGATTCCTCCACCCGTGCGCAGATCGTCATCACCGGGCGGGGCAGCAACATCGTGGAAGGCTGCTCTCTGGGCTGCAACCTCGACGGCCTGGCCGAGTTTGCGGACGGGCGCGATCGAGGGTTTCAGGACGGCATCCGGATCATCAACTCAACGGGCAACCTCGTCGGAGGCATCCGCGCAGGAGCAGGAAACCTCATCTCTGGCAACGTGGGCCACGGCGTGGTGATCGAGGGGGGGCGAAGCAACGTCGTGGCGGGCAACCTCATCGGCAGCGATCGTTCCGGCACCGTGGGTGTGCCCAATTCCTCGTTCGGCGTGGTCCTCTCCTCGGGCACCAGCCGGAATGTGATCGGTGGCGAACAGGCCGGCTCCGGCAATCTGATCTCCGGAAACGTGTTGGGCGTGGGCATCGTCGGCAGCTCGCAGAACCGCGTTGTGGGGAACCTCATCGGGCCGGACCAGACCGGAAAAGCGCCGATACAGCCCGGCCTGTCCTTCCTGGGTTTGGAGGTCAGGCAGTTCTTCGGAGTGGAGATCGCCGAGGGCGGAGCGGACAATGAGATCACCCGCAACGTGCTCTCGGCCAATGCGGGCTGCGGCGTCATGCTCAGGGGCACCTCACGGAATCTGATTGTCGACAATCGGATTGGCGTGGATATCAGCGGCACCCGTGCGCTGGGCAACGAACAGGCCGGCGTTTGCCTCGACGCCGACCCGCTCTTCAATCAGTCCGCCATAGCCAACGTGGTCTCCAACAACGTGGTCGGCGCGAACGGATTGAACGGGATTTTCCTGCGCTACCCGGGCGTTCGGCAGAACGTCATCGTGGGGAACTTCGTGGGCACCGACCGGGGTGGCACGGTGGACCTCGGCCATTCCCAGTTCGGGGTGGCCATCCTGGAAGGCGCCTCCCAGAACGTCATCGGCGGCCCCAGCCCCGGCGAGGGCAATACATTCGCCTTCAACGACTGGGCGGGTGTCTGGGTCGGCACCGGCAATGGAACCTCCCCCAGCACGCGCAACCGCATCCGCGGCAATTCGATCTTCGCCAACGGCGAGCAAGGGATCGATCTGGCTCCCGATCACATGTCCGACCGTGGGATCAGCCTCAATGATCCTGGCGACAGCGATGTCGGTCCCAACACCTACCAGAACTTCCCGGTGCTCACCTTGGCCGAGAGCACCGGATCCGGCATGCATGTGCGCGGCACCCTGAATTCAGGGCCGGACACCGCGTTCCACCTCGACTTTTACGCCAGCATGGCTTGCGGTCCGGCGGGCCACGGGCAGGGACAACGCTATCTCGGTACCGCCAGCGTGACCACCGATGCCAAGGGTGACGTGGTATTCGACCTGGCGCTGTCTGCCAGGGTCAACGTCGGGGAGATCCTCACCGCCACGGCCACCAGCACGGCGGCGGGCAACACGTCCGAGTTCTCCGCCTGCCTGGCTGTTGTGCCCGGACCGCCCGCACTGACTGTGGTACGCGAGGCCGCCAGCGGCGAGTTGATGATCACCTGGGAGGCCCTGGACGCGACCTGGATCCCTGAGCAGACCCTGACACCCGGCGAGACTCATAGTTGGAGTGTGGCGGACGGGACCGCCACCAGCAGTGGCTCCCAGCGCACGCTGAGGGTATCCGCGTCCGCCAGCCAGCGCTTCTACCGGCTCAGAAAGCCGTGAGTCGAAGAGGCCACCCGCGGCGGCCGAACACATCTTGGACGAAGCCGAAGCGGTGGGGAGGTGTCGACGCCCAGGCAAGGCCTGCCCGTGCATCCGTATCCGGCAGCGTCGGTGCGGACCAGATCCGCCAGGTGTTGTCCACGCTGCCACTGACGAGGTGGCGGCCATCGCGGCTGAACTCCAGGGCGGTGACCATGCTGTTGTGGCCGCGCAGGGCCGCCAACTCGCGGCGCGTGCGGGTGTTCCACAGCTTGATGAAGCCTTCGAAGGTTCCGGCCGCGATGGTCTGTCCATCCGGCGACCATGCCACGGAGAGCACGGAACCCGTGTCGCCGGTTAGCAGCTCGGTACGCCCCGTCACAAGGTCCACCAGGCGAAGACGGGAGGCGGTTTCGCCGATGAGCGCAGACGTTCCCCCGGGCGCCAGTGCCGCGGAGGTCACGCTTTCCTGGCCGGTGGGCAGATCCCGCCGCATCTGCCCCGTCGCGACGTCGTACCAGCGGAGTCTCCCGTCGTCTGCCGCCAGGGTGATGAGTTCCCGTCCGTCGGGCGTGAAGAACAGGCCTTCGAGACGGTTCGTGGGTGCGGCCAGCCGCAGGGCAGGCACCGGGTTGGTGATCGCCCAGACCACCACCCCCCCGGTGGTCGTCGCCGCGGCCAGACGGCGCCCGTCCGGCGCCACCGCCGGCGTGCCAAGCAAGGGTTCCGGCGCATGCACCACGAACAGCGGGTGACCCTCGGGAACGCTGATGGCTTCCAACCGGTTGGTCACGCGCGTGACCAGCCATCGACCGTCCGGTGCGAAGATCGGTCGATCTCCGGACACGCGGGCAACCACGGCGAGGGTTGGCAGGCTAACAAGGTCCACTCCATTGCTTCGGCCGCGCAGCGCCAGCCATTGGCTGTCCGGGGAAAGCGCCAGTTCGGGATCGAATACCGACGACGCCCAGGGGTGCAGCCCCGGGGTCGCTGGGAATCTGGGGAGCTCCCAGACCCGTACCGTCTTGTCCTCGCTGGCTGAGACCAGCCGCCCGCCATCCGACGAGAACACGAGGCTGGTGACCCGCGCGGCATGACCCTTGAACGCGGCGACCTCGGTGAAGCGGGTCCCGTGCCAGAGACGCACGATCTGATCCCGTCCCCCGGTGGCCAGCAGGCTTCCGTCCGGCGACCATCGGGCCGCCTCCACGCCGAGTGGGTGCCCCGACCACAGCGCCAGCAGCTTCGTCGATCGCCAATTCCAAACCCGGACGAGGCCGTCCAAACTGCCCGTGACCAGACGTTGCCCGTCGGGCGAGAAGGCCAGGGCGAAAACCTCGCGGCCGTTTTCATGCGGCAGGACGGTGATTTCCTGGAGATCGGGAACGGACCAGATCTTGGCGTGGCCGCCTCCTCCCGTGGTGGCCAGGTGCTTTCCATCCGGCGAGAATTCCATCCGGATGAGGAAGGTGGGCTGCGGGGGACTGCGAACGAGTTCGCGCCCGTTCGAGGCATCCCAGAGCCGCACTTCGCCAGGCCCGGTGGCGACATAGGCGGGACCGTCCGCTGTGGCGATGAGGCCCTCGTCCGGCGAGAGCGCCTGACGAAGGCCTGGACGCCCGG
Source organism: uncultured Verrucomicrobiota bacterium (assembly GCA_964608505.1). Taxonomy (GTDB): domain Bacteria; phylum Verrucomicrobiota; class Verrucomicrobiia; order Limisphaerales; family CAIMTB01; genus CAIMTB01. The sequence goes on from CAZSOV010000160.1 coordinate 5,755, forward strand.
CACCGAATCGAAGTTTCGGTCGTTGCGTCGGGAGATCCCAGGCGACGACCTGGCCGCTGAAACGCAGCGATTGGACCAAGGTTCGACCGTCGCGGCTGAAGGCGAGACTGTCCACCGGATCGCTGAAGGTCGCCCCATTCAACTGGCCGATCGCCTCGCCGTCGTGCGGGTTCCACAGGAGCACCTGCCCATCCACGGTTCCGCCCGCCAAGGTCCGACCGTCGGGCGAAAGCGCGCAACTCCAGAAGCCATAGGCGCTGTCCGTACGGAACTGGCGAATCTCGCGCGTCCGACTTTGCGCCCAGAGGTAGCGCCATTCCCAGCCACGCAGTTCATCGCGATCCGGCGGCGGGTGCTGCGCGTCGAGCAGCTGACGCGTCAACTCCGCCCGTCCCGCCTCCCAGCCCTGGAAGGCGATGGCCATGTCGGCGGCATAGGCGGTGCGGCGACGTTGTTCCTCCTTCACGGCCAATTCCTGAAGCTGGGCCAGGCGCTCGAAGGCCCTATGGCGCTCCCAGCCTCCTGCGGCCATCGCCAGCAACAGCAACCCCGATCCGACCACCGCCGCCCGCTTCAACCGGCGCAGCAACCTCTCGTTGGCCCGCAGGCCTCTCACGGACTCGCCTGCCTGCAGAAGAAGAAGCTCGGCACGCATCCGTTCCACCGAGGCATATCGATGGGCCGGATCGGGTGCACACGCCCGCAGCAGGACTTCGTTCAGGTCGGCGAATCTCCCGTCTTCAGACGCGCCCGAACGGAACTCGTCAGGCAATTCCGGAAAGTCCATCCGGTCCCGCCCGGTGGCCGCCTCGTAGAGCACCTTGCCCAGCGAATAGACATCCGCCGCGACCGTGCCCGGTCCCTCGGGCGGAATGTAGCCCTCGGTGCCCACGAAGGACTTGGCTTCGTCGAGGCCCGTGACCAACCCGATGTCCGCAAGTTTGGGGCGGCCTTCCACGAAAATGACGTTCGAGGGCTTCACGTCGCGGTGGATGAGGCCGTGGCGATGTAAATGGTGCAGCGCGCCGCAAAGCGTGACTCCCAACTCCGCCGTGTCATCCACCGAGAGGCGTCCGCGCGCTCGGAAAAGGGCGCGCAACGTCAATGGACTATAGGGATGCGCCTGCGCTTGGACCTTCCCTGCGGTCTCGGCCTCGTTTGCAGGTTCCCCCCACTCTCCGGTCGGGATCTCCGAGCCTCGCGATTCCCTCACCGGCACCGGATCCGCAAGTTCCATGACGTAGTAGAACACCGATCCATCCGCGATCCGGCCCACATGAAGGATGTCCACCAGTCCTTCATGTCGTCGGGATACGGGCTCGAAGCGTTGGATGCCGGCGTATTCGCGTTCGTAGGGCCGCGGTGAATCAAATCGGTCGCGCCTCACGAACTTCACCGCGCGTCCCGCACCCAGAACGTTGCGCGCGCGCCACACTTCTCCATACGAGCCCTCGCCAACGATCTCCACGAGCTCATGGTCGGGAATGGTCGGGGGGCTACCGTTCGAGCAGTTCATCGGCAAGCTTGCGGACCATGGGCGGTGAGGGTGGGTCCTTCAAACGGGAAATGGACACAGATGCGCAGATCCGGCGGCATCAGCCCGAACAGGGTGGTGCCCACTTCAAGTCATCCATGCCGGCTTTTTCTCCAGTCCAACCCTTCACCTCCATGCACTCCAATACCCTGAAAGTCCTCGGGGTCACCTTGCTGGCGGCTCTGTCGGGTCCGGTGTATGCCGCCGTTTCCTGGCCCCAGTTCCGCGGACCCAAGGCCGGCGGCATCGGCGCGCATGGCGCCCTTCCGGACCGCGGGTCGGCCACCGAGAACGTCGCCTCGAAGACGGATCTGCCAGGGCGCAGTTGGTCGTCGCCGATCGTCTCGGACGGGCGGGTTTTCCTGACCGCGGTGGTCAACTCGGGCGACTCGGAGGCTCCCAGGCCAGGAGGAGGGGTGGGGGGCATGATTTTGTCCCGGCATGATTCTATCCGGGAAACGAGCCCCCTGTGGCTCTCCGACCTGCTTACGACCATGAACCGCGGACGGCCCGTCGCCGCGTGGGGGCACGCGGCCTACAGCGTGTAGGCCGGGTCTTGTCGGGTGGGCGGGGCGTGGATGGCTTGCGGACGTCAGCGTTATCCTGGAACTGGTTGAGCAGACCCTGAACTGCCTCCCGCTGGGTCCTGGAGAGCGTGAGCGGGCGATGCAGATCGAACTGGCGTGCCGGTTCTACGGGAACGGCTGGCTGACGCTGGGACAGGGGGCTCGCCTGGCGGGACTCGACCAGCATGCTTTCGGTGTCGCGCTTGCGGAGCGCGGCATTCCCCGCCAATACGGGGTCGCCGAGGCGCAGGAAGACCTCGCTCATGCTCGCCGTCAGTAACACCTCCCCGATTTGCAGTCTCGCCGTCATAGTTCGGCTCGAGTTCCTGGCCCGGCGGTACGGCGTCGTGCAGATCCCCCCCAGCGGTGGCGAAGGAGTTGGAGGCTTTATGCCATACTTCGGCATCTAGGAGCATTCGTTCGGCGCGTTCCATGGGCTGGCGAAGGGTCACCATTCCGCCCTCGGTTCCGGCGTTGCCCATTCCTCTGGACGCGGGAGAAACGGAGGCCATCGCCTTGGCACTTCATCTGAAGGTCGACGTCCTTTTGCTGGATGGGAAGCGGGGACGCGAGGCGGCACGGCACGTCGGATGGGTCGTGGCCGGGGCGCTGGGCGAACTCGTCCATGCCAAGCACAACGGATGGATTGCGAGCGTCCGGGACGAGATCCACCGTGTTCGGAGGGAGGGGGGCTTCTTCGTCGACGCCGGTGTCGAGTGCTTCATCCTCTCCCAGGTTGGGGAGTAACCGTCCGTCTCCTGGACGCGGTCTGGGTACCGGCGTTGGATTGGCGCTCGGCGCGTGGGATCGTTTGGGGCACTCCCGAAGCGGGAAAGTTCGGACCGATTGGGAGGTTTGGCACTCCTGGGTTCCATTCCTCGCAGGACTCGGCCTGCAGCCTCCGAAGAAGTGGAGCGGGTGAAGGGAATCGAACCATCCCTGCTTAACGTTGGAGTGACAATGGTTTAAGCGGTTTCTGCTAATGATGCCTGCTAATGTGTTCGAGGACGTCACCCGTGTTTTGCGGTGTCATTTGCGTTCGGTTTTATCACCAGACCAACGTTCCATCAACGCTCCTGCAGTAGACTCGGTCGCTGGCGTGGCGCTCGGTTCCAACCCGGGGCTCCTGCCTCAGAGATCAACGCTGGGGAATGGTGCCGTCCGTCGCCTTGAAACGCAAACGCCGCTTGCCTCAGGATGGCGTCGATTCTGGCCGGGCACACTGCTCGCCACCGTGGCGTGCTGGGATTTCGATCCGACGCCGGAATCGGATTTATGCATGCACCGGCAGACCCAAACTCCGACGGCTGGATCTCGTTCCGGCAGTCCACGGACGGACGCTATGAACTGATCGACGCCGACCGGTTCGTGCTCCCGAGGGATATGAAGTCGGGTGACCGGGCGATAGATCCCTGCGCCATCGGCTACTTCCCTCCGCACGTGAAATCCGTGTTAGGTGCCGGGGACCTCGGGGCACTCGCGACACCTGCCGCTTTCAGCAAGCCGTCGCTCCCTGAGGCGTTCCTGCTCGTGTCGGAATCGAATCCTGGATTGCTGGCTGCGAAGGGGAAGTTCGATGCAGATCTCAAGCGGCTCCGGAAGCTGGAAGAGGAGAGGGCCAAGAATGCCTGCCTGTGGAAGGAGGCGTTTGGGATCAAGACGGAAGCGGACGAGGAGGACCGTAACCTTGTCGCCGACTACATGGCGGCCCATTACGCCGAGGTTCTGTTCGTGAAGGCGAAGCAGGGCGACCCCGTCGCGGCTGAGCGATTCTTATCCTTGGTCATGCTGCTCATCGAGAAGCTGGATGAATTGGGGAAATCGTCCGCTTCGACCATCGAGGCGCTGCAGAAATGGAACATTCGATGGCCAAGATTGGTCAGCAACCACCCCTTCTACCGGACGCAAGCCGCTCCACCCGATGACCTTGGAGGCGGATACCCCTTCCAGATTTCATCCAGTAGTCGGTGGGATCCGGAAAGCCCGATCACGCAGGTGGCGGTCCACTTGATCTTGTATTTGGTCAGGCTCCGCATGGCTCTGAAACTCTTCCAAGCGACAGGGGGCGATGCGTCAGCGAAGTTCGCCGATCCGATGCATAGATTGTTGCAGCTTGGCGACTTGCAAGAGAACGCGCCGGCTTGGTGGGAGGAGGCTTGGCTTCACCTCACCACCCGATACACCCAACCCGAGGATGACTGGTGGTTTCGCCGGTGGGTGCAAGGGGAGACGCACAAAAAGAGCCCGGGAAGGGTTCGCGAACGCATCCGCTCAAAATTACGGGATGCTTTCCTAAGTGTCTCCGGCTACAGCAAGTTGCATCCACGTTAGCTGGATAAATCCTCCCCCGGTAGTTCGGTGGAAGCCCGGTTGCCTGTGGTGAACCGTTAGCCCGGGCAAAGGGTGCAGGGATAAACCTGCATCCATGCAAGCGACCTTCTTCCCTGGCTCTTCTCCGACCGGCAGCGCCGTTGCCTCGGCGGCGTCTCCTACACGGCCCGAGTTCGTTCGTCTCCCGAAACCCGGCACGTTGTGCCCTTGGACCGGGCTGTCGCGTAGCAAGCTCAACGAGCTGATTCTTCCCTCCCCCCTGAACGGTCATCGCCCGCCCGTTCGTTCCGTGAGCCTCCGCAACCGCGGGCAGATCCGAGCGGTGCGCCTGATCTGCTTCGATTCGCTCATGGCGTACCTCCGAAGTCTGGAGGTCGCCGACGATGACGGTGGCATCCAGGAAGTCACCACCGAAGAACCCAATTTCCCGACGACTCACGAGCCGTTGGAAACCCGCAGTAAGAGCCAGAAGGCGGACCATTTGCCGCGCACTGGAGAAGGTAAGCAGTACCGCTAAAGCGTGTGCTTTGGCGGCCTCACAAAATGTAGAGCAGATAACAGTATGAAGCATAAATCCAAGCAGGACGCCTCAACTGAGGTTTCCACCAATAACGGCAATAATAACGTCCCGGCGCAGGCCAACCCTGCCAACCCCGACAAGGCGATCACCTTGGTCGCCCTCACACCCGATGGTGGCACGGCCAATCTGGCCACCGTCCTGTTCCCCAAGGAGGACTCTTCCTCCGCTCCCAAAAAGCCCAAGCTCTCCACCGAGGAAAGATCCTCCTTGGAGCGCTGTGAGCAGGTGATCGAACGCGGCATCGCTACCTTTGTGGATGTCGGCGCCGCGTTGAACGAAATCCAAGCCCAGCGCCTGTACCGCCAGAAACACGATTCGTTTGAGTCGTACCTGGCCAGCCGCTGGAACTTCAAACGCGCCCACGCCTACCGGCTGATCAGCGCCTACCGCGTCCTGGAGACGATCCGGGACGAGGACGGCAAAGATCTGGCCGAGTCGCATGTGCGCCAGCTCGTGCGCTTGCCCGAGGGCCAACGTGCCGAAGCCCTTCGACGGGCCAAGGAACTTGCTGGCAAGGAAACGCGTACCGCCAAGCACATTCAGCAGGCCGTGGACGCCATGCTGGGCAAGATGAAGAAGTCCCCCTCGAAGTCCACGGACCACGACGAGGACAACAGCGGTGGTGTGGCGGCTGAAATGTCGACGCCGACGCCGGCACCGACCGGTGGTGCCGCTGCACCCCGTGAATCCGCAGGCACCCCGATGCCGCGCGACACGGAGTTGGTCAACGAACTCCTCGCTCTGGTGCGAGGGACGCGTGACCTGCTCACCATCAAGAAAGACGTGAAAGCGGCGATCCAGCAGCTGTTCCGGATGGAGCAGGTTCTGACCAAGTCCGCCGCCCAGGTCAGCTACGGCGGCATTGAGATCGACGAAGATCACGCCGAGGAAGCGAGCGCTTCCTTCACGGGCAGGCTCACGCCACTGCCGCAGCTCCAAGCCGCCTGAACTCATGATAACGGCGGGTGGGGACAGTTCTCCTCACCCGCCCCTCCACTTCAAACAAAAAGACTCATGAATACTGAAATCATCAATCCCAACGCGCCGATCCGAACGATCCGTGCCGTGTGTGTCGATACCCAGACGTTGCGCAATGTCGCGACGAACTGGGGCAAGAAGAACCAAGTAAAAATCGTCTTCGAGACCGAAGAACTCAAAGCAAACGGATATCCCCGCACGGCGACCCGGACCTTCAACGTCAGCTATTACGAGAAGGCAGCTCTTCGCAAGGTGCTTGAATCGTGGTTGGGCCGCATCCTCTCCGCTTCCGAGATGCTCAACGGCTTCCCGTTTGAGCGTTTGGTGGGCAAGGCCGCCGAGATCGACGTGCAGGACGCACGCAATGAAGAAGGGACTGCGTTCCTGCGCATCGTCTCCATTCGCCCAGCGGGCGCGAGGCCGCTGGCACCCACCGGCTCCTATCGTCGATGGGAGGATTCAGCGGCGCAAGCCAACACATCGTGTCCGACGCGAGCGAAAGCTAAACCCGCCGTCAACCAGGACGCCGAGTTGGAGGCCCAGTTCGAACGTCATGTCGCTCACTCCGACAGCCTCGACGCTACGGAGTCTGCCCATTCCCCTGATAGCGCGGACGCCGTCGTGGTGACCGCTGGAAACTGACCCTAAGCCGAGGGCCGGTCGAGGGACTCGTTCCTTCGGCTGGCCCTCATTCCAGATCGAAGGAATCTCAGATGAACGAAAACAACATCAACGAGAACGCGCAGCCCGTCTTGCCGGACATTCGGATGCCTGGTGCCAACGTTTCCGTCTCGCAGACAGCTGAATTGCTCTTCCAGCACATCCGCAGCCGAGGCGGGCTTTACAATCGCGGCGACCAATTGGTCGAGGTCGCGCAAAACAACGGAGAATACGAGTTTCGGGCGGTCACACCGGCCGCAGCCGTTTCCCGATTCGAGGACCATGTCCGCTTCGTCCAAATGCGAGGTGGAGTGGATGGCGAGGTCACGGCGGTCCGTGCCAGTTTGAACGAACAGCAGGCCAAACTGCTGTTGGAGTCGCGGCAGCGTCGGACGGCGCTTCCTACCATCCGAGGACTGCTTAAATACCCGCTGCTGGTGGAACGGAATGGCGAACTCGTGGCACTCCCACCCGGGTTCGACTGCGCGACGGGTCTCTTCATCGAAAGCCGCGCCCCCGTCCAGAACGTTCCCCTGGAGGAGGCGGTACGACTGCTCGTGGATCTGCTGGGCGATTACGAGTTCTTCTCCGACGGCGACCTGTCGAGGGCGGTGGCGTCTTTCCTTACCCCGGCACTGAAGTTCAGCGGGTTCATCAATGGCCCCATTCCCATCGACGTCGCGGAAGCCGATGACAGTCAGGCCGGAAAGTCGTTCCGCCAAACGCTGGTGCCGGCGATCTACAACCACCCGATGGCGGTCCTCGCGACGTCTAATCGAGGTGTCGGTTCCATCGACGAGGCTATCAATGCCCAGTTGATCAAGGGGAGTCCCTTCATCCAGATCGACAACCTGCGGGGCAAACTCAACAGCCAGCACCTTGAATCCATCATCACCGGTGGCGGCGAACACATAGCCCGTGCCGCCTACACCCCGAACACCTCGATCGACACGTCGAAGTTCGTATTCTTCATCTCGTCGAACGGGTTTGAGGCCACCGTCGACCTGGCCAACCGTTCGTCCATTATCCGGCAACGCAAGCGTCCTGGCCACCAGTGGCGATCCTTTGATGGCCGGAACCTTCGGGACCACATCCGAGCCAACCTGCCGCTCTACCAAGGCGCCGTGGCTACCGTGGTGCGAGAGTGGCATCGGCAGGGAAAGCAGCGGACCGAAACCACCGAGCATTCGTTCCAGTCCTGGGCTCAGATCCTGGATTGGATTGTCCAAAACCTCTTTAGCCTGCATCCGCTGCTGGAGGGCATGTCGGCAGCCCGCGCACGCGTGACGAGTCCGCAGCTGTCGTTCCTGCGCCAGGTGGTGCTGCGTTGGGTGGCGGCCCCCCGAAACATGGATAGCCTGAGCGCCAGCATGATTGTCACCTTCTGCGACGAAGAAGGCATCGAGATTCCCGGTCTCCGGGCAACCAACAATGAGAAGGCGGCACCTCAACAGGTGGGCAGGATCATGAGCGCCATCTTCCGGGAAGATCGCCCTGTCGAAATTGAAGGCTATCGAGTGACACGGCACAATGACCACGTGCGTACCGAGGGCGACAACAATGCCCAGGTCAAGAGTTACCACATCGAACGCCTCGATGGGCAACCCCTGTGGCCTGAGCAGCCAGGTCAGCTCACGCCCTTGCCCTTGGCTGCCTGACGGCAGCCCCTCGCTCCGCTCCCTGCCCGTGGGAGCCCTCGCTGCTGCGGGCGGGTGAACCCTTCATTTCATGAAAAGGAGGGTTCACCTACCAAACCTACCAAATCACTCTATAGATTTCTATAAAGAGGGACTCTCCATAGGAACATTATAAGAGCATTTGGTAGGTTTGGTAGGTATTGGTAGGTCAGGGCTTCAAACGGGGTCTGTCCTGCCGGCAGGGGTTTGTCCGGACCGGTCTTTCCAGCCCAACATGACCGCCGCCCACGGGGCAGGGGATTCGATTCCGGTGTCGGTGTCTCCAATTGGAGACAGGCTCCCGGGCTCATGGGATCACCCTCCCAACCCGATTGTCGGATTGCTCTCACGACGCCTCCCCAAAAGCTTCCCTGTCGGCTGTTCAGGCTTGTCCACGGGAGGTTGTTCTGGCACAATGGGATAGGTGGGTAATGGAGGTGGCGCTATCGCGGTGCGTGGGCCATTAAAGTAGCCTTGGTGACCCTAAATTCGCCAGCGATAGGCTTCCGGAAACGACATGGCATGACGGCGGAGGCTCTCGGCGTCACTTCCATAACCTCCCTATTCGCAGTTATTTGCACAGGACTATTCGCAACGAAGATCGCAAAACCTCGAAAATGCTGGTTTTTCTTCAATCTTGTACACGCCACGTGCACGCGCGTGTTTCATAAAGCCCTATCCCCTGGCACTTTACACCGATAGCGGATTGCGATTTCGAAAAATCCTGGGCGTAGGGTCTCCCCTATTTTTCCCGTCTTCTGTCCCGTTTCCTGACCGGCACTCGGCATTGAACCCGACCCGCTGCGCTTTCAAGGAGGTCGAAAGTGGTCCTCCATCGAAGCCGACGAGAAAGCTCACGCAGACTCACCTCCCTATGATAGTTCCGGACTCCAAACTGCGTCGGTAGATCCGGATTCAATCGAAGGTCAACCGCCCCTCATCAACTCCTCCCACCGGCAGCCTAAGGCGGCGTGCAACCGCGCCAGCGTCGTCACCAGGATGTTCAGCCTGCCTGCCTCGATTTTCTGAATCGTCCGTGGGTTGATCCCGACCTGCTCCGCCAGGCCTTCCTGCGTCAGCTTCGCTCGCAGCCGGAGACGGCGCACATTTCCTCCAACGGCCTTGAGCAATTCGACTTGTTCCTGATCGAGAGGCACGCCCTATCAGGCCGCCCATTTGCCGTTGACGACCACGGCCCAATGGGGCGTATTCCATTCATATGGCCGCCACATTTCTGTTGATCCACATCAGAGGACGCAACGAACGCAGCCCAGGAACGAGCAAGTTCACCGCTTGGTTGCTGCTTGCGGCATCATTATTGCTTGCACGTTCCGCGCTTGCTCAATTCGACGTGGAGGTACGGCCGGAAGGGGTAACAATCGTTAGCTATTATGGCGATGCCGCTGAGGTAGTTGTGCCTGCGGAGATCCAAGGGGTCTCCGTCCGAAGAATCGGGCGTGCCGCATTCGAGAGAAACTGGAACCTGCTGGGCGTCGATCTGCCCGATGGTTTGGAGGAAATCGAGGAGAACGCCTTCCACGAGTGCAGAGGCTTACGCTCGGTCCGCATTCCTGCCTCGGTCAAAACGATAGGCTCACGAGCATTCGCGTGGTGCAACCTGCTCAATCTGACGCTCCCGCCGGGCCTAAAGCGAATCGCGTTAGCCACTTTTCAACACAACACCGGACTTCGATCTGTTGTCGTGCCTGACGCCGTTGAGGCAATTGATGAATTTGCTTTCAATCAGAACGACTCCCTACAATCACTCATATTCGTTGCAGGATTAAAGTCAATCGGCGCTTCTGCGTTCTCGGATTGCCCAAGCCTTCAAAGCGTCGAGATTCCAGATACGGTTCGAGAAATTGGCAATTTTGCCTTCAATCGATGCAAGAGTATGAGCCGGGTTACGATTGGCACCGGAGTCCGGACTATTGGAATGCATGCATTCGGCGGATGCGACAACCTTTCAGACATAAGAATCAACGAAGGGGTGGAGAGCATCGGAGATGGTGGATTTGCTTACAGCATGGTGCTGCGTCGCATTGAACTCCCTGCCAGCCTACGAACGATTGGCGAGGCTATAGTTGGCGGGTGCCCATTGTTGAGAGAAGTCGTCGTTAGGGATGGAAACCCAAGCTTCACCAGCATGGGCGGGGTCCTATACTCCAAGGACACCACGAGACTACTCTTGGTGCCCCTTGGCGTCGGAGGGACATTTATCGTTCCGACGGGTGTACGCTCGATTGCCAGTTCTGCACTCGCTTTGCCGAAGGTTGTGGATATCCAACTCCCTGAAACCCTTGAAGATATTGGGCATGGCGCCTTCGCTGGCTCCGGTATTCGCCGAATGGTTGTACCAGGTAAGGTCAAGGACATTGCTTACGGTGCATTCTCAGGATGTACAGCATTGACGAATATAGTGCTTAATGATGGTCTCCAGAGGCTTGGCGAAGGTGTATTCTCCAGTTGTACTGCACTTAGAACTATTGTCTTTCCAGCATCAGTTGAAACCTTCGGCCCGAGAATGTTCACTTGGGCGGGCTTAGAAGCGGTCTTGTTCTTGGGCAAAGCTCCAGCATTTAGTGCCCCATTTTCAAGCGACGACAAAGAACTGATCCCAGTATTCCGTTTGCCAAACTCCACTGGTTGGCAAGATAGCTACTACCGGAATCCAATTGGAATCTGGAATCCAACAATTCGCGTTAGGACTGCCAAAGTGGACAGGAACAGCGGTAGCTTCGAGTTTGAGATAGTAGGAAATCAACGAGTGCCGTTTGCCATACAAGAAATGCACGTTGGAGTTACACCTTGGGCGACCGTCGAGGTTGGAACGCTCACGGATGCCCCTTGGCGGTTCGCTGAGCCGCAGAACTCGAAGCGGACGGCGAAGCTCTTTCGCATCGTGTTTCCATAGCCCCCCATGCTTAACCCCGCCTGATCGTGGTATAACACCCTGAACATCGAACAGCTCGGCGCCCCCACGGGGCAATGAGCGACAGCCCCGGCACCTTCTGGTGTCCGGGGCTTTTTGTTTCCACCCACCATCAAGGAAAGGCATCACCATGGCTATTCAGCTCGAAGCCAACTACTCCAAGAAACTTGGCCTACCCGGCTACAGCTCCC
>CAZSOV010000161.1:0-7137 GCA_964608505.1 uncultured Verrucomicrobiota bacterium
CGCCGTCGCGCAGACGCTAGGGCGGGGAGCCGGTCGCGGGCCCCCATCGACTTTGCCGATCGCCCTGCCGCCCGCGGTGCACCCGGGGATAATCGACTCGCCCGCCCCGCACCCCGGTGTCAGCCTTGAGCCCTCCGGATGAGTGACCGCGCCGAATCCCTGCCACCCTCCCAGTTCCTCAATCGCGAATTGAGCTGGCTGGCCTTCAACCAACGCGTCCTCGACGAGGCCATCGACTCGTCCAATCCCCTGCTCGAGCGGGTCAAGTTCTTCTGCATCGCCAGCTCCAACCTCGACGAGTTCTTCGAGGTCCGCGTGGCGAGTCTCCGCCAGCAGGTCGCCGGCGAGGTCACCACGGCGGGCCCCGACGGCCTGTCCCCCGCCGCCACCCTGAACGCCGTTCGAGACGCCATCCGAAGCCACGTCGATCTGCTCTACCGCTGCTGGCGCGAGGACCTCGTCCCCGCCCTCATGCGCGAACGCATCCGCTTCCTCCGCGTCGAGGAACTGGCCGAGAGCGACAAGATCTGGCTCCGCACCTTCTACCGCGAACGCATCCATCCGGTCCTCACCCCCCTGGGACACGATCAATCCCACCCGTTTCCGCTCCTGCTCAACAAGATGCTGAACGTGGTGGTCCGGCTCGTGGACCGCCGGACGGGCGTGCCCGTGGAGAAGATCGGCATGGTGCAGGTCCCCTCGAACCTGCCCCGCCTCATCCGTCTTCCCCGGGCGGACGACCGCCACGACTTCCTCTTCCTGGGTCGGATCATCGCCCATTTCCTGGACCACCTCTTTCCGGGCATGGAGATCCTCGGTTCCTGGCTGATCCGCGTCACCCGCAACGGGGAGTTCTACATCGATCCGGAGGACACCGAGAACCTCCTGACCGCCGTCGAACAGGAACTGCACAACCGCCTCAAGGGCGAGGCGGTCCGGCTCGAAGTCAGCCACGAGTGTCCCGATTCCATCCTCGAACTGCTGCTCGAGAAACTCGATCTCGCACCCGAGGACATCTACCGCATCGAGGGTCCGCTGCATCCGAGCAAGATCATGGGGATCTCGGACTACATCCATCGCCCGGAACTTCGGGATGCCCCCTTCGTCGCGCCCATCGTGGCCCCGTTGCGGGAGTCGCCCGACTTCTTCGCCGCCATCCGCCGGGGCGACATCCTGCTCCATCACCCGTACGAGTCGTTCCATTCGGTCATCGACTTCCTCCAGCAGGCGGCCGGGGACTCCACGGTGCTGGCCATCAAGCAGACCCTCTACCGCACCGGCGGCGACGCCCGCATCATCGAGGCCCTCAGCGAAGCTGCCCGCTCCGGCAAACAGGTCACCGCCATCGTCGAACTCAAGGCCCGCTTCGACGAACGCAACAACATCGAGTGGTCCCGCAAACTCGAGGAGGCCGGCGTCCACGTCGTGTACGGCATCGTCGGGCTCAAGATCCATTCCAAGGTCGCCCTCGTCGTCCGCGCCGAACCCGAGGGCATCCGCCGCTACGTCCATTGCAGCACCGGCAACTACAACGCCACCACCGCCCGCCTCTACACCGATCTCGGCCTGCTCACCTGCCGCCCCGATTTCGGCGAGGATGCCACGGCCCTCTTCAACCTCCTCACGGGCATCTGCCAGTTCCGGCCCATGCGCCGGTTCCTCGTCGCGCCGTTCGAACTCCACGACCGCATGGTGGCCCTGATCCGCAACGAGGCCGCCAACGCCGCCAAGGGCCTGCCCGCCCGGATCATCGCCAAAATGAATTCCCTCGTGGACCCGGCCACCATCGAGGCCCTCTACGACGCCTCCCGCCAGGGCGTCTCCATCGATCTCATCGTCCGCGGCATCTGCTGCCTCCGCCCCGGCGTGCCCGGCCTCAGCGAGAACATCCGCGTCCGCAGCATCGTCGACCGCTTCCTCGAACACGCCCGCGTCTATTACTTCGAGAACGCCGCGATGCCCCGCGTCTTCCTCGGCAGCGCCGACTGGATGCCCCGCAATTTCTTCAGCCGCATCGAGGTCGTGTTCCCCGTCGAGGACGGCGTCCTGCGCGACCGCCTCGTCAGCGAGATCCTCCACAGCAACCTCGCCGACACCGTCCGCGCCCGCCTCCTCCAACCCGACGGCACCTACACGCGCGCCACCCCACCGCGGGGCACCCCCCCTCACCGCAGCCAAAGGCACCTCCTCGACCGCGCCGCCCGTTCCGGACGCCCCGACCTGGAGGAGAGCCCGGGCCCGGAAACCGGCAGCCGTGGTGCCACGACCGGAGCCGCTCCCAAACGTCCCCGCCGCGTCGTCCCCCGAACCAAGCCCGACTGATGGATCCCGCACCCCTGTCCCGGCTGGGTCTGTACGGCGGTTCCTTCGATCCGGTTCACCTGGGCCATCTGCTCGTCGCCCAAGCCGCCCTCGAGGAACTCCGGCTCGACCGCCTGTTCTTCATTCCCGCCGGGCGGTCACCCTTCAAACCCGACACCAGACCCACCCCCGACGCGTTCCGGTTGCGCCTCCTGCGCCTGGCCCTCGCCGGAAACACCCGCGTGACGATTGACCCTCAGGAACTCGTCCGGGGCGGCGTTTCCTACTCCATCGACACCGTCCGTGATTACGCCGCGCGCCATCCCGGCGCCGAACTGTTCTGGCTCATTGGCGCCGATCACGTCGCAGCCCTGCCTCGATGGCGCGAGGCCACCCGCCTGGCCGAGCTTGTGGAATTCCTCGTCATCCCCCGCCCCGGTTTCGAACCCGGCACCCTGCCGGCCCCGTTTCGGCTCCGCCAACTCCGCGGCTTCCCGCTCTCCGTTTCCTCGTCGGAAATCCGCGCGCGGGCCCACGAGGGCCGCAGCCTCGCGCATCTGGTACCCGAGACCGTGGCCGCGGCCATCGAGGCGGAACGGCCCTACTGAGGTGACGTCCGGCGTCCCTCCGGACGAGGTGGGATGGCGCCCTGACACCGCCGGTAGGCACGAACGAGTCGCAGCGGTGTCCTTCCCATGAACCGAGCCCAGACTCCCATCCCGGATCCTCCTGCTCCTAGTCCTAATCCTAATCCTAATCCTAATCCTAATCCTAATCTTACTCCTCCCTCCATCGTTCGGGTTCATGGCCACAATACGTGTCCGGACTTTGGAGAACTTCCCTTCCCATGAACCACCCGCCGCAACCGCGCCGCCCGGTGAGGGCACCGGGCCCACACGTTGTAAGCCGCGTGCCCCCACGCGGCGACGTGCCCTCCGCGGTTCAAGGTCCCAACTGTAGGCCGCGTGCCCTCACGCGGCGACGTGCCGTCCGCGGTTCATGCCCCGTCGCCGTTCGATCTTGAACAGGGGGCTTCCCAGGGCTCGGCAACCGGGAGGTGCGCCCCCCGCGCCTATTGCGTTCCGACGTCGATCTTGAAGAAGCACTGCCAACCGCCGTAATCGGACCCGAGGCCGACCTTGCGTCCGTTGTGCCAGTCGACGTGCCCGTCCTCGAACGTGAAGTTGCCGCCCTCGGGCGCGCCTCCCTGCCGACGGTGGACCGACGTCGGCACCTTCTTACCCTCGTAATCGGTGGTCCAGGAAAGGCGTCCGTCGTAGATGTTGGTCGTCTTGGAACCGACGGCCTGCAGACGGTCGATCAGGATCGGTGCCGAGGCATAGGGGCCGCCGAGCTTGTTCCGAAAGAACCATTCCGCGGTTCCCTGCGCGCCGGTGGTCACGTCCGAATCGTCCCGCTTGCGTCCGGGCAAATAGAAATAGCCCATCAACTGCACCCCGTTGTCCGAGGTGATCATGCCGCGCTCGGCCGCCCGATGCCAGGCGTCGGTCGGGCAGAACAGGACGTCGTTCTGCGAGCGCTGGTTCTGCCGGGTCGTGCGACGGTTCTTGATCAGGTAGTTGTTCCAGAAGTTGCTCATGGAGGGCATCATCCAGCTGAAACCCGCGCCGAGGCTGTTGTCCGGGAAGGAATTGTCGCTGTCGCCGGCGTACAGATTCACCGCCATGCCCCACTGCTTGCCGTTGCTGGCACACAGGGTCTTGACGGCCTTGGCCTTCGCCTTGGCCAGCGCCGGCAGGAGCATGCTGGCCAGGATCGCGATGATCGCGATCACCACCAGCAACTCGATGAGCGTGAAGCCCGGGGAGGACCGCGGAAACGGGGAAGCGTGCTTCTTCATAAACTCGAATGGGCTCGAAACTCGGATCGTCGACCGTTTCCCGGAGCCGGCGCGATCTGGTGCCGATCGGCACCGCCGCAGTTCGCCACTTGCGACTTTACAGCCCGGGAATGCACGTATTTGCCCGCAGTCGCCGGAGGCCGTCAAGCGGGCGGACGAAGTTTTTCGGAACTTGCCCTTGCCGCCCTCCGACCCGCCCCTAAAGTCTCCTCCGATAATCCCATCCGTACTCCCGATGAAGACTGCCCATTATCATCATCCCCGCAGCTCCGCCTCCGCGCGGCGGTCCGGCTTCACCCTGATCGAGCTCCTGGTCGTGATCGCCATCATCGCGATTCTGGCCAGCATGCTCCTGCCGGCGCTCAGCAACGCCAAGCTCAAGGCCACCAACGCGGCGTGCCTGAACAACCAGAAGCAGCTCCAGCTGACGTTCATTCTCTACGCCGACGAGAATAACGACAAAATGATCTACACCGATGGCACCGGCGGTCAGATCGGCAATCCCGCCGGCGGGTTCTGGCCCGGACCGTACAACGATAACGGGCAATACGCAGACCTGACGACCTCCATGAACAGCTCGACGGCCCAGCGCTACGTCGAGAACGGCATCAAGAAGGGTGCCCTCTGGCCGTTCGGTTCCTCTCCCGGCATCTATCATTGCCCGGGCGACCTGCGCACCAAGCGACTCAAGCCCGGACGCGGCTACGCCTATGACAGCTACTCCAAGGCCAACGGCATGAACGGTGGCGGCTGGCAGGGCTCCTCCCTGCTGGCAGGGCTCCTCCCTCACCGCCGGTCCCCAACCCTTCTTCGAGAAGCTGACTGCCGTCATCACGCCCGCCGAAGCCATGGTCTTCGTCGAGGAGGCTGACCCGCGGGGCAACAACAAGGGCACCTGGGTCATCGATGTCAAACCCTCCCCCGGCTGGGTCGATCCCTTCGCCGTCTTCCACGGCAACGTCAGCACGTTCTCGTTCGCCGACGGTCATGCCGAAACGCACAAGTGGAAGCTTGGCACCACGCTCAAGGCAGCCCGCGATTCGTCCGCCGGCAAGGAAAGCTTCTACTGGGCCGGTGGCAACGCCCAGAACATCGACTTCCAGTGGGTCTACCAGCGCTACAAGCACCAGAAGTGGGAACCCCTCTGAGCCCGGCCTTCCCTTCCCCGCGCGGGAAGGTGGAGCCCCGATCCAGGAATCTCGAGCCCGGCCCCGTGGCCGGGCTTTTCGTTTCCCGGCCCCGACCCGTTCAGCGCTCCCAACCCGCGTGCAACCGTCCGAGCACCGCCAGCGCCTCGCGGTGCACCACCTCCGCCACGCCCGGACCGCCGGAGTTCACCTCGCCGTACGGCGCGTTCTTCCGCCCGTAGGTATACGGCGGTTTCACGTCCCACTGCGTTCGCGGCACGATGTACCCGATCTCGTCGTTGGCCAGGTTCAGCACCAGCCGCAATCCCCCCTTCATCGCCGTCCGCAGCGGCGGCACTTCCCGCGCCGGCCCCGGAAAATCGCCGCCGTCCGGCACCTCCACCCCGCCGTCCACGATCTCCGGATAGATCTCCCCCGGAATCGTCAGCATCTCGATCTCGCCGATCCGCAGCACCCCCACCTCGGTCTTCGCCTTGCCGTCGTACCAGCCGGGATGAATGAGCCCCAGCATGATGGGAATCCGGAACGTCCCCTCGATCGGCGCGAACACCGACGACGCGACCAGTCCGATCCGGTGATCCTCCATCCGCCGCGCGTCCCTGCCCCGCAGCGCCGCCGCCGCGCGCAGCGCGAGGTTCTCGCCCAGCGCCCGCGTCTTCCCCACCCCGTTCTCCCGATGCACCGTGGTTCCGTCGCGGTCCGACACGTGCAATCCCAGCGGGGTCATCAGGCCGCCCACGGGCCCCTGCAAAAACACGCAGGTGCCGCCGAACCCCGCCATCCCGTTCGTGCCCTCCAGCCCCCGTTCCATGCCCTCCCTCAGGTAGTGCGGAAAATCGGAACTGAGCAGCGGGTTCGATCCTCCCATCGCCTCCGGGTGATTTCCCCAGGAGACCAGCGTCGCGAGGGTCTCGTCCGACCCGGACTTCACGAAGCGCGCCACGCCCAGCACCCGGTCCGTCACCTGCGGCTCCCGCGAATCGCGCACGAACCCCGCCGGCCCGATGTCCGCGCTCCCGTACTCCACCCGGACGGGCTGCAATCCCTTCACCGCCTCCACCACCGCCTCCCGCGCCGCGTCCATCACCCGCGCCACGTATCCCTCGTCGAACTTCCCCGCAATCGGGCGGTAGCTCCAGATGCCCATCGTGTCCGGACTGTTATGGGTGTGCGTCGACGAAAAAACCACGTGCGTCAGTTCCGGCACCTCCGACTTCAGCCGCAACCGCGCCTCCACGAATCGCTCGTGGGTCAACCCCACGCAGTCAATGGACACCACCGCCGCCGTGGTGCCGCGGTGCCGGAACGCCAGCGCCCGCGCCCACAGCGGATCGTTCACGCCCTGCGCCGGACGGTTCGCGTCGAACCCGCCCAGCCACACCAGGTCGAAATCCCCGTTCCCGTTCCGGTCCTCCCAGGTGTCCCCTTTGGACGGTTGGAATTTGCTGTTTCCGTCCACGTCCTTCCACGCATCGAACCGGCTTAGGTCCGGCGTGATGTCCCGAACCGCCACGCCGACACTCAACGGCTCGCTCTTCGTCGACACGGGTCCGGACAGCGCTTCCACGTCCGCCCTGTAATCCCGGTGCGGCCCCTGCATCCGGCTGCGGACCCAGACCACCGTCGCCACCGCGCCCAGCACCAGCACCGCCGCCAGACGCGTCAACCAGGGATGTCGCCCCGCAAATGAACTCATGCCCGGAGGACCTATCACCGCCCACCCCGCCCGTCACGCCCGCGCACCCCGCGACTCGGCAGTCGCGAGCCCCACCTCGCTGCGCCTTGCTGCTTCGTTCCGTCTCCCGGGCACCCCTGCCGCACCCTTCC
>CAZSOV010000161.1:7237-17192 GCA_964608505.1 uncultured Verrucomicrobiota bacterium
CGGTCCCCCGCCGCCGTCCGCGCTCCGACGTGGGGCTGGCGGCTGCCGAGTCGCCCGCGTCCGCTCCTTCCTTCCGTCACGCCCGCGCACCCCGCGACTCGGCAGTCGCGGGCCCCACCTCGCTGCGCCTTGCTGCTTCATTCCGTCTCCCGGGCACCCCTGCCGCACCCTTCCCGGTCCCCCGCCGCCGTCCGCGCTCCGACGTGGGGCTGGCGGCTGCCGAGTCGCCAGCTTCTCCCGCCCGTCCGCCGCACCGCGTTCATTTCGGTTCCACCCGCCAACCCAGGCCGTCGATGCGCACCAGTTCCGCTTCGAGATCCGTGCCTTCGTAGAACGACAACCACCCGCGCGCCTCCACCCGTCCGCCCGGCGCACAATCCGGGAACTTCGGGTCGGCATGCAGGCACGGCACCGGCGGGTTCTGCCAAACCCGGTCCAGCCCGTCCCACGCCGTGATGATCCACCGTCGACCGTCCTCGGACCGACACGCCGCATAGGGCGCGCGCAACACCTTGTTCTGGTCCGTTTGCGCCCGGAAACCCTCGGCCCCGTTCAGCATCACGCAGTTCTGCGCCCGCAACCCGGACAGCACCTGCGCCGTCCCGTTGCGCAGCCAGGTCGTCAGGCGCACTCCGTCGCGCCCGGGCACCACCCGGGTTCCGAACGCGATCCCGTTCGGCAGCACCCGCTCGAACTCGAGCACCCCCTCCGCGCGCCGTTGCCATTCCAGCGGCGCCAGCACCTGGCCCGCGCGGGTCCAGATCGTCTCGACGTGCTCGTGGGCGAGGTAGGTGAGGCCCAGGTTCGACCAGATCGCCTCCGGCACGTCCACCACCGCGTAACTCCGCGCGTCCCAGGGCGTGAACACGCTGATCTTCGTGTCCCGTTGGGGACGCAACGCTCCGTCCAGAAAGCCCGACCGCGGATGTCGCCCGCCGGGATACGGCAGCACCTTCAACCGCCCATCCGGCGCGCCCACCACCCGGTTCGTCGCCGCGATCCCCCACCGGTCCTGCGCTGCCCGGATTTCCTCCCGCGTCAGACCCGTCGCCCGTCGCACCTCCTCCACCGTGAACCCGTGATGCTCCACCATGTTCACCAGCCACTCGCGCAGTTCGGAATCG
This sequence comes from uncultured Verrucomicrobiota bacterium, assembly GCA_964608505.1. GTDB lineage: Bacteria > Verrucomicrobiota > Verrucomicrobiia > Limisphaerales > CAIMTB01 > CAIMTB01. The sequence goes on from CAZSOV010000161.1 coordinate 8,362, forward strand.
GAAGCCGGACGCCGCCCCTCCCGCGCCGCCTCCCCGGCATCGTCCCGCGTCGACAACCCCCGATACGCGGCGAGCGCGACCTCGTTCTCGCGCCGGCCCGCCTCCGGCAACACCGCCCGACTACGTTCCGACTCGAGCTCCATCCGGCGCACGAGGAACGCCTTCTCCTCGACCCGCGGCAACAACGGACGCCCCGGCACGGTCACATGCCATGGCGCCGTGTGCGCCCAGCGAAACCGCCCGCCCGGGCGTTCCTCCCAGCACCGCAGTGCCAGCCAACCGCTCCCCTCGAACGACACCTCCGTGTCGAAGGTCGTCTCCCGGGCCCCGTCCGACGATTCCCGGTTCCGCCCCATCACCGTCCGCACCGGAACGCCATCCTGCACCACCTCCAGAAACGCCAACCGATCCTCACTCGCCACCGTTCCCGCCACCCGGACCTTCCCCGGACCCGCCAATTCCAGGGTCGTTCCCGGGTCGTGGCCGTTCACCGTGGCGAACACCATCGGGCCGGTCGTCACGAAACTCCGTCCCTCCCGCAATCCCTTCAGCCAGCGTTCGTAGCCAAACCCGTCCGGAAGGTGCACGTAGACCCGGCTGAACCCAGCCGGCACCGGATGGACCCCGCTCGCCGTCCCGGCCGTGGGCGCGGACCGGAACCCCGCGTTCAACAGCGTGTAGTACATGCCCCACGTGTAGAGCGTCCAATCGCGCTCGCTGCCCCGGCGCCCGCCGTGCGGGGGATGCAGATACGGAGGCGCGACCGAGACGTAATTCGTGAACGCGTACTCCGTCCGCCACATGTGGTTGTTCGCCAGCTCGTACAAACCCGCGCCCGTCACCGGCGGCAACAGAAACGCGAACGCCCAGTCGAGCTTGTCCATGTCCAGCAACGCCCCCTCCTCCCGCGCCTGCCGCGCGATCCCGCCCCACGGCGGCGCGCCCGTCCGAAACACCTCCCGGTGATTCAGCACGAACAACGCCCCCAGCGTGTGCGCCCGCCCGCCCATCGTGAAAATCTCGTACTCCGTGTTCCGCGGCCAGACGACGTGCGTGGGGTCCACCTCCACCAACCGCGCCCCGGACTCCCCCGGCATGTTCCGATCCCCCGTCCCCGGTGCCGTCTCCCCCTTCGTCACCCAGAAGGACAACGGAAACCCCACGTTCAAATCCTCCGCCGGCAGCACCGTCCTCAGTTCCTCTACCGTCCGGTGCAGGTGCGTCTCCCCCGAGTACCAACCGCGCGCCGCCAGATCGATCCAGCGCCGCAACGGGACCTCGACCTTCACCCCCCCGCCCTCGGGCCCCACTTCCAGCGTCCGCGTGAACGTCCGGTACTCCTTTCCCCGCTCCACCGTCAGCACGTACGCGCCCGCCGGCAACTCCGCCCGGAACGGATGCGCCGACACGCTCGTGTGCACCTCGACCGACCGCGGGTTCAGCCAGTTCGTCCTGCCGTACGGCACCGCCGTCCCGACCCCGTCCGCCGACGCCACGTGAAACCGCCGGCCGTCCGCACCCTCGAGATAGACCCGGGCCGCCACCGGCTTCCCGCTGCCCGCCTCCACGACCCGCCCCGTCAGGGTCGCCGCCTCGGTGCCCAGGATCGCCCCCATCCCCGCTCCCAGCACCCCTGCCATCCAGCAAACCCACATCCCGCAACGTTCCGAGGCACGCGGGCTCGACCGGACCGGCCCACGTTGACCCAACCTCAACCTGTCCCGACCTGACCGTATTTCCCGTGTCCTCGACGGATTTGCGTGGTTCATGAGCATCGTTTCCCTGGGCGGGACGTGTCTCCGGGGTGCGGTGCAACCTCCCCCGGCCTTCCCCGGTTCGACGCCCGCGGATCGTCCCGCTCCGCCCGGCGCCCTCCACCGCTCACCGCTCACCGCTCACCGCCCGCCGTTCCACCGGTCACAACGCCGAGACCGTCGTCCGCTCCTGCAACCACAGCAGGTCCCGGCTCTTCGGCACCCCGATGTCGTGCCCGATTCGCTGGCCGACGGTCGTCGACCGAATGGTGCGCGCGTCGAACCACCGATGCGCCTCGACGTGGCCATCGGCATACGAGAGCACGCCCCGGTTATTGTGATGGGTCGCGGGCAAATGGAACCACGCCTCGGTCTGCCCCGGCATCGGCACGATGAACGCGGGCGTGCACAGGCTCTGCGGCGTGGTGTCCTGGAACAGGAACGTCGCCGAGGGCGAGCCGATCTGCGCCAGGCTGCGAAACGACAGGTATTTCGTCGATGCCCGGCCCTGCATCGACGTCGTGGGGGCCAGGTACAGGTTCATGGCGTAGCTGCGCAATTGCGGCACGGGCTTGCCGCGCTGCACGACGTGCGTCGTCCGGTCGGAGGGACACTTGTACACCGCGGTGTCCGTGAGGTACGCCCCGAAGGCCGCCAGTTTCGGGTCCAGCAGGTACTTCCGGTCGATGAAGCCGGGCAGGAAGTTGTGGTACCCGCCCGCCACCCAGAGCGTCTCGCGGCCCTCCGCCTCCTGCGCGCCGTTGGCCACCAGCTTGTCCGAGAAATCGCCGGAATACAGGGTCCACACCAACGCCAGTTGCTTCTCGTTGTTCAGGCACTTGATCTGCCGCGCCTGTTCCTTCGCCTTCCCCAGCACGGGCAGAAGCATCGACGCCAGGATCGCGATGATCGCGATCACCACCAGCAACTCGATCAGCGTGAACCCGCGCCCCGAACGCCGCGCCCCGACCCGCAACCCCGCGCCGCCGAGAACAGAACCGGTGGATGGAAGGAGCAAGGGCATGCGTCAGGATGGGTACCGGGTTCACCCTGCGCCTCCCCCGCTCCCCTCCGCAAGTCCGCGCTCCCCAACACTCCGCGCTCTACGGCCCTGTTCCCTGCCGCATCAGGACCATTCACGAGGTTCGAGCCCACCGTGCCGTGGGGGCCTGCGACCGGCTCCCCGCCATAGCGTCCACGCGACGGCGGGCCGGGTCGCGGGCTTCTCCTCCTAGGCGGACGCAGCAGTCTCGTGCCCCGCACGAGTTCGCCCGCCGTCCCGCGTCCCCGTCTCACCGCCCACGCCACCAAGACTCGAAATCCTCCGCCTCCCGCACCACTTCCACGTCGTCCCCGTCCACCCAGGCGATCCCCGCCAGACCGTGCGAGAACCGGGTTTCCCAACTCACCTGGTACGCCCCCGCGTCCAGCCACAACAGCACGTCCCCCGGCCGCGTCGCGACGGGCAGCGGATGACGCCCGAGGTTGTCGAAGGCCATGCAGGTCGGGCCGCACAACAGGGTGTCCGCCTCCGGCCCCGGACGTCGGCGCAGCGGCACCACCCGATGATGCTCCCAGGTCGCCACCAGCGCGTGGAGCGTCCGCCCGCCGTCGCAGATCAACGTCCGGACGCCCCGCCCTTCCTTGACCTCGAGAACCCGCACCGCCAGCACGCCCGACGGGGCCGCCAGACGACGCCCGTTCTCCATCCACACCTCCCGCAGCCCCGGATGCCGCCGCAGGACCTGGCGCAGCATTGTCCGCAGCTTCTCCAGGCTGAAACCCGCGTCCAACGGCGCCCCGCGCCGACTGCCCACCCCGGTCGCCGGCACCCCGCCGCCCACGTCCAGCACCGTCGGGTGCCAACCCACCGCCTGCACTGCTTCCAGGACCTCGGCCATCGCCCGGGCGTACCAGTCCGCCGAGGGCACATGAGTGCGGAGATGAAAATGCACGACCTCCACCCCGACGCCCCAGCGCTTCAACCGCCTCGCCGCCTCGCCCAGTTCCCCCGGCAGGAGGCCGAACTGGCTGCGCACCCCGGGATACTCCGAATTGACCTCCTCGGTCGGGTTGACCCGCACCCCCACCCGCCATTTGAGATCCCGGGCCAACCGTCCGAGGGCGATGATTTCACCCAGCGAATCGAAGTTCACCCGCATCCCCGGCAGGGCCCGGTTCGCGAGCCAACGCGCCTTCGCCGGACCGTTCACCAGGATCGCGTCCGCCTCGAAGCCCAGATCCCGCGCCCCGCGCCATTCGAACTCCGAGACCACCTCCACCGGCCGTCCCGACGCCCGCCACCAGCGCAGGGCCGGGCGCAGCGGCAACGTCTTGAACGACCACCAATGCCGCGCCGGCAAGCCGCCCAGCGCCGACTCGAGTTCGGTTAGGGCCGCGGCGAGGGGTTCCCGCGCGAAGACGAAACCGGGAGTCCCGATCCGTTTCAAGGCCGGTCCGCAGCGCCGGCGCCAGGCTTGAACCGCCTCGACTTCCCCGTCCCCTTCCGCCCGTCTCGGGCACTGGTCCGTCGTTCGTCGCACGCCCCCATCCTGTCGGGCGCCCGCCCCGGCGTCACGCCGTCCGGCAGGGCCCGGAAAAGCAGAACGCCGCGCCAGGAACGGCGCGGCGTCGGGACACGCCCGGGAGCCGGGGCGCGAATTCAAGTCTAGCGCTCGACGCGCGCCTTGTCGGTCAGGGTCTTCAGGAAGGCCACCAACGCCTGCACCTGGTCGTTCGTCAGCTCCTTGCCCAACTGGTGCCAGGCCATCTTTCGCACGGCCTCCTCCAACGTCGCGACCTGGCCCTTGTGGAAGTAGGGATGCGTCAGCGCGATGTTCCGCAGCATCGGCACCTTGAACCGGTACTCGTCGTCCTCGTCCTTCGTGATCTCCGCGCGGCCCTTGTCGTCCGTCGGATACGGATTCACCAGGCCGATCTTCTGGTACTGCTGCCCGCCCAGCACCGGCCCGTAATGGCACGTCGTGCAGCCCAGCGTCAGAAACTCGTGCAACCCGCGCCGCTGCTCATTCGAAAGCGCCGGGTCCTCGCCCTTCAAAAAGTCGTCCAACCGGTCACGCGTCACCAGCGTCCGCTCGAACGCCGCGATGGCCCGGGCCACGTTGTCGTACGTCACCGCCGGGTTCGCCCCGGGAAACGCCTCCTTGAACAACGCCGGGTACTTCGCCATCCCCGAGAGCCGCTTCACCACCTCCACCTCGTCCGGCATCGCCATCTCGACCGGGTTCAGCACCGGCCCCTTCGCCTGGGCCACCAAATCCTCCGCGCGCCCGTCCCAGAACTGCGCGACCTGAAAACCCGCGTTCAGTGTCGTCGGCGAGTTGCGCCCGCCCCGCTTGCCGAATGCCCCCGGCGAGGTCGCCTCGTTGTCCACGCCGCCCTTCGCCCCTTCCACCTGATGGCAGCTGTTGCACGACTGGCTGTTGTTCTTGGACAGCGCCTTCTCGAAGTACAGTTCCTTGCCCAGCTTCACCATCGCCGGCGTGTCCTTCTCCGCTCCCGGCATCTTGTCCGGCACCGGCGCGATCAACTCCAACGCCTGTTTCCGAAGCGCCGCGGCATCCGGCACGTCGGCTCCCACCGCCGGCAACCCGAGGGATGCCACGCACCCCAGTGCCACCGCGATGCGGCCACGCCAGGCCCCGGAAAACCGGGACGGCACCCATGAATTCAACGCGCATTTCATCGCAGGATTCAGCATAGGCCGCGATGTTAGGCCGGGGCCTTCAATCGGCAAGTCTTCCGGGATCGCACGGCGCCCCCGCTGCCCGCCTCAACCCCCTCCACCCCACCCCACCCCGCCGGAATCCGGCCTCCCCGGTTTTCCCGCTTTCCCCCGGCCTTCCCAACCCTAACCTCCCTCCTCGCGGCACCCGCGGCACCCCTCGATACCCATGCTTGATCTCCGAACCCTCGGCTGGGATGACGACTGGAACCGGCACCTCGCCGCACTCGGCGATCCGCGTCTCAACCCCGGCCGGGTCGCGCTCGAGGACAAACACTCCTTTGCGGTCGTCACCGCCGACGGCGAAACCCAGGCCCGCGTCGCCGGACGCCTCCTCCATCGCCACACGGATCCCGCCGTTCTCCCCAAGGTCGGCGACTGGGTCGCCCTCTCCCACAAGCCCGGCGACGCCCGCGCCGTCATCCAGCACGTCCTGCCCCGCCGCACGTCGTTCACCCGCAGGATTCCCGGGCGCGAAACCGAACCCCAGGTCCTCGCCGCCAACATCGACGTCGCCTTCATCGTCCAGGCCCTCGACCAGACCTTCAACCCGCGCCGCCTCGAACGCTTCCTCGTCATGGCCCATGAAGGCGGCGCCCGGGCCATCATCGTACTCAACAAGGCCGATCTCCACGACGATGCCGAGGCCCGCATCGCCGCCGCCCGCCAGTCCGCCGGCTCCACCCCCGTCATCGTCGCCAGTGCCCGCACCCGACGCGGCCTCGGCGAGCTCCGCCAGCACCTCGCCCCCGGTCGCACCTGCGTCTTCGTCGGCACCTCCGGCGTCGGCAAATCCAGCCTCATCAACCGCCTCCACGGCGACGAGGTCCAGCCCACCCTCGAAGTCCGCGAACACGACGGCAAGGGACGCCACACCACCACCTGGCGCGAACTCATCCTCCTCCCCCGGGGCGGCCTCGTCATCGACACCCCCGGCATGCGCGAACTCCAGCTCTGGTTCGCCGACGATGGCATCGCCGAGGCGTTTCCCGACATCGCCGAACTCGCCCTTCGCTGCCATTTCCGCGCCTGCTCCCATGCCGGTGAAAAGCGTTGCGCGGTCCAGGAAGCCCTCGCCCGCGGGGACCTCGACGCGAAACGCTTCGAGAGCTACCGCAAGCTCCAGGCCGAACTCGATTACCTCGCCACCGAACGACGCGCCCACACCTACCTGGTCCGACGCCGCCATGCCGGCGCCATCCGCCGCCTCCAGGCCGACCCGGGCGCGGGCGACTAGCCCGATGCCCCGGGCGCTTCGGGCATTTGCAAATCCCTCATCCCCTCCTACGGTCCCGCCATGACCGAGCCAGATGAACGGCGTGCCCCCCGGTCCACTCCACCCCCTTCGCCGCTCCCCGACGCCGCGGCCCCTTCCAACACCAACGCGCCGCCTCCGGACGAACTCCTGTCCACGGAAACCCTGGATCGCCTTTCCACCCTCCAGATTCTCGACCTCCTCGCCCGCAAGCTCCCCTCCCGGCACCCGGCCCTGATCGATCTCGTCTATCTCAGGGACCGCATCCACTCGCTCGAGGAAATGAACGACCAGGCCCGCGAGGCCCTCGAGAAATACGATCGGGCCATCGAAACCCTCCGTTCGCCGTCCCTCCGTGCCGGCACCTTTCTCGGCGCCGCGACCTCGGATCGCGCCCTGGTCTGCGTCGGTGGCACCGATTACGTCTGCAAGGTCGATCCCCGACTCCCCCTGGCCTCCCTGCAGATCGGCCAGCGAGTCCTCTGCAACGAGGCCTACGCCGTCGTCGAGCCGTTCGGGTTCGAAACCGCCGGCCCCGTGGTGCGCATTGACGAACTCCTGTCCGACGGGCGCCTCCGACTCGGCCACGACACCGGCGCGGCCCCCACCGTCGTCCTCCGCTCCGCCCTTCTGGCCAAGGAGAAACTCAAGCCCGGCCTCGAGGTCCGCCTCGATTCGAACCAGCGCGTCGCTCTCGAGGTGCTCGGCATGGGCCGACGCATCGAGCGCGCCCTCGAACACGTCCAACCCCTGCCCTGGTCCGCCATCGGCGGCCAGGACGAGGCGGTCCAGGCCATCCGCGACACCCTCGAACTCCCCTTGCTGCACCGTGAACTCTACCGGCGGTTCGACCACGCCGTGCCCAAGGGCTTCCTCCTCCACGGCCCGCCCGGATGCGGCAAAACCCTCCTCGGAAAGGCCACCGCCTGGAACCTCCGCGCGCAGATTCGCGCCGCCACCGGCGTCGATCACCCCGAGTTCTTCCTCCATGTCAAAGGACCCGAGATCCTCAACATGTGGGTGGGCGAATCCGAACGCCAGGTGCGCGACCTCTTCGCCCAGTGCCGCGAACGCGCCGCGGATGGGCACCTCGCCTTCCTCTTCCTCGACGAAGCCGAGAGCATCCTCGGCGTCCGCCGCGGCGGGCGGGCCCACGGCCTCCTCTCCACCCTCGTCCCCATGTTCTGCACCGAGATGGACGGCCTCGAACCCCTCGCCAACGTCGTCGTCATCCTCGCCTCCAATCGTGCCGACCTCATCGACCCCGCCATTCTGCGCCCCGGACGCATCGACCGGAAAATCCGCGTCCGCCGTCCTGACGCCGCCGGAGCCCGCCGCATCTACGAGATCTATCTGCGCGAAACCCTGCCCCTCGCCGAACCCGCGTCCGAACTTGCCCGCGCCGTCGCCGAAGCCCACTTCGCCCGTCAGCCCGGCACCGAGTTCCTCGAAGTCGGTTACCGCAGCGGACGCCGTGAAGTCCTCCACCGCGCCGACCTGGCCAGCGGCGCGATCATTGCCGCCGTCGTCGCCCGGGCCAAATCCCTCGCCATCCGCCGTGCCATCGATTCCCGCACCGACGGACAGCTCACCCGCGAGGACCTCCTTGCCGCCCTCCGCCTCGAGCACGCCGAGAACGACCTCTTTCCATCCTCCGACCTCACCGAGGACTGGCTGAAGCTGACCGACTTCGACCCCGAGAACGTCGTCCGCCTCGGCCCCCCCCCCCCCCGCCCCCTCCCCGCCGGCAGCGCCATCTGATCACCAATCACCCGACACAAACGGTTGTTGAAGACCATGAGCCGGGATTTCTAATAAGTTATATCTGCTTACATTCCGGGAATTTTGTATTGCAGGCAAGGTCGCGTTCGGGTCATCTTCGCGGACATGCCGACCGGTCGTTTGCTCGCGCCACCCGATCATCCCGCCGCCGTCTATCACTGCGTCTCCCGCGTGGTGGATCGTCGCTTCATCTTCGGTCCCGCCGAGAAGGAGCACTTCGTCCAACTGCTCCGCGAGGCCGAGGAGTTCTGCGAGGTTCGCATCCTCACCTTCTGCCTCATGTCCAATCACTTTC
>CAZSOV010000162.1:0-17139 GCA_964608505.1 uncultured Verrucomicrobiota bacterium
CCCGATGGCCTTGATCCCGCACGCCTTACCCACCGCCCCGCCGGTCTCGATTTCCGCCGGACCGGGGTCGAACATGCCCAGGTGGTGAAACCGGGGCTGGCGTGAGGGCGGCCTTTTCGCTACCCACGAGCATGCAGCCACCACGCATCCTCCGGATTTTCCATCCGAAGACCGCGGCCTTGGGCTGTGCTCTGATCTTGTCGATGGTCTCGCGGTGTCTGGCGGAGAGCGACGGCGAGAGCGCGGATGAAGCGGCGCTCCGGGCCGATGCCAGGAAGATCTTCAAGGAGAACGTGGAACCCTTCGTGAAGGCCTACTGCACGAGGTGCCACGGCGGTGGCCGCGCCAAGGCGAACGTCAACCTCGAGGTGGACCTAAAGGATCCCGGCCGCGGCATCGCGTTCCTGCATTGGAAGAAGGCCGTTGCGAACGTCAAGGTGCATGACATGCCGCCCGAGGACGCGGCGAAGCAACCCACCGACGAGGAGCGACTCCGATTCATCGAGTGGATCGGCAAGCTCAAGTACCTGAGCCCGAAAGATCCGGGTCCCTTCGTGATTCGACGGCTGTCCAAGGTCGAATACGCCAACACGCTGCATGATCTCTACGGGGTGAATCCGTCGATCGCGGACAGCCTTCCCGAAGAAGTCATCGGGGAGGGCTACCTCAACTCGATCTCCCCGCTGCAATCGGAACTGTTCCTCGACCTGGCCAACCAGGTGGTCGAACGGATTGTGGCGCCGGAAGGCAGGGCGCCGACCGCAGTCCAGAGGCGGCTCTTTGGCGAGGCGCCACCCGAGGGCGCCGAGCTTCGGCAGGCCGCGCGCCAGGTCGCGCGCTCGTTGGCCCGCGATGCTTACCGTCGCCCGCCCACCGAGGCGGAGTTGGACGTCCTCGTGGGCATTTTCGACCTCGCCCGGGAGCATGATCTGGATTACACCGCGTCGCTGGGGTTGATGCTCAAAGCGGTCCTCGTCTCTCCCCAGTTCCTCTTCATCACGCCCGCCGGAGAGGTCCAACCCGACGAACAGAGCGTCCGATTGGACGACCACCAGTTGGCCTCGCGTCTATCGTATCTGCTTTGGTCAGCGCCGCCCGACGCCGAGTTGTCCGCTCTGGCCGACCAAGGCGAGCTGCACGCGCCCGAGACGCTCCGGGCCCAGGTGAAGCGGCTCTTGCTCCACCCTCGCGCGCGGGCCCTGTTTGACGGATTCGGCGCCCAGTGGCTGAGGGTGAACGACCTCGAGCGCCAGGTTTTCGATCCCGACCTGTTTCCCCAGATGACGCCGACGCTGCGGGAGGCGATGATCCATGAAGCCCGCTTGTTCTTCGGAAGCATCGTGCGCAGGAACCAACGCGTCGTCCGACTTGTAGACAGCAACTATACCTTTCTGAATGAGCAGCTCGCCGGGTTATACGGCCTCGGGGCATCCGTCAAAGGTCCCGGAATGCGCCGGGTCAAGCTGGAGGACGCCAACCGGGGCGGCATCCTCGGCATGGCGGCCACGCTGGCGGCAACATCGTTCCCCACCCGGACCAGCCCCGTTCGTCGGGGCGTATGGGTGCTCGAGCAGATCCTCGGTGAACACGTGCCGCCGCCGCCGCCCGACGTTCCCGAACTCGACGCGCAGGGACCCAAAAGCGTGGAGGGCTTGACCCTGCGGCAACGGACCGAACTCCACACGAAGGATCCCGTCTGCGCCAACTGCCACCGGGTGCTCGACCCGATCGGTTTCGGTCTGGAGAACTTCGACGCCATCGGACGCTGGCGCGAGAAGACCGAAGCCGGGGTCAGGATCGACTCGGCAGGAAGACTTCCCACCGGAGAGGCCTTCTCCAACCCGGCGGAATTGAAGCGCCTCCTGGCCGGGCGCGAGACGGACCTGGCCCGAAACCTGACCGAACGGTTCATGGCTCACGCGCTCGGGCGACGGTTGGAAGGCTACGATGAAGTCGTCATCGACCAATTGATGGCCCGGATTGCCGAAGACGACTACCGGGTGAGGACGATCATGACCGAAGTCGTCGCCAGTTACCTGTTTACCCACCGTCGAGTTGAAAGATGACCACGATTCACCGCCAGCAAGGCACCGACATGAATACCATGAATCACCCGTCCATTGTTGATCGCCGCACCTTCCTGAAAGGAGTGGGGGTCTCCCTCGCGCTGCCGCTCTTCGATTCCCTCGGTTGGGCGGCTGGTGCGAATTCCACCAAGCCGCCGGTGCGTCTGGCATTCATGTATATGCCGCACGGGGTCATCATGGATCAGTTCTGGCCCAAGAGTCAGGAGGAGTTCCTCAACTCCCCGCCGCCCATCATCCAGTCGCTGCAGCCAATCATGGATCAGTGCCTCATGATGAAGGGCATCTCGGGTGTGCCGATCGCGCCGTTCGGCGGTGCCCCGCATGCGCTGGAGTTGTCCACCTGGCTTACCGCGCGGTTGCCCGACGCCGATTCGCGCGACCGCATCAACATTTCCATTTCCGCCGACCAGATCATGGCCAACTACGTCGGCGCCCAGACCCTGCTCCCTTCGCTCGAGCTGGCCACCATGCCTCAGACTTGGAAGGAAAATCAGGAAGGCCTGCACGAGGGATACTACAATCACTGCAGCTACCGCTCGCCCACCCAACCCGTGCCGGCCGAGACCGATCCACGCAACGTGTTGAACCGGCTCTTCGGGAAGCGCGGCAAGGAAGGCAAGGTCACGCAGGCCAACCCGCTGGACCGCCGGATGCTCGACCGGGTGCTTGGCGGTGCCCGTGACCTCCGCCGCACCTTGGCCAAGGGGGATCAACAAAAGCTGGATGAATACCTCGACAGCGTGCGCTCGGTGGAACGACGCATCGCCGCCATCGAAACCCGCCAACGGGAGGCGGCACTGGAGAAAAACGGCGTCGCTCCCTCCAACCGCCACGCCAACGAATCGGCGCCCATCGAGGTGAAGATACCCGAGGGCGACAAGCGCAGTGAGTACATGCAGGTCATGTGCGACCTCACCATCCTCGCCTTCCAGACCGACACCACGCGCGTCAGCACCTACGTCGGCTCCCGGCCCAACGGCGCTTCCTACCCTGAGCTGGGCTTCTCCAACCAGCACCATTCCCAGACGCATTACGGCAGCGATCAGGAAATGATCCGCAAGGTGGCGGCCATCAACAAATTCAACGTCGATCAATTCGCCTGCATGGTGAAAAAGATGCACGCCCTCGAGGAAGGCGAAGGCACCCTGCTCGACCATTGCATCATGATGTGGGGCTCGGGCCTGGAAGACGGCGACAAACACCGCCGCGACAACCTCCCGTTTATCATCGCCGGAAAAGGCGGCGGCTCCCTCAAGACCGGTCGATTCCTATCCAGCGTCCAGGGCAACCAGGGCGACCTGCTCACCACGCTGCTGTCCTGCGCCGGCATCCCGCTGGATCGCCCGATCGGCATCGCGACCAGGCAGATCGGCGAAATGAAGGCATGAGGAGACTCGCCTTGCCGCTCCTCCTGTCGCTTCCTGGTTTCCGGGACTGATAACCCCTTTACGAAATCCGGGTCCCCGAAATCCCTGTCGTCCTCATGGCTCCCCTTCCCAATTAGCGATCCTCCCGACCGCCCGAAACCTGCCCCGGCTCGGCGTGGCCGGATGACGCGTTGGCGGCATGGTGGCCGTTCGGTCCGTCCTGGAACCGCAAAAGGGGCCCGAAGCGCCCGTTCGCGGGAAGCCCCTCTCCTGGACCAGCTCCCGAAACTTCCGGGGCGGAAGCCGGGGTCCAGGAAGCGCGAAAGGGGTACCGTCATTCGGGTGAAAAATTCCCGGTAACACCCGCCGGAAATTGCTTCTGAGGGTGATCGTGATGGATACCATGCCGAAGGAAGCCACCCCCGTGAAGGACGCCAACCATTGCCCCGGCTGTGGCCGGGCGTTGTCCGCCGCAGCCATCGCCGGGCTCTGTCCGGCCTGCCTGCTGGCGCAAGGCGCCGAGACCGAATCCCACGCAGGCGGGGAGAAGCACCGCTTCGATCCCCCGGCGGTGGCCGAGGTCGCGCGCCTGTTTCCTCAGCTCGAGATCCGCGGTCTGCTGGGCGCGGGCGGCATGGGGGCCGTCTATCAGGCCCGCCAGCCGGCGCTCGACCGGAGGGTCGCGCTGAAGATCTTGCCGCAGAACGGTCCGGACGGCGCGAGCTTCGAGGAGCGCTTCAATCGCGAGGCCCGCGCGCTCGCCCGGCTCAACCACCCCAACATCGTCGCCGTCCACGAGTTCGGACGCGCCGGCGGCTGGCACTACTTCATCATGGAGTTCGTGGATGGCGCGAACCTGCGCCAGCTCGAACAGGCCGGGCGGGTGTCAGCCCGCGAGGCGCTGCAGATCATCCCGCAGATCTGCGACGCGCTGCAGTACGCCCACGACGAGGGCGTGGTCCACCGCGACATCAAGCCCGAGAACGTGCTCGTGGACCGCAAGGGCCGCGTGAAGATCGCCGATTTCGGCCTCGCCCGAATCCTGGAAGCCGATGCGGAGGCGTCCCGCCTGACCGCCGAGGGTCAGATCATGGGCACGCCGCACTACATGGCGCCCGAACAGGTGGCGCGTCCGCTGGCGGTGGACCACCGGGCGGACATTTATTCGTTGGGCGTGGTCTTCTACGAGATGCTCACGGGCGACCTGCCCATCGGGAAATTCGCCCCGCCGTCGCGCAAGGTGCAGGTGGACGTGCGACTCGACGACATCGTGCTGAGGGCCCTGGAGAACGATCCCGCGCGCCGCTACCAGCACGCCAGCGAGGTCAAGCAACGCGTAGCCACCGTGGTGGACACGCCCGCGGCGGCCCGCGCCCCCGGGGAGGCCGGCGACCCCGCCGGGGACGCCCCCCGTCCGGGCGTGCGCCACCGGCGCTGGCTCGGCATCCCCGTCGTGACCGAACGCGATGGGGAGCGCGAGGTGAACTTCCAAGGCGCGCTGACCGCGGTGTTCATCACCATGCTGGTCGCCGCACTCGCACACCAGATCGTGCGCTGGGTGGACGGCACCGAGCATGCCCTGGCACAGTACGTCTTGCTGGCCGCCGGCCTCACGGTGGCATGGGGCATCCGCCGGACCATGAACCAGCCGTGGGACGATGCCCCCCCGCGCGCCACCCACGGCACCGTCGTGCTGGCGCCCCGCCGCCGGTTCCCCTACTTCCTCGACGCGCTTTCCCTGGCCGGCCTGGTGGTCTTCATCGTTGGAAGCCACTACTTCAAGACGCTGGTGTTGTCGCGTCCTGCCGGCGGTATGAAGGCCGCCCTGGCACGCCAGACGGCGGAACGCGATCCGCGGACCGGCGCCCTGACCGTGAAACTGCCCGGGCGCGGCACCGTGGAGCTGCTCGCCGTGGCCGACGTCAACGCCGCCCCGAACCAGTGGTGGCGCCCCGACGGCACGCCGGAAACCAACCTCACCTACGAGGTGCCCGGTCCCGTTCAAAGCAGCCTGTCCGGCCGGGTCTCGAAGGACTTTCTCGTCCGCATTTCCGACCTGCCGAGCGGAGCCGATCATCTGGGCTTTTCCTGCGATCTCGCCACTGGGGTCAGTTCCGGAGGCCAGGTCTTCCGCGATGGCCGACCGCTGTCCGGAGTGATCCAGGCGCGGACCGCGTTCCCGCCGGAAGCGGTTCGGGACAACTTCCGCGCCGCCCTGGCCCTGGAACCCTGGCGAACCATCGGCACGCAGCAGGGGCATTCGCAGTCGAGCAACCAGGAACGCAAGCTGACCGATCCCAACTGGCAGTTGATCTTCCATGCGCCCACGCGCAACGAACGCGGCGAAGCCCAGATCGCGTATGTGTTCGGCCCCGAAGACCGGCTGTGGACCCACCGGCTGATCGCGGTGGACACCAACGGCGTCGAGCATGCGGCCCACGGCACCCAGGGCACGCCCATCGAAAAGGTGACGCTCTGGACCGCCACGTTCGACCGGCTCCCGTTCGACCAGTTGCAGGAATTCCGTCTCCAGGTGCGCCCCCTGCACTGGATCGAATTCCCGGACGTCGCCCTGCAGCCCGCCGCGCCGTTGCCGCCCCCCCGATCCAGCCTGGTGTTCACTCCGCCCGCCCTGCTCGCCGTGGACGAACTCGTGGACTTCGACCTGGGGCACGCGGCGGACCTCCCGGCGGCGGCACCCGGTGAGAACCCGATTGCCGGCGCGGCCGGGAACATGGCGTGGGCGCAGGAACAGGGCTTCGACGCCCTCGCCGGCGTGGGCCGGCTGGAACTGCTCGCCGTGCACCTCGTTCCGATCTCCGCGTCCGACTGGGAGCTGATGACGCCCGCCGCCGCCGAGGCCCGTCTCGCCGCGGAGGGCACCCTGCCCCGCGAACTGCGGCCCGATCCGGACAGCACGCCCGCCTACGCCTTCCGCACCCGCGAGGGCGGACTGGGCCTGCTGCGGATCGTGGAGGTCACCGACAACGGCCAGAAGTTCGTGCTCCAACTGCGCCACGCCGTCCCGGCATCCGGGGTCTCCCGCGTGCTGCGGGCGACGCTGGACCCGCAAGCTCGCACGCTGGTCGCGCGGCTGCCCGGTCGCGGACGGGTGGAGCTGGTCGCCATCAAGCAGGCCCGCGGCAACACCTGGTTCGCTCCCGACCGCACTCCGTCCGTCGACCGGGCCACGGGCCTGATCCTCGACTGGCCGGTAGACGGCCTGCCCGGACGCCCGTTGCAGCTGCTGCTGCGCGCCGAACAGCTTCCGGCAGGCGCCGAGCCCCTGAACTTCGAGTTCCCGGGAACGCTTCCCGGTTCCCGCAGCGTCTGGCTTCCCCCGCAACGAACGCCGCATCCCGGGCTGATTCCCCTCGTCGTCTCCGGTCCGGACACCGCCACCAACGCCAGCCTGAGGGTCGGCGTTCCCATGGCCCCCTGGCGCACCATCCGCGGTTACGAGCCGCTCACCCGCAGCTTCAGCAAGACGAGCTTCGGCGAAGAACCCCGCTGGAACATCGAGATGCACGCCGCCGGCATCGGCACCAGGGGCGCGCAGATCACGATCGTGTTCGGCACCAATTACCCGGGCTGGAACCTGCGCGTCGTCGCCACCCGCCTCGGTCAGCCCCCCGTCGTGGGCATGGCGGACGCGCGGGTGTCCAACGGAGCGTCCGTCACGCGAACCTACGTCTTCCCCGAGCTCAAGTCGCTCGACGCGGTGCAGAACTTCCAGGCGCAGGCCCAGCCGGTGGAGTGGATCGAGTTCGCCGACCTGAACCGGGCTCTTCCCAACGAGGGCCAGGGGAGTGACGCTGCGGCGCTCTCCTTCCGCCTCTACGGCGTCGGACGTTCCTGGGAGGAACTCGGACAGGCGCGGAGCCTGGCCACGCCCGAGGACGCCGTTGGGTCCTTCGGCCTCCGGCTGCTGGGCGGCGAGGACTACGCCACGCTGCTGGCCGAGACCAGCCTCGGGCTGCCCCTCGTGCCGACCAACACCCTCGCCTTCCGTCCGGAACCGGGGCAGGCGGAGCGCATCCGCCGCCAGCAGGTGCTCTCGGTGGTGGTCTGCCAGGAACGGCTGGCGGCGGTGATCCTCTCCGGCGAGGTCCGGGGCACCCCGGTGTTCCTCACCCTCGTGACCGGTTTCCGGAACGGGCAATGGCGGGTCCTCCCGCGCTGCGGCTCCGGTCTCAAGACCTCCCTGGCCAGCGCGGAAACGAGCTTCCGCCAGAACGCCGTCCGCCTGCTCGAACGCCTCGACTCGCTGCCTGCCGCGCCCGAAGCCATCCCGGCAGGCGCCGCGAGCGAAACGGCGGCGGACGCCATCGGCAGCCTCCTGCAGTCCCTGCTGGAAGCCACCGCCGGTCCGAAGTAAACCCCCCTCACCATGCCCCTGCTGCCGCCATCGATGGAACCCCGCTCCCGGCAGCGGCCCCGGCACAACGGCATGGACACGGCGCCGCGGGCCATCCGCCCGCCCCGCATCCCATGAACCCCGAAGCGCCCTCCGCCGACTCCGCCGCCCCGCGCGACGTCTTCGTCACGACGCGCTGGACGATGGTGCTGTCGGCCGGACGAAAATCCTCACCGCACTCCGACCGCGCGCTGGCCGAGCTTTGCCAGACCTATTGGTACCCGCTCTATGCCTACGTCCGCCGCCGGGGCCGCACCAGGGAGGACGCGGAGGATCTCGTGCAGGCCTTCTTCGCCCGGTTCCTGGAGAAGAACTACCTGGAGGGACTCGCCGCCGAGCGCGGCAAATTCCGCGCCTTCCTCCTCGCCGCGTTGAAGCACTTCCTCGCCAACGAATGGGATCGCGCCCAGGCGCGGAAACGCGGGGGCGGGGTCGAACATCTCTCGCTCGACTGGCGGGACGCGGATGACCGCTTCCACCTCGATCCGCCGGACCCGGCGAACCCGGAGCGGATCTTCGACCGCGAATGGGCCTTGGCACTGCTGGCACAGGTGATCACCCGCCTCGCCGCCGAGTGCACCCGCGACGGCAAGGCGGAGCTGTTCGACCGGGCCAAGGGATTTCTCACCGTGGGTCAGGACGCACTCCCCTACGCCGACGCCGCCCGGGAACTGGGGCTGCAGGAGGGAGCCCTGCGCGTGGCCGTTCACCGGCTGCGCAAGCGCTACCGCGAACTGTTGCGCGACGAAATTGTGCAGACGCTGGAAGATGCCGCGCAGGTGGACGAGGAGCTGCGCTCGCTCCGGGCGGCGCTGGCGTCGTGACGGTCCGGCGACGCCCGGCTCGGACAACGACGGACCGCCAACCGGGGCGTCTCCGTCACCCCGCGCCGCGACAGAGGGGTCAGCAAAGGGGTCCCGGAAAGCAGGAATATGCTAAACGATTCCTAAATTCCGGGACTGCCCCCTGTATTGGTGGAAAAGGGGCTGATTAAGGGCACCGAATAGCTTCTCCGAAGAGAATATCGCCAGGGCGCTATACAACTCCGACAGGGTGCGGTGTGCAATCAGTGATAATCACCGTCCGTGCTGTCGGGACGCTGCCCAGGATTCTGTTTCTCGCCGTGCCATCGCGAGAGTTCGATGTTACAACACCCTTCGGCGAGAAGCTTCTTGTGGAATGACCCCGCCAAGACTCCCGGATTGTCCAAGAAGCCTTGGAGGCCGCGCGTGTCGGCATCCACCCCACTCCGGCTACAAAGACGGTTTCTCTTCGAGAACGCACCGCCGGAAGAGAATGCTGTTCAATCGAAGCCCAACGACTGCCTCTTTGGCGTCCCGCTGAAACTTGAGTCCGAACCACCAGTGCTGACTGCTGGCGCTAGCGAAGACATTCCTGACCACGTAGCGCAGGGGAGTCTCGCCGTGACTGTGGAGTTCGAGAATGAGCTGCCCGTCACGCAGATGAATTCTCAGGATCGCCTCCAGCTCACTACTCCAGTAATCGCCCGGATAATCGCCCAGGTTCGGCTGCCTCTCCTCGGACACATTGATCCGCCTGAAGTTCTCTCTCCAGTCGTTCGTGAATTGCATTGGCTTGCCCGATTCCAGGTCCTGGAAGGCGATTGTCCTCCTGCCCACTGTAAACCGGTCGTTGCCCTCCGCTGCTAGTGGTGCCGGTGGATCGTTGTCCTCACGAATCTCGAGATGGTCTCCGACCCGGGAGATTTCAGTAAGACGCCAGTATAGCTCGTATAGGCCGGCATATCGATCCAGCTCGGCCACCGATAATTTGATGGACGGCCGCTCGCTGTGCGGGCTGGGAGGGCTGACTGGCTGCAATCTGTCGCCGAGGTAAATGTCCGCGGCGGTCAGCGCAATCTCTCTGCTGTCGATGGAACCAAGATTGCTTGCCAGAACCACTCCGAAGTGCAGGTCGGGAAACCAGAGCACGAAGCTTCGGTAGCCCGCATCCCCGCCACCATGCTGCAGTAGCGTGGCGCCACGATAATCCTCAAGGAACAGCCCCATGCCGTAGTCGATCCTTTCGCCGCTCCTGAGCCGGCCGGGCTCCTGCATCAGGCCGAGCGGCGCGGCTGATTCCGGCTTCGGATGCTCAAAGTTGGCGATCCATACCGCGAGGTCCTCCACTGTGGAGTACAGGCTGGTCGCGCCAACTGTCTCGTAATTCATCAGCGCCTTGCGATAGCGACCATCGGGTGACGGATAGTAGGAGTAAGCCACGTTCTTCACCACCTCTTGGCAGTTCGTGTGGAATTGCGATTTCGTCATTCCCAGGGGCCGGAAGATATGATCCAAGGTGTAACTGCCGAACGATTTCCCTGATATCTTTGTGACTATCTCGCTCAGTAATGTGTAACCACTGTTGCAGTATAAATGGCGTTCGCCCGGATTGAAGAGAAGCTCCCGCTGACGCCTGAGCAGCCTCATCACATCGTCCTGGCTCACGACGCCGCCAATGTTTTTTCGGGCCAGGACCAGGAGCATCCATTGGTCTCTCAGTCCGCTTGTGTGATACAGTAGATCACGCACAGTGATCTTTGTGCCAAAATCATGCATTTCCGGCAGGAATTGGCGGATGTCATCCTCTAGTGAGAGTTTTCCCTGTTGTACGAGGCGGGCAACCGCATATGCGGTGAACTGCTTCGACACGGATGCAACGTGAAAGACTGTCGTCGGCGTGATCGGGATGTCATATTCCAGGTTCGCCAGACCCCAACCTTGCTTGAAGATCAGATTCCCGTCGCGGATCACCGCCAATGCCAGCCCGGGCGATCCGGGTCTGACCTTCTCCTTCACGTACCAGTCCAAAATCGCCTCCGGTCCCGGTGGAACCGCGCGGGTGTCGGCACCCGCCTTGGCCAGCAATTCCAGGATGTCCGCATGCCCTTTGACCCTGGCCGCCTGCCAAGCCGTCAGGCCCGGCCCCGTGCGGGCATTGGCGTCAGCACCACTTCCGAGTAGCGCGACTATGTTCTGCCGATCTCCCCCCAGAGCCGAGTGAACCAGGTCCCCGACCGGATCCATCCGAAGTGGCGCAGCAATGCCATTCGTGTCCGACCAGGCAGGGGGGAGAGTCCCGATGGACAAACACCAGACGCAGGAGACTACCAGCACCAGGCGGCGGAGTCCGCCGGGGGACGCACTCCGGTCAGTCTTTCCTGTCATCCCGGGAGTGTGGTGAGGGTGATGCCGGTTGTGAAGAGGAAGCAACGGCTGACCCTCCCTGCCGACGTTCTGACTCCGTGGCGAGCCAAAGGCGGGGGCGAGGTCTTCAGGCCAGTTCCGCGTCGGCCAAATATTTGGCGAAAATTTGGCGATGCGACCCAACTGAGGCGAAAACGAGAAACCGTGCCAGAAAAACAAATAAGCCGCTGAAGGCCAGCGGCTTAAATCGTTGCAGTGCAACGGCAATTGGTTGCGGGGCTTCCCGCGTTCGCGGGATGAACCTAGATCCCGCAGCCGCGGGATTATGAGCCTGAATGTGTGCGTCGGCTGTGAGGTACCATCTGGCTCCGACTCCGGCTTGAAACGTAAACGTCCTCGTGACGCAGGCTTATCCGCTCGCCCACACCACCGCCACGGCAACGGACGAGAAGGCCCAAGAAATCCATGAGCAAGCCGGTCCCTGCCTTGGATTGCAGTGGTTGCTGCGCCATGGCGCCAGGCGCCATGGGGACATTGGATTTACCCGACGATTCCGCCCCCCCGGGGACCGCGCGCGAGAATCCCGCGGAGTGGCGCAGGTCGGGAAGGTCAGAAGGAAACCGAAGTTGCCGAAACCCGAGGTAACCCGTTGGAGTGGAAAATGGTGCCCCGGTCAGGACTTGAACCTGAAACCAATTGATTAAGAGTCAACTGCTCTACCATTGAGCTACCGAGGCAACCGGAAAAGCTCTCCCGCCGGACCGCTTGTCGTGGCGGGGCCGGAGATCAAACCGGGACCGGTCGCCGGGTGCAAACAAAATTTTTCGCTCAGAAATACTGCAGGTTCGCCGTGAGGTTCCGTCGGGTCCGCTCCCGGTTCCCGGCATCGAAGTAGTCGACGGGATTGTAGTCGTCGGTGAGGACGATGCCGCGCGTGGTATCGACGGGTTTGAGGTTGCGGATGGCGGCCTCCACTTCCTGCCGGAGGCCGGGGTTCATGTCGTCCATGCGCGTGGCGGGCCGGAAGTTCAGGGGGGCGCGATCGGAGGCGACGAAGAAGATGTTGCCGCCGGGGGCCTCGTGCATGACGACGCTCTTGAAGACGGAGGCGAGGGTCTTCTGGAGGGAGGCACCGAAGAAGTCGCGTCCGGGCTCGAAATGGGCGAAGCAGTTGATGGCAAGGGCGGCGTCGGGGTTCATGACGCGGCGGATCTCGTCGAACGCCTCGCGGGTCATGAGGTGCGACGGCGAGGAATCGCCGAGGAACGCGTCGAGCTGGACGGCGTCGTAGCGGTTGGTCGCCACGCGCAGGAAATGGCGGGCGTCGTCGATGGTCACCTGGATGCCGTCGGCTGGGAAATCGAACCATTTGCGGGCGATGGGAAGGATGGCGGGGTTGATTTCGACGACGTCGACCTTCACGCCGTCGGCGGCGAACTGGCGGGGGACGATGCCGACGCCCATGCCGAGGCAGAGGGCATTGCTGATGGAGGGGGTGTAGCCGCGGAGGAAGTGGTAGAGCCCGTAGGTGAACATGGACATGCTCTGGCGCCCGGGGACGTAGTAGGTGTTCTGGGTGAGGAGATCATTGAGGTAAAGCCGGCGTCGTCCGTCCTTGGATTCCAGGACCTGGAGCATGCCGAAATGGGAGTTGGCCCGTTCGACCTCGACGAAGTTCTTGAACGCCGGTTCGTACTCCCTGCGGACCCCGTTTACCGCAAGCAGGACGCCGATGGCGGCGGCGGCGGTGGCGACGCCCTTCCCTCCCTCGTCGATGCCCCAGATGACGAAGTAGACGGCAGCCAGGACGACGAGGACGGCGGCCGTGCCGAGAAGGGCCATGGAATCCCGGAAATAGGGCACGAACACGTGGCTGGTCACGAGCACCCCGAGCACGCTGCCCACCGTGCCGAGGGCGGACAACCGCCCCACGGTCCCGCCCACGTCCTCGACCGTCCGGGCGAGGCGGCGGATGAAGAAGGGGCCGACGGCGGCAAGCAGGGTGAGGGGCACGAAGAAGAGGAGCAACGAGGCCACGATGGAGCCCAAGGCCAGATTCAGGTTGAGGCAGGCGGCGGCCAGCGGGGTCCGGACCAGCACGGTGAGGGCGAGGTAGGCGGCGGCGACGACGAGCCCGCCGTAGATCCAGGCCAGTTTCTGCGTACGATCGGCCAGCCAGCCGCCGAGATAGTACCCCGCTGCCAGGGCCAGGAGCGTGACCGTGATCTGGGCGGTCCAGACGAAGTGCGAGGAACCGAACCACGGGGTCAGCATCTTCGCGCCGAGGATCTCGACGACCAGGACGACGGCGCCGGTCAGGGTCGCGGTGATGAACAGAAACCTCCGCAGCGGACCGGACAACGCCAGCGGGGAGAAGCTCGGGATCGGTTTGACGGGCACGCGGGTTTCTAAGGCGGCAACCGCCGCCGAGGCAAGCGGCGGGGCGCTCCCTGGTCCGCGGCACGAGCTCCGCCTCCTTATGTCGGCGGCTACGAACCCGCACTGCGCGAACCCCCACCGCGTGGCCGACGAGGTGACGAGGCGGACACTTTTTCGTTCAGCCCAGGCGCTCCGCCTCCTCATGTCGGCGGCTACGAAACCAGCACCGCGCGAACCCGTACCGCGTGGCCGACGAGGTGACGAGGCGGACCCTGTTCGTTCTGCCCAGGCGCTCCGCCTCCTGATGTCGGCGGCTACGAACCAGCATTTCGCGCACCCCATATGCTCCGCCTCCTGACGGCGGCTACGAAGCTACCTCCGCCCGCGCGGCGAACCGCGTGTCCGCTCGATCCGGGGCGCGGGCGCGGCGTCCTGCGCCGCCTTGGCCGGAGACAAGCTCCGCTTGTCAGGGGGACCGGTCCTGAGGCTACCTAGGCGGCGTTCGCCCGTCCGGCGCGCCGGGCCGGGCGTCGGGCAACGCGCCGCATGTCCAAATACGCCCACGTCTTTCGCATCGGGATCCAGAACACGCTGGTGTACCGGGTGAACTTCCTGGTGCGCGCGGCGTTCGGGCTGGTGCCGCTGCTGGCGCTGATCCTGTTGTGGCGGGCGATCTACGAGGGTCGGACGGGAGGGGATGTGGGCGGGTACAGCCTGGCGGGCGTGACGACGTATTACCTGATCATGAACGTGGTCGTCGCCCTGACGTCGGTGACGGAGGACGACTGGCAGATCGCGGCGGACATCCGGGACGGGCGGATCAGCCAGTTCCTGCTGAAGCCGGTGGATTACCTCGCGTACCGGCTGTGCCTGTTCGCGGCGGGGCGCATCGTGTACACGGCGGCGGCGGCGATTCCGACGGCGGCCTTTCTGTGGGTGCAACGGGCGGATCTGCTGGGCCCGGCGTCGGGGGTGCACCTGGCGGCATTCGTCGCGTCGCTGGTGCTGACGGCGCTGCTGCAGTTCTTCATTTCGTTCACGATGGCGCTGCTGGCGTTCTGGGTGCTGGAGGTGGCCACGTTCATCTTCATCCTGTTCGCGTTCGAGTACCTCGCCGGCGGGCACATGTTCCCGCTGGACCTCCTGCCCCCGGCGATCCTGCGGATCCTGGAGCTCACGCCGTTTCCGTACATGCTCTATCACCCGGTGCAGATTTATCTGGGCCGGGTGGAGGGGGCGGCGTTGTGGCAGGGGCTGGCCATCCAGCTGTTCTGGGTGGCGGCGACGTTCGGGCTGGCCCGGTGGGTCTGGAAACGCGGATTGAAGCATTACTCGGCGGTCGGCGGCTGAACGACCGGAGGCACGACGCAACCCCATGAAAGCCACGACCGGCCCGGGCCGTTACCTGTCCATCTACGCGGCGTTCTGGCGCAACTCGCTGGTGCGCGAGATGGGGTTCAAGCTGAACTTCATCCTCTGGATCCTCGTCGAGCTGCTGTGGTTCGCGCTGCAACTGGCGTTCATGGCGGTGATCTACCGGCATACCGAGCGCATCGCGTCCTGGTCCCAGTGGCAGGTGGTGTTCCTGGTGGGCGCCCATCATTTCGTCCAGCAGCTCTTCGTCGCGTTCTTCATGAACAACTGCGTCAAGCTGTCGGAGAACGTCCGGACCGGCATGCTGGATTTCCTGCTTCTGATGCCGGCGAACGCGCGGTTCCTGATCTCGCTGCGGCACGTCGATTTCGGGGCGTTCGTGAACGCGGGGTCCGCGGTCGCGGTGATGGGATATGCCGCGTCGCGGCTCGAGCTCTCGCCCTCGGCCGCGCAGGTCGCCGGGTTCGGCCTGCTCCTGGTGTTCGGCCTGACGATCCATTACTCGGTGATGTACCTGCTGGCCTGCATCAGCTTCTGGACGGTCCGGGCGGAGGGCATCGTCTGGGGCTACTACAACCTGTTCCAGCTCGCGCGCATGCCGGACGAGGCGTTCCGAGGGGCGTTCCGGGCGGTGTTCACGTTCGTCGTGCCCGTCCTGCTGGTGACCAACGTCCCGGTCAAGCTGCTCATCGAGAAGCTGGGTCACCCGGTCGAGATCCTGTGGCTGGTCGGGTTCAGCATCGTGTTCTTCCTGCTCTCGGAATGGTTTTGGAGACGTTCCGTCCGGCGCTACGCCAGCGCGAGTTCCTAACCGTTTCCACTTCCTCCTTCCCCCGCGCCCGACGGCTGGCAACCTCCCCGCGCCCCGTGATGCCGAACGCGTTCATGTTGATCGCCGGCGAGCCCAGCGGCGACCTGCTCGCCGCCGAGCTCGTGCGCTGCCTGCGCACCGAACACGCGGCCTGCGGGCTTCCCGAACCCACCTTCTTCGGCGCGGGCGGTCCCGCCATGGCCGCAGAGGGCGTCCGGCTCGAACTCGATCTCACCCGCTACGCGATCATCGGTCTGGCCGACGTCCTGAGGAACCTCTGGCGCCTCCGCGACATCCTGGACCGCATGGTCCGCCTCGCGCTCGAACGCCGCCCGGCCGCCGTGATCTGCGTCGACTACGGCGGGTTCAACCGCCGCTTCGCGGCGGCGATCCGGGCCCGGCAGCCCGCGGACTGGCGTCCGCGCCTGATCCAGTACGTCTCGCCGCAGGTCTGGGCCTCGCGCCCGGGCCGGGCCACGACGCTGGCCCGGGACCTCGACCTCCTGCTCGCGATCCTCCCCCATGAAAAGGCCTGGTACGCGTCGCGCTACCCGGGGTTCCGGGTCGAGTTCGTCGGCCATCCCATCGTGGATCGGCATCCCACGGCCGTGGGGCATTCCCCGACGCCCCGGACGCCGCCGCGCATCGTCCTGCTACCGGGCAGCCGGCCCTCGGAGATTGCGCGGCACTGGGTCCTGATGGCCGAGGCGGCGGCCTGCATCCAGGCGGAATGTCCGTCGGACTGGGTCGCGGTGTTCCCGAACGACGCGATCCGGAAGCAGGCGCTGGCGCTGCACGACGGACGCGCGCTGACGCTCCAGGCAACGATCGGCGGGCTTAGCGAGGAACTGGCCCGGGCGACGCTGGCCATTGCCTCGACCGGCACGGTCACCCTCGAATGCGCGTTGTGGAAGGTGCCGACCATCGCCATCTACCGGGCCTCCTGGAGCACGTACCAGATCGCGCGCCGCATCATCCGCGTGCGTCACCTGGCCCTGCCCAACCTGCTGGCCGACGAACCGGTCATGCCCGAACTCATCCAGAACCGGGCCCGTCCGGAGATCATTGCCCGGGAAGCCTGCCGGCTGCTCGCCGCCCCGGCGGAATGCGATCGCATCCGCCAGCGCCTCGGCGAGATGGTGTCGCGGCTGGGACCCCCGGGCGCCCCGGCCCGCGCCGCCCGGGCGGTGCTGGCCCTGCTCGCGGGTCAGGGCCGTTGACAAAGTCCTGCGTGGAACTGCGATGTGGGGCCGGCGACTGCCGAGTCGCAGGCTTCGCCTCTCGATTCGCCTGCCTCGATCGCCCCGCGACCCGGCCCGCCGTCGCGCGGCCGCTCTGGCGGGGAGCCGGTCGCGGGCCCCAATCGACTTTGTCCATCGCCCTGGCTCGCGGGTAAAGGCCGGGGACTGGGTCCTTGACCGTCCGGCCCCCCGCCCTAGCCTCGACCCGGCGGCGATTTGAAGCCCCCCCCCCCCCCCCCCCCCGGGCGCGAACCCCCCCCCCGCCCCCCCCCCCCCCCTTGGCGGATTTCGGACCC
>CAZSOV010000163.1:0-17109 GCA_964608505.1 uncultured Verrucomicrobiota bacterium
AGTCGCCGGCCCCACATCGCAGTTCCACGCAGGACTTTGTCAACGGCCCTGGCGGCTTGGGGACGTTCCCGGAAGGCAGCGGGGGAACCTCCTCGGTCCTGGAGTGTTCGTCGTCCAATGGCGGGGCGAACGTCGGCGGCGAACCGGGAGCGCGCTTGAATCAAGGCCCCGGGATGGCGCGCATCCGGAGCGCGTCTCCACGGGTCCGGATTTGACAGCCGGTCGGCCTTTGCTACTAAGAAGAGCAATCGGACGTTTTTGGTCCTCTTTCCTCTCATGCATATCTCGCGCGCAGGTGAATACGGGGTGCTTGGCCTGTTGCACCTGGCCCGGCAGCCGGGCGGGCTGCCGGTCATGATCGACGCCGTGAGCCGGGATGAGGCCATCCCCAAGAGTTTCCTAGCCAAGATCTTTCAGGATCTGGCGAAGGCGGGGTTGCTGCGGTCCCAACGCGGGGCGGGCGGCGGGTTTTCCCTGGCCCGTCCGGCCAGCGACATCTCGGTGCTGGAGATCATCGAGGCCATCGACGGCAAGATCGCCCTGCAACGGTGTCTGACGGACCTCCCGGATTGCGAGCGACGGGAGGGCTGCGCGCTGTGCGGATTGTTCGAGCAGGCTCAGGATCGCCTGAAGGAGGTCTTCAGCCGGACCAGCCTGGCGGAGCTCGCGGTCCGGCACACGTCGGGGCTGCCGGGACGTCCGCAACCCGCCGCGGACGAGCGCGGCAACGGCAACGGCAACGGACATTCCGCCCCCAAAATCTTTCCCCAGTTGGCCACTTAGTTTTCAACCACGCGCAACAAACCGATATGAGCGACACCTACACGCTGTACAACAAGACGGTCATGGACCACTTCATGAACCCGCGGAACATGGGCGACCTGCCCGATGCGGATGGCATCGGCGAGGTGGGCGCCGCCGCCTGCGGCGACATCATGAAGATGTCCCTCAAGGTCGAGAACGGCCGCATCACGGACGCCCGTTTCAAGACGTTCGGATGCGGTTCGGCCATCGCCAGCTCGAGCATGGCCACCGAACTGATCAAGGGTCGCACGCTCGAGGAGGCCCTGACCTTCTCGAACCAGGAGGTCGTCGATGCCCTCGGCGGACTGCCCCCGGTGAAGATTCACTGCTCCGTGCTGGCCGAGGAAGCCCTGAAGGCCGCGCTCGAGGACTACGTGAAGCGCCATCCCGAGACCGGCGTTCCCGTGGAGAAGCTCGCGGCCCTCACGGCCTGATGCGTTCGCCGTTCGCCGGGTGACGGCGGTGCGTCCCCGGCGAACGGGGCGGCCCGGCGACCCGGTGGGCCGCGGTCGCGCCTCCCCCTGCCGCCGGTCGGGCTTCGACCGGCTCCCCGTCGACCTCCGGTCAGCGGTCCCCTCTGCACCTCGTTCCGATTTCTTCCCATGCGCCAAGTCTATCTCGATCACCTGTCCGCCACCCCGCTGTTGCCCGAAGCCTTCGAGGCCATGAAGCCGTTCTTTCTGGACGCCTTCGGCAACGCCTCGTCGCTGCACCAGCACGGGCTGCGCGTCCGCGAGGCCCTGGCCCACGCCCGGGTCCAGATCGGCGCGCTCATCAACGCGGAGTCCGCCGACGACGTCCTCTTCACCTCCTGTGGAACCGAGGCCGTCAATCTCGCGGTGAAGGGCGTCGCCTACGCGAACAAGCGCCGCGGCAACCACATCGTCTGGTCCGAGGTCGAACATCCCGCCGTCCTCAATTCCATCGAGTTCCTCGAAAAGGAAGGCTTCACCCACACCCGGGTTCCCGTCGATCCCATGGGCCGCCTGCGGCTGGACAAACTGCGGGAGGCGATCACGGACAAGACGACGCTGGTCTGCGTTCAGGTCGCCAACCACGACATTGGCACGCTCCAACCGGTCGCCGAGGTCGGCAAGATCGCCGCCGAGAAGGGGGTTCCGCTGCTGGTCGACGCCAACTCCGCGGCGGGGTGGACGCCCATCGACGTGCAGCAGCTCGGGGCGAGCCTGCTGACGCTGTCGCCGCATCGGTTTTACGGGCCCAAGGGCGTGGGGGTCCTCTATCGCAACCGCCGGGCGCGGCTGGTCAGCATCCTGCACGGGGGTGTGCAGGAGAACGGGCGCCGGGCCGGCACCGAGAACGTGCCCGCCATCGTCGGGGCGGGCGTGGCGGCCGAGGTGGCGCTGCGGGAACTCGGGCCGCGGATGGCGCACGTGGCGGCGCTGCAAAAGCGGTTGTGGGACGGCCTGAAGGCCCGGATCCCGTTCATCAAGCTCAATGGACCCGAACCGGGACCGGCGCGCATCGGCAACAACATCAATATCAGCACGGAGTTCATCGAGGGCGAAGGCCAGCTCCTGCTGTTGGACCTCAGCGGCATCGCCGTCGCCAGCGGATCGAGCTGCGTCAGCAAGTCCCTGAAGATTTCCCATGTCCTTTCCGCCATCGGTCTCGATCACGCCCTCGCCCAGGGCAACCTCATCCTGACCCTCGGCAAGGACAACTCCGCAGAGGACATCGACTACGTGGTCGAGACCTTCGTGCGCATCGTCGAGAAGCTCCGTGGCATGTCCCCAATGTGGGACGAGTTCCAGCGCGGCATCATCGACTCCGTCATCGCCCCGACCGGGCACGGCAAGTCCTTCTCGGACCATGCGGCCGCGGTCTCCGGCAAGGCGGCACGGTAGCGAGCGGCGGGGGCGGGCTTTCCATCCGGCGCGCGAACGGTCAGCCTCGGCGCCATGGATGCCCCGGTTCGCAGGTTGATGATGGCGTGGCTGTGGCTGCTGGTCGCCGCCGGTGGGGTCTGCCCGCCGTCCGCCCACGCCGGTCCGGAAGCCTTCCAGGTCGGGCCCGAACGGGTGGCCGACCTGCCCGGCGGCAAGGAGGCGGATGGCATCGTCGGGGATTTCGTCCTGCGCAACGAGCTGGTCGAGGCCGTGGTCGGCTCGGGTCGTTCCAACCGCAAGCCGAACCTCTTCGTCTACTATGACGGCACGTCGATTCCGGGTGCCCTCTACGACCTGACCCCGCGGGGGCGGGCTTCCGATCAACTGACGTATTTCGCCCCCAGCAACCTCCGCGGCGAGGTGAGCCACGTGCGCCTGGTCCGGAACGGCTCCGACGGTGAGGCCGTCGTCGAGACGTTCGTTTCCGCCGCCCAGAATCAGGGTCTGGCGGTACGTCACGAATACCGGTTGCGCGAAGGCTGGCCCGGCCTGCTCATCGTCACCACGCTCCGCAACGAGGGAGCCAAGCCCGTCCACTTCGATCCCTCCGATCGTTGGGCGCCGCTGGTTCAGATCGCCACCGTCCGCGGCTATGCCGTCGGCGACGCTGTGGATCCCGCCGACAAGACCGGTTACGCCTTTCGCTGGCTCGAGACGGAGGGGTTCCAGCCGCCCCCCGAGGACCTCGTCATGGCTCCCGGCGCGGAAGTGGTGTACGCGCGCGGCCTGGCGGTCGCGGAATCACCCGCGGCGGCGTACGGGCGCCTCGCCGCGCGTCTGGAGGGAACCTCGCGGGTCCACGGCAGCCTGCGGGACGCGCGCGGTCTGGCCGTCAGCACGGCACGCGTCGAGTTCGGCATCGGGGACAAGACGCTTTGCGCGTATCCGGACGCGCGGGGCAACTTCGACTTCCCCCTGCCCTTCGGCGAGTATGCACTGCGGGTGACGGATGCCGGACGACCGGCGGTGACGGCAACCCTTTCCGTCCATCCGGACCGCGAGAGTCGGCTGGAACTGAACCTCGCGGCAGCCTCGCGCCTGGCCTTCGACATCCGCGACGAGACGGGCCGTTCCATCCCCTGCAAAGCCCAGTTCCTCGCCACCAACGGCACGGCCGCCGTGAATCTCGGACCCGCGAATCGGGCGCACGGCTGCCTCGACCAGTACCACTCCGCGCGCGGCGAATTCGAGGTGGCCCTTCCTCCCGGCGACTACCACGTCGTCGTCACCCGCGGACCGGAGTACTCCCACCTCGCGCTTCCCGTCCGCGTGCCGGCGGGCGGGACGGCGCGCGTCGAGGGGCGCCTGCGCCGCCTGGTGGATTCGCGCGGCTGGGTGAGCACG
The DNA here is from genome assembly GCA_964608505.1 of uncultured Verrucomicrobiota bacterium. GTDB lineage: Bacteria > Verrucomicrobiota > Verrucomicrobiia > Limisphaerales > CAIMTB01 > CAIMTB01. The sequence continues at coordinate 4,059 of CAZSOV010000163.1, forward strand.
GATTTCCATAGCCACTCGACCCAGAGCGGCGACAACACGACCGGAACCGACGACCGTCTGATCAATCTCGCGGCGGAGCAGCTCGAGTTCGTTCCCGCCACGGAACATAACCGGATCTACGACTGGTCGCCCCACATCGCCGCGCTCGGACTGACGAACGATCTGGCGACGGTTCCCGGGATCGAGTTGACGGGTCCCGGAGCCCATCTCAACGCCTTTCCTTTCCAGCCCGTCCCGCGCACTCAGGACAACGGCGGCCCCGTCTGGCAGCGCGATCCCCGCCTCAACGCCATCGTCCTCCGCGACTTCCAGGGCGTCGAACCAGGACGCTGGGTCCAGCTCAATCACCCCGATCTCATCGAGAACTGGATCGACCGCGACGGCGATGGCCGTGCCGACGGCGGCTTTGTCGGGCTGGCGCCGCTCATCGACGCCGCGGAGGTGTGGGGACTCGGCATCCTGACGAATGTCCCGTACCTGCTCGGACGCACCCCGGCCGGGCGCGACGCTGTGTATCCCCAGCGGGAGTTCGTCTGGCTCCAGCTGCTCAACCAGGGGCATCGCCTGCCCTGCGTGGCCGTGTCGGACGCGCACAGCGTCTACGGCAACGGCACCGGCGGCTGGCGCACCTACGTGCGCAGTTCGACCGACGACCCCGCCCGGATCGATTGGAAGGAAATCTCCCGCCACGCGAAGGGCGGCCAGTCCTTCGTGACCACGGGGCCGTTCCTCGAGGTCAGCACCGGCGACGGCGCCGGTCCGGGCACCCTGGTTCGGGCCCCGGCCGGCGTCCACCTGCGGGTCCGGGTTCAGTGTTCGGACTGGCTTCGCATCGACCGTGTGCAGGTGCTCGTCAACGGTCGGCAGCCGCCGAAGCTCAACTTCACGCGGGCCACCCATCCCGGATTCTTCCAGGACGGCGTCGTCCAGTTCGAGAAGACCCTCGGCGTGCCGCTCACGGAGGACGCGCATCTCATCGTCGTGGCGATGGGTGAGCAGGAGGATCTCCGCGTGGGCTTCGGCGGGAGCACTCAGGGCCGGTGGAAACCCTGCGCGTACCACAATCCCATCTACGTGGACGTCGATGGCGATGGCTGGAGGCCCAACGGTGACACCCTCGGCTGGGAACTGCCCGTCCGCCGGATCGATCCCGACGAGGTTCGGGCGTTGCTTGATGACTTCCAGGGCCGCACGCGTCCGCGCGGGCCCTGATGTGCTGCCCGCTGCTGCCCTCGCCCGGAACGCCAGCGCGCGCGGGCCCGGCCGTGGTGCGCCTCCGGTCCTCGTCCGCCGCGAGCGGTGGGACGGCACGACCTGACGTGCCCCGTGGGAGCCCGCGTCAGCCGACCACCAGGTTCACCATCTTCCGGGGGACGACGATGACCTTGCGCACGGTTTTGCCTTCGAGGAAGGGCTGGACCTTGTCCGAGGCCCGGGCCGCGGCCTCGAGTTCCGCCGGGGCGGCCGTGGCCGGGACGCGGACGACATCGCGGAGCTTGCCGTTGACCTGGACGGGGATTTCGAGGACGTCCTCGACGAGGAGGGCGGGATCGTGGCGCGGCCAGGGTTCGTAGCCCAGGCTCGGGACGGAACGCCCGAGGTGCCGGTGGAGTTGAGCCCACAGTTCCTCGGTCACGTGCGGCGCGAATGGCGCGAGCAACTGGAGGAACGTGCGGAGGACGGACGCCGGGCGCGTCTCCCAGCCGTTGGCCTCGTTCACGAACACCATCATGGCCGAGATGGCGGTGTTGAAACGCAGCGCCTCGAGATCCTCCGTGACCTTCTTGATGCAGGCGTGCAGGGCCTTGTTCTGTCCCGCGTCGGGAGTCACGTCCACCACCGCCGGGCCGACGCGGATCCGTCCGAGCAGGGCGGCATGGCGCCCCGGTTCCTCGGTGGTGCAACCTTGTTCGAACTCGGCCTCGGAGGCCTCGTCCACGAACAGGCGCCACACCCGGCCCAGGAAGCGATAGACGCCCTCGACGCCCTTGGTGTTCCACGGCTTGGTGTCCTGCAACGGTCCCATGAACATCTCGTACAGCCGGAAGGCGTCGGCCCCGTACTCCTTCAGGATGTCGTCCGGATTCACCACGTTGCCGCGGCTCTTCGACATCTTCTGGCCGTCCTCGCCGAGGATCAGCCCCTGGTTCACGAGCTTGTAGAACGGCTCGGGCGTCGTGACGTGCCCCAGGTCGAACAGCACCTTGTGCCAGAACCGGGCATAGAGCAGGTGCAGGACCGCATGCTCCGTGCCTCCCACGTACAGATCCACGCCCGGCGCCGGATGGGCACCCTCCACGCCGCCCCGGCCCCGACCGGCCTCGCCCATCCAGTACCGTTCCGCCTCCACGCCGACGTGGCGGGCCGGGTTCCGGGCGTCGAGGTATCGGAGGTAATACCAGCAACTGCCTGCCCATTGCGGCATGGTGTTGAGTTCCCGCGTGCCCCCGTCCGGCAGCGTCACCCAGTCCTGCGCCCGCGCCAGCGGCGGACGTCCGTCGGGCGTCGGCTTGTAGTCATCCAGGGACGGAGGCCGCAACGGCAGCGCCTCCTCGGGCAGGACCTCGTGATACGGCACCCCGCCGGCATCGGTCCGCCAGACGATGGGAAAGGGTTCGCCCCAGTACCGCTGCCGGCTGAAGAGCCAGTCGCGCAGCTTGTAGTGGATCATCCGCCGTCCCAGCCCGCGGCTCCCGAGCCAGTCGGTAATCCGCTGCTTGGCCTCCGGCGTTTTCAGACCGTCGAGGGACACCTCCGGTCCCCGGGAATTCACCGCGGTCCCGTCGTCCACGTAGCCCTGCCAGTCGACGCCCTCCGGGGGTTGGACCACCTGCACGACCGGCAGTCGGAATTGCGTGGCGAACTCGTAGTCTCGGGTGTCATGCGCCGGCACCGCCATGATGGCCCCCGTGCCGTAGCTCGCCAGGACGTAGTCCGCGATCCAGATCGGGATGCGCGCGCCGTTCACCGGGTTCACCGCGTAGGAACCCGTGAACACGCCGGTCTTCTCCTTGGCGAGTTCCGTCCGCTCCAGATCGGATTTCTGGGCCACCACCCCGCGATACGCGTCGACCGCGGACCGCTGCTCCGCGGTCGTGAGGCGTTCGACGAAGCGATGCTCGGGCGCGAGCACCATGTAGGTCGCGCCGAACAGGGTGTCGGGACGGGTGGTGAAGACCACCAGGGAGACCCCGGCATCGGGCACCTGAAACTCCACCTCCGCGCCCTCGCTGCGTCCGATCCAATTGCGCTGCATTTCCTTCAGCGAGTCGCTCCACTGGATCGTGTCGAGGTCCTTCAACAACCGCTCGGCAAAGGCCGTGATCCGCAGCATCCACTGGCGCATCGGACGGCGGGTGACCGGGTGTCCGCCGACCTCGCTCAGGCCGTCGACGACCTCCTCGTTCGCGAGCACCGTGCCGAGGGCCTCGCACCACCAGACTGGCGCCTCCGTCACGTACGCCAGGCGCTTCCCGTCCCGATAGGCCCGTCGCGCGGATTCGTCCGTGCAACCCTCCGGATACGGCAGCGTCGAGATCGGCTCGGCCCGGTTCGTGGCCGGGTTGAACCACGCATCGTACAACTGCCGGAAGATCCACTGCGTCCACCGGAAGTACCCCGGGTCGGTGGTGTCGACCTCGCGGGTCCAGTCATAGCTGAACCCAAGGCTTTTGATCTGCCGCTTGAATGTCGCGATGTTGGCTTCCGTGGTGACCCGGGGATGCTGGCCGGTGCGAATCGCGTATTGCTCGGCGGGCAGCCCGAAGGCGTCCCATCCCATGGGATGCAGCACGTTCAGGCCGGTCGCGCGCCGGTAGCGGGACAGGATGTCGGTGGCGGTGTAGCCCTCCGGATGCCCCACGTGCAGCCCCGCCCCGGAGGGGTAGGGAAACATGTCGAGAATGTAGCATTTCGGGGGCAACTCGGACGCGGACGGGGTCAGCCCGCCCAACGCGTGACGCGCCGCGAACGGGTGCGTTGCGGGCAACGGTTCGCCGGGATTCCACGCCCGGAACGTCTGCTCGGTGTCCCAGAATTGCTGCCACTTCGGCTCGATCAGGTGAAACGGGTACTGTCGCCGCGCCATAAGACCGCCCACCATCGCCGAGCCCCCTCCCCCCAGGCAATACCCGTGATCCCATTCCGATTCCGCGCCGCCCAGCGCGGCGGACGGACCGGGCTATGCCTGGGCCCGGGGCGGGGCCGCCAACCGGCCAAGCAATTTTTCGTGGATGCCGCCGAATCCGCCGTTGCTGAACACCACCACCACGTCCCCCGGCGCGGCGTCCTGCACCACCTGGTCCACGATGGCCTCGACCCCCGGCAGGTAGGCCGCGAAGCGCCCCCGCCCGCGCAGGTCGGCCATCAGTCGCTCGGGATTCAGGCGTTGCTCCGGGGGGAGCAGTTCCAGGCGGGCGACCTCGGACACCACGATCCGGTCCGCCAGCTCGAGCGCATCGGCCAGTTCCCCCTGGAACAGGTTGCGCCGGGTGGTGTTGGAGCGGGGCTCGAACACCGCCCACATGCGGCGTCCGGGGAATCGCACCCGGAGGGCCTTCAGCGTCTCGCGAATGGCGGTCGGGTGATGCCCGAAATCATCGACCACGGTCACGCCCCGGGCCTCCCCGCGCGTCTCCTGCCGCCGCTTGACGGACCGGAACGTGTCGAACGCGGCCTGGATCTCGTGGTCGGCGAGGCCGCAATGGCGGGAGCAGGCGGCCACGGCCAGCGCGTTGCGGACGTTGAACTCCCCTACCAGCGGCACGACGAACTCCGTCGCGCCGAGGCGGAAGCACGAGCGCTCGGGCTCGAGTTTCAGGTCGGTGGCCCGTTCGTCGTTTCCCGCCTCCAGTCCGAACCGCCGCACGGGGTAGTGCTTCGCGTCCTTCAGCAGCGGCGCGAGGTTGGCGTCGTCCCCGTTGGCCAGCAGCAGGCCGTTCCGGGGAATCAGGCGCAGGAAATGGCCGAAGGACTTCTGGATGGCCGCGAGGTTCTCGAAGATGTCGGCATGATCCATCTCGAGGTTGTTCACGATGGCCACCTCGGGGCGGTAGTGGATGAACTTGCTCCGCTTGTCGAAGAAGGCGGTGTCGTACTCGTCCCCCTCCAGGATGAACCACTCGCCGTCCGTGAACCTCCCGCCCTGTCCCAGATTCTCGGGAATGCCGCCGATCAGGAACCCCGGCCTTCTCCCGGCGTGTTCGAAGACCCAGGCCAGCAGGGAGGTCGTCGTGGTCTTCCCATGCGTCCCCGTCACGACCAGACAGCGTCGGCCCACGAGGAACTCGTCCCGCAACAGCTCCGGCAGCGAGCAATACCGCCATTTCTTCTCGAGCACCCATTCGACCTCGGGATTCCCGCGCGAGATGGCGTTGCCGATGACCACCAGGTCCGGATGGTGCGCGAGGTTCTCCTCCCGGTAGCCGGAGGTCACCGGCACGCCGCGGTCGGCGAGGAAGGTGGACATCGGGGGGTAGACGTTCTGGTCCGACCCGGTCACGGCATGGCCGCGCTCGTGCAGGGCCGCGGCCACCGCCGCCATGGCGGTGCCGCAGATGCCCGTGAAATGAACCGAACGAAAGGAGGACAGCACGGGCCCGATGATGCGAGCCGGCCCCGTCCCGGGAAGGACAAAGACCGCGGGGCGGAGACGTTGGAGATTGACCCTGTCGCGATGGGTCCCACCAATTCCGCCCGAAGACATCACCGTCCGGTCTGGCCTCCTCCCATCCATGTTCCCGTCGCCCGTCCAACACCTCATTTCCCTGCCGCCCCGCATGGCGGAAGCCTTCGGCACGCTGGAAGGCCGCACCCCGCCCGATTGGTTCGCGGGACATGATCCCGAGGGGCGTCCGCTCGGCTCGGGGGGCGGCACGGCGCACCTGCTGGTGGAGGGATGGCGGGCCACGGGCGAGGGCCAACCTTTCGAGGCGTGGCTTCGGGGCCGCCGCAAGCTGGTCCTGCACGCCGGCGGCCAGAGCCGGCGCCTGCCCGCGTACGCGCCCGCCGGCAAGATCCTGATGCCCATCCCGGTGTTCCGCTGGGGCCGCGGCCAGCGCATCGAGCAGACCCTGCTCGACGTCCAGTTGCCCCACTACCACGCGGTCGCCCGCCAGGCCCCGGAGCAGTACGTCGCGATGATCGCCAGCGGCGACGTGCTGCTGCGCTTCGACCTCGATCTGCCCGCCCTGCCCCGGGTGGACGTCCTCGGATTCGGCATGCGGACCTCGCCCGGGACGGCCCGGCATTTCGGGGTGTTTTTCGGCACCCGCGGCGAGCCCGGGACGCTGTCGTTCTTCCTCCAGAAACCCGACGAGGATCGGATCCGGGCGCTCGCCCACGAGTACCCGTTCCTCGTCGACACGGGCATGTGGCTGCTCAGCGCGCGGGCGGTGTCCCGTCTCCTCGAACAATGCGGTTGGGATCCCGGGCGCGAGGAATTCCGGGGCGGAATCCCGTCCGTCTTCGACCTCTATGCCGAGCTGGGCCCCGCCCTCGGACGCCAGCCCTCCGCTCCGCATCCCCGGCTCTCGGATCTCACCAGCGCCGTGGTCTCCCTCCACCATCCCGAGTTCCACCATTTCGGGACCAGCCGACAAATGATTGATTCGCTGTCCGCCCTTCAATTCCGGGAGACGGACTTGGATCGTCCGGGCAGCTCGGCCTTTCCGGCGTACCCCAACCAGCACCTCCAGAACGCCCGCGTCCTCCCCCCGATCCAGCGGGAGAAAAACACGATGCTCTGGATCGAGAACAGCGTGATTCCCGCCGGATGGTCGTTCGCGCGGGAACACGTCCTCACGGGAGTGCCGCCCAACGACTGGTCGTTGGCCCTCGAGCCGGGGGTATGCCTGGACTTTGTTCCGGTTGGCGACGACGCCCTGGCCGTCCGGGCCTACGGCATCGACGACCGGTTCGCCGGGTCGTTGCTGACCCCGGGGACCCACTGGCTGGGGCAGCCGGCCGGCGACTGGTTTGCCCGGCGCGGACTGGATCCCGAAGCCTGCGGAATTCCCGCGGGTCTGGACTGGCAGCAGGCACCGCTGTTCCCGGTGGAATCGCTCGCGACGCTGGATGCGGGTTACCTGGCGTGGCTGTTCGCCCGCGTCCCCCGGGGGTCGCCCCAGCACGCCGCCCGCTGGGCCGGAGCGCGCCGCCTGTCGGCGAGCCAACTCCATGGCGAGGTCCGTCTGGATCGCGTCCATCGGCAGCGGGCGGAACTCCGGACGGAAGCCCTGGCCACGATGATGGAGAACAAGGATCGGTCCGTGTTCCACCGGCTCGATCTCGATCACGCCGCCCGCGTGCTGTCGGCGACCCGACCCTGCCCGCCCGACAGCGGGCTCGCCGGAAGCGCCATCGAACAGGTGCATGACGCGATGTTCCGGTCGGCCTTCCTGCGGCATCGCGGGAACGAGGGCTGGCGGGAACAGGAGGAGCGAGCCTTCGCGATCCTCCGCGAGGCCATCGTGAACGAGGCCCGGCTGGCGGCCGTCCATCCCCGCCTCGGGATCGTGGAGGACCAGATCGTCTGGGCGCGCAGCCCCGTGCGCCTCGACCTCGCCGGGGGATGGACCGATACGCCTCCCTTTTGTCTGGAACAGGGCGGGCAGGTGGTGAACGTCGCCATCGACCTCAATGGCCAGCCCCCGATCCAGGTCTTCGCCCGGATCGGGGAACGCCGTCGGATCGTGCTCCGGTCGATCGATCTGGGCATCGAGGAAAGCATCCGGACCTACGAGGAACTGGACACCTTCGCGCATCCGGGGAGTTCGTTCGCCCTCGCGAAGGCGGCCTGTGCCCTCGCGGGGTTTCTCCCGCGGTTCCACGCCCAGGGCGGGTACGGTTCGCTCGAAAAGCAGCTCGACGCCTTCGGGGGCGGTCTGGAACTGACCCTGCTCTCGACCGTGCCCAAGGGCTCCGGGCTGGGCACCAGCAGCATTCTCGCGGCCGCGGTGCTCGGCGCGCTGGGGCAGGCGTGCGACCTGGGCTGGGACCGGGGAGCCCTGTTCTCCCGCACGCTTGCCCTCGAGCAGATGATGACGACCGGCGGCGGATGGCAGGACCAGGCCGGCGGCCTGTTCCCGGGCCTCAAATTGGTCGAAACCTCGCCCGGTCTCACCCAGGTGCCCAGGGTCCGCTGGCTCACGGAACACCTGCTGGGACCCGACTACGCGAACCGCCGGGTTCTCCTCTATTACACCGGGCTCACGCGCCTCGCGAAGGGCATCCTCGAGGAAATCGTGCGGGGCATCTTCCTCAATTCCCCCGCGCACCTGGAGACCCTGGAACGGATCGCCGCCAGCGTCCGCCCCACCGCCCTCGCGGTGGAACAACGCGATTATCCCGCCCTGGCCGAATGCATCGCCCGGACCTGGCGGCTCAAGCAGGAACTGGACGAGGGAACCAACCCTCCCGCCGTCCAGGCGATCCTCGAGGCCATCGCCTCGGATCTGCTCGCCGCCGCGCTCCCCGGCGCGGGCGGCGGCGGGTTCCTCCTGCTGCTGGCCCGTGACGAGGACGCCGCGCAACGCATCCGACGCCGGCTCGAGGCGCACCCACCCAATCCGCGCGCGCGCTTCGTGGAATTCGCCGTCTCCCCGACGGGCCTGCAGGTGACGCGCAGCTGAGCCGGGGGGCGCGCGACGTCCGGGGACTTGCGCCGAACCTTCCCCTGAAGACAATGCCGCCCGCCACTCATCTCCATGCATCCCTCCCCCGCGCCCGCCCGCCGCCCGTTGGTCCGTCTTGTCGCCGGTGTGCTGGCGTTCCTCGCCTGCGCCCCGCTCGTTCCGCCCACCGCCCGGGCCGCGACGTCCATCGTCTTCAACCGCGACATCAAGCCGGTGCTGTCGGAACACTGCTTTGCCTGTCACGGGCCCGATCCCGGCACGCGCAAGGCCGGCCTGCGCCTGGACACCCGCGAGGGTCTCTTCGAATCCACCCCCAAGCGAGGCCCCGCCGTCGTCACCGGTAAACCCCAGGAGAGCGAGCTCTGGAAACGCCTCGTCACCACGGATCCCGACGAGCTCATGCCCCCGGCGAAGTCGCACAAGGTGCTGGCCCCCGCGCAGAAGGACCTGATCCGCGACTGGATCGCCGCGGGGGCGCCCTGGCAGCCCCATTGGGCCTTCATCGCCCCCGTCCGGCCTCCCGTCCCCTCCCCCAGCCGCCACGCCGCCGCCGTCCGCAATCCCATCGATGCCTTCATCCTCGCGCGACTCGAGGCCCGCGGCCTCAACCCCGCGCCCGAGGCGGATCGCCGGACCCTCGCCCGCCGGCTCGCCCTCGATCTGACCGGACTCCCCCCCGCACCGGGCGAAGTGGAGGCGTTCGAGGCCGATCCGGCGCCCGACGCCGACGCGCGCTATATCCGGCGGCTCATGGATTCCCCGGCCTGGGGGGAGCACCGGGCCCGGTTCTGGCTGGATGCCGCCCGCTACGCCGACACGCACGGACTGCATTTCGATAATTTCCGCGAGATGTGGCCGTACCGCGACTGGGTCATCCGCGCGTTCAACCGCAACCTGCCCTTCGACGAGTTCACCGTCGAACAGATCGCCGGCGATCTGCTGCCGGACCCGACGGACGACCAGTGGATCGCCACCGGTTTTCACCGGTGCAACGCCACCACCAACGAGGGCGGCACCATCGAGGAGGAAAACCAGGTCAACTACGCCAACGACCGCGTCACCACCACCGGCTGGGTCTGGCTGGGGCTTACCGTCAACTGCGCGTCCTGCCACGATCATAAGTTCGATCCGGTCACCATGCGCGACTTCTATTCCCTCGCCGCCTTCTTCCGGAACACCACCCAGTCCGGATTCGACGGCAACCTCAAGGACGGCGCCAACGCCAGCATGACGGTGATCGATCAGCCGCAGGATCGGGCCCGTTGGAAGGCCCTGCCTCCGCTCATCGACACGGCCAAGGCCCGCGTCGCCGCGGCCCGCCAGGCGGCCGGGGATCCGTTCGCCCGCTGGGCCGCGGCCCTGACCCCGTCCGATGTCGAACGGGAGCTGGCCCGGGGACTCGTCCTCGAGGTCCCCGTCCGCGAGGGCTCCGGAGAGACCGTCGCCGGCCAATCCCGGGGGGAACCGCGGACCTTCCGGGCCGAGGGCGCGATCCGGTGGTCCGACAAGGACCAGGGACACGCGGGCCCCGCGCTGCATTTCGAGAAGGATTCGAGCGTCGAGCTCGGCGAGGCCGGTGATTTCGACCTCGGCCAGCCCTTCTCGGCGGGCGCCTGGGTCTACGTGCCGCCGTCCTACAACGAAAGCGCCCCGCTCCTCGCCCGCATGGACGAGGCCGCCGACCACCGGGGTTGGGATCTCTGGATTCAGCAGGGGCAGTTCGCCACGCATCTCGTCCACAAATGGCCCGACAACGCCCTGAAGGTCCGCACCCGGAAACGCCTCGCGAGGAAGGGCGAATGGCAGCATGTCTTCTTCACCTTCGACGGCTCCGGCAAACCCGAGGGCGTCCGCATCTACGTCGACGGCGCCGCGGCCGAGACCGACACGGAAACCGGTCCGCGCGTCCGCGATTCCTTCCGCACCCGAACCCCGCTCCGCCTCGGACGCCGCAGCGCCGGACCCAGTTTCGTCGGTGGCGCGCTGCAGGAGGTGCGGATCTATGAACGCGTGCTCGGAGGTCCCGAGGTTCGGGCCCTGGCCCGCTTCGAGGACGTCCGGCAGTTGCTGGGCACGCCCTTCGCGGAGTGGAAGAAGGAAGCCCGCGACGAGGTCTTCGATTATTTCCTCCTGGGGCACGAACCCTTCCAGGGCGCGCGCAAGGCCCTGGGCGCCCTGGAGGAGGAGAAGGAAGGCCTTCGCCTCCGTTACCCGGTCACGCATGTCCAACGCGAGAAAACCAACTCGCCGCCCATGGCCGCGGTCCTGGCCCGCGGTCAGTACGACAAGCCGAAGGACCGCGTCCTGGCCGGCACGCCCGCCGTGCTCCACCCCTTCCCCGCCGGCGCCCCGACCAACCGGCTCGGGCTCGCCCGGTGGCTCGTCGCGCGCGACAACCCGCTCACCGCCCGCGTCACCGTCAACCGCCTCTGGCAGGAGGTCTTCGGCGTCGGGTTGGTGAAGACGTCCGAGGATTTCGGCGTCATGGGCGAGGCTCCCGTGCACCCCGAACTCCTCGACTGGCTGGCCGTCGAGTTCGTCGAAAGCGGCTGGGACGTGAAACACCTGTTCCGACTCATGGTGAACTCCGCGACCTACCGGCAAAGCGCGGCCATCACCCCCGACAAGCTCGAGCAGGACCCCGCCAACCGGCTCCTCTCCCGCGGCCCGCGCTTTCGCATGGATGCCGAGATGGTGCGTGACCTCGCGCTCGCCTCGTCCCGCCTGCTGGAGCCGCGCGTCGGAGGCGCCAGCGTCAAACCCTATCAGCCGGACGGGGTGTGGGAGGCCGTCGCCATGCCCGAGAGCAACACCCGCAAGTACGAGCGTGACCGGGGCTCCGCGCTGTACCGGCGCAGTCTCTACACCTTCTGGAAGCGTTCCGCCCCGCCGGCGCTCATGGACCTCTTCAATGCCCCGAGTCGCGAATCCTGCACGGTCCGGCGCGAACGCACCAACACCCCCCTCCAGGCCCTGGCCACCCTCAACGATCCCCAGTTCATCGAGGCGGCCCGAGCCCTCGCCGATCTCGCCCTGGACCTGGATCAGGGCGGAAGCCGGCCCGAGGTCGCCTTTCAGGATATCGCCCGCCGGGTCCTGGCCCGCGGCCTTCACCCCGATGAACTCGCCGAGGTCGGCGCGACCTATGCCGAACTCGAGCGCTATTATCGCGCTCAACCGTCCGAGGCCGAGAAACTCCTTCAAGTCGGGGATTCGCGGCTGGCCCGGGCGTCCTCCCCCCGGCTGGCGGCCCTGACCCTCGTCGCCAACCAGATCCTCAACCTCGACGAGGCCATCACCAAGTAGGAACCATCCCGTCCCGTCCCGTCCCGACCATCGTCCCCGGCACCTCCCGGCCCTGCCACTTCCTCTCATGCTCGCTCCGTCCGACCCCCGACTCCCCCTCACCCGGCGCCATTTCTTCACGCTCGGGCGCAACGTGCTCGGCACCGCCTCCCTGGCCTCCCTCCTGGGCGGGAAGCTGCCGCTGTTTGCCGACGACCCCGCCGCCGCGAACGCGGGGCGAGCCGACGTTCCCCACTTCCGTCCGAAGGCCAGGCACATCATTTACCTGCACATGGTCGGGGGGCCCTCCCAGATGGATCTCTACGACTACAAGCCCGCCCTGCGCGAGTGGTACGACAAGGATCTGCCCGACAGCATCCGCATGGGGCAGCGCCTGACGACGATGACCTCCGGCCAGGCCCGGTTTCCCATCGCCCCGAGCAAGTACGCGTTCGAGCGGGTCGGGGGCAACGGGCTCTGGATGAACACCGAACTCCTCCCCCTGACCGCCCGGTGCGCCGACGACCTGTGCGTCATCCGCTCGATGTACACCGAGGCCATCAACCACGAGCCGGCCATCACCCACATGCAGACGGGCAACCAGATCGGCGGACGGCCCTGCATCGGGTCCTGGGTCAGCTATGGCCTGGGCGCCATCAACGCGAACCTCCCCACGTTCGTCGTGCTCGTCGCCGAACCCTCCAACAAGGAGCAACTCCAGGCCATCTCCGCCCGGCTCTGGTCCAGCGGTTACCTGTCCGGCGAACACGCCGGCGTTTCCTTCCGCGGCCAGGGCGACCCGATTCTGTTCATCAACAATCCCCCCGGCGTCTCGTCCGAGCTCCGCCGCCGCCAGCTCGACGGACTCCGGAAGTTGAACCGGATCACCGAAGCCGCCCTCGGCGACCCCGAAACCCGTACCCGCATCCAGCAGTTCGAGATGGCGTTCCGCATGCAGGCCAGCGTGCCCGAACTCATGGAAATCTCGAACGAACCGGCCTCCACCTATCAGCTCTACGGGGAGGAGGCGCGCAAGCCCGGCACGTTCGCCTTCACCGCCCTGCTCGCCCGCCGCCTCGTCGAACGCGGCGTGCGCTTCGTGCAGGTCTACCACAACAACTGGGACCACCACG
>CAZSOV010000164.1:0-17058 GCA_964608505.1 uncultured Verrucomicrobiota bacterium
CGGTGAGGGCACCGGGCCTACAGGGTGTAGGCCGCGTGCCCTCACGCGGCGCCCTGCTGTCCGCGGTTCATGGTCTCAACGCGTGTCCAAATTCTGGAAAACCCTCCTACCCGCGCTCGCGCTCGGGGGAGGGCTTGCGGACGCGGCGGGGGGCGGGGGATTCGAGGTCGGACTTGGTTTCCTCCATGAGGGCGTCGAGTTCGTCCTTGAGTTCGGCGAGCACGGCGCGGCTCATGCGGTCCTTGAAGAGGATGCCGTTGAGGTGATCGACCTCGTGCTGGATGGCCTTGGCGAGCAGACCGCCGCAGCGGAAGTTCAGGGCGCGTCCGTCGACGCCGGTGGCGCGGACCTCGACGGCCTCGGGGCGGGTGATGTCGGCGTAGATTTCGGGGAAGCTGAGGCAGCCCTCGGCCCCGGTGACGGGATCGGCGACGGGGATGACCTCGGGATTGATGAGGACGAGGGGCATGACCGTCTCGGGGTCGGCGGGTTCGCCGCCGAGCCAGAGCGAGGACGGGCGGTCCTTGATGCCGCGGATGTCGAGGACGGTGATCTGGAGGGCGCGGTTGACCTGCTGGGCGGCGAGGCCGACGCCGTGGGCATCGTACATGGTGTCGAGCATGTCGGTCACCAGTTGGCGCACCTCGGGGGTCAGGGAATCCACCCGCGCGCCCTTTTGGCGGAGGACGGGGTGACCGTAGCGAACGATGGGCAGGATCATGCCGAGGGCCAGTTGCGCATGAGACCGGAGATGTCGGAGACGGAGGGGCTGCGTCCGTTGCGGACGTAGAAGCCGCTGGTGCTGACGCCGCACAGGAGGGACTGGGCGTTGGAAAGGCCGAGGAGCTTGCCGAGGACGAATCCGGAATTGAAGTGGTCGCCGGCGCCGGTGGTGATGAGGGGTTTGGCGACGAACGGGCCGTCCACGTCGTCCACGGCGCCGCCGCTGCACGCGAGGGCGTGGCGGGTGGGGTGGACGACGATGGTGTTGACGGGGACCTTCTGGCGGATCGCGGCGGTGAGGGATTGGAGATCGGTGCGGTTGTGACCGAAGCCGGTCAGGCCGAGCACCTCGCCGACCTCGAAGGCTTCCTTCTCGTTGAGGCCGAGGATGCACTCGAAGTGCTGCTGGAAGGCGACCATCAATTCGAGGGCCCGCATGCGCTCGGCCAGCGGACGCTTCTCCGGGTCGGCGAGGTCGAAGAACATCCAGCGGCGCGGTCCGGACAGGGTGGGACAGATCTCGCGCTGCATGGCCTCCCAGATGTCGCTCATGTACGGCAGCATGGTCCAGTTCACGAACCCCACGAGGGAGGCGGCGGCCATGTGCTTCTCGACCAGCGGGCGCTTGCCGTTCTTGTTGATGTTGGCCCAGGTGACGTCGGCCAGGGGAAACATCTTTCCGAACAGGAGCTTGCCGTCCTCGAATTCGAGCGCGTCCGTCCGGCCCGGATCGGCGATGGAGTGGACGTCGGCGCGCTGCGTGAATTCCTCGAAGACGGGGTGGATGACGGGATACCCGAGGGCCCCCAGGTAGGTGACCTGGACGCCGAAGGCGGCCAGGGCGTTGCCCATGATGGGGCCGTTGCCGCCCAGCTTGGTGCGGGTGGTGACGAGTTCGACGTTGGTGCTTCGCCCCGCGGCGGCGGCGATGCGTTCGGCCAGCGCCGAGATCGTCGGGATGCGCGAGTGCGTCCTCGCGTCGCGGCGTTCGTCGACGACCGCGATGATCTCATCCACGAACCCGTCCAGGCCGAGGAACGCGGAAAGTTGGGGGACCCGGCCCGCGACGCCTTCGAGGGCGGCCGCGCAGGCCAAACGTGCTTCGTTGGTGTTCATGCAAGTTCGATGGGGAACCGATTCAGGCGGCGCCGGACGTTCGTCGGGTCAGTCCATGCGCACTCCGACGATGTCCAGCACGCGCTCGAGTTCGTCGTCGGAAAAGAACCGGATGTCGATCTGACCGCGGCCCTGACGGTAGCGCAGGTGGACGCGCGTGCCGAACCGCTGGCGGAGGCGGTCCTCGAGGGCGGCGACGTGGGGGTCGCGAACGGTCACCGGCGCCCCGGGTTGGGGGGGCGGCGTGGTCGAAACGGGCGGGGGCGGGGCGGACAGCCGGGACACGAGTTCCTCGGTTTGCCGGACGCTGAGGCCCTCGCCCTGGATGCGCTTGGCGGCGGTCGACTGGAGCGCGGGAGTGGCGAGGCCGAGGATGACCTTCGCATGGCCGGTCGAGACGCGCCCATCCTTGAGCAGGTCCTGGACCTCGGAGGGGAGGCGGAGCAGGCGGAGGGCGTTGGCGACGGCGGCACGGCTGCGGCCGACCTTGGTGGCGACGGCCTCCTGGGTGAGCGAGAACCGGGTCATCAGCTCCGAATAGCCCTGTGCCTCGTCCATGGGGTTGAGGTCCTCCCGCTGGAGGTTCTCGACGAGCATCAGCTCGAGGGCGGTGGTGTCGTCAGCCTCCCGGACAACGACGGGAACCTCCGTCAGGCCGGCGAGTTGCGCGGCTCGCCAGCGGCGTTCGCCGGCGATCAGTTCCAGGTGTTCGCCCTGCGTCCGGACGACGAGCGGTTGGAGGATGCCCTGTTCCCGGATCGAATCCGCGAGTTCGCGGAGGCTTTCGGCGGGGAAATCGCGGCGGGGCTGCAAGGCCGAGGGCCGAACCCGCGACACCGGAACCCGTTCCGGGCCCGGAGCGCGGGCCGGTTCCGCCACCGTGGGAGGCGGGGGAACGGTGGTGGGCGTGGAGGCGGACGGACCGGCCTCGGCGAGTCCGGACGGGGGTGGAGAATCCGAACCGGTCACGGCGGGCCTGGGCGCGCCGGACGGTTTCCCGCCCAGGAGCGCCGACAGTCCGCGGCCCAACACCGGTTTCGCCATAAGACGGGCGAGTCTCCCGGAGGCTTCCCCGGGTGTCAAACCGCGCGGCGGATTGGAAAGGTTGCTGCCGGCCGGGGAGGTGCACTACCGTTTTTGCCCAGTTGGTTCGTGCCGCGCCCCCAGCCCATCCATCCCAGCCCATGAAATCCTTCGCCCGTTCCCGTCGCTCCCTGATTCTGGCCGGTGCCGCCGTCGGCGCGGCGCTGTTCCTCAATGGTTGCGGTGACGGCGGGGGAGGGGCGGGGGCGCCGGGCGGAGGCACCACGGCGGGGGGTGGCACGATCAAGATCGGCGAGTACGCCTCGCTGACGGGCAAGGAGGCGACCTTTGGGCAATCGTCGCACAACGGCACGCTGCTGGGGGTCGAGGAGGTCAACAAGGCGGGGGGCGTGCTCGGGAAACAGCTCGAACTCAAGACGGAGGACACGCAGTCGAAGGCGGGCGAACCGGCCACGGTGGTGCGGAAGTTGATCACGCGGGATCAGGTGGTGGCGGTGCTGGGCGAGGTGGCCTCGTCGCGTTCCCTGGAGGCGGCGCCCATTGCCCAGCAGTTCAAGGTGCCGATGATCTCGCCCTCCTCGACCAATCCGAAGGTGACCGAGGTGGGCGACTACATTTTCCGGGTGTGCTTCATCGACCCGTTCCAGGGGACGGTGATGGCGAATTTCGCGTGGAACACGTTGAAGTCCAGGAAGGTCGCGATCCTGACGGACGTGAAGAGCGACTACAGCCTGGGGCTCGCCGAGTTCTTCAAGCAGCGGTTCAAGGCCGTCGGCGGCCAGGTCGTCGCGGAGCAAAGTTTCAGCGGGGGCGACAAGGATTTCAAAGCGCAGCTGACGGCGATGAAGGCGACGGGGCCCGACTCGATCTTCGTGCCGGCGTATTACACGGACGTGGGTCTGATCGCGCGCCAGGCCAAGGAACTCGGCATCGCGTCGCCCTTGTTCGGCGGCGACGGCTGGGAATCGCCGAAGCTGATCGAGATCGGCGGCGAGGCCATCGAGGGCAAGTTCTACTCCACCCATTACTCGCCCGAGGATCCGGCGCCGGCGGTGAAGGAGTTCGTGAAGAAGTTCAAGGCCCGTTTCGGGGGCGAGGTGCCTGATGCGATGGCGGCGCTGGGCTACGAGTCGGTCTTGGTGCTCGTCGACGCGATCAAGCGCGCGGGGACGACGGAGGGGCCGAAGCTGCGCGACGCGCTGGCGGCGACGAAGGGCTTCGAAGGGGTCACGGGCACGACGACCATCGACGCGCAGCGCAACGCGTCGAAGCCCGCGGTGATCATCACGGTCAAGAACGGCCAGTTCGCGTTCGTCGAGAAGGTGAGTCCGTAGTCCGCGGAATGACCGAGTTCCTGCAACAGCTGCTGAACGGACTGGCGCTGGGGTCGATCTACGCGCTGATCGCCCTAGGGTACACCATGGTGTACGGCGTCCTGCGGTTCATCAATTTCGCCCATTCCGACATCTTCATGGTCGGGGCGTTCGCCTCGTACTACTTCGCCCAGTGGTTCGGGAAGCTGATCGCGCCGGACACCGTGTTCGGGGCGTCGGTGCTGATGGTGCTGTCGATGGCGGCCTGCGCGCTGCTGGGGGTGGTGATCGAGAAGCTCGCCTACCGCCCGTTGCGGGAACGGTCGAAGCTCAACGTGCTGATCACCGCCATCGGCGTTTCGCTGTTCCTCGAGTACTCCGGCCAGCTGATCTTCGGCGCCGATCCCAAGACATTCCGGTACCTGGCGAGCCACAACTTCACGCTGGGCGGCCTGGTCCTGAGCAGCAACCAGCTCATCATCTTCGGTCTGACGGTGATCCTGCTCGTCGCGCTGCGGTACGTCGTGATGCAGACGCGGATCGGGACGGCGATGCGCGCGGTCTCCTTCAACCACCAGGCCGCCGCGCTGATGGGCATCAACATCGATTCCGTGATCTCCTTCACCTTCGCCCTCGGCTCCGCCCTGGCGGCGGCGGGCGGGATCCTGTGGGCCATGAACTACCCCGCCATCGAGCCGCTGATGGGCGTCATGCCCGGGCTCAAGGCGTTCGTGGCGGCGGTGCTGGGCGGCGTCGGCAACATTCCCGGGGCCGCGCTGGGCGGCGTGCTGCTCGGGTTGGTCGAGAGCTTCGTCCGCGGCAGCCGGTACTCGACGTACGCCGACGCGATCGCGTTCGCCATCCTCATCGTGATCCTCCTGTTCCGGCCCTCGGGGCTGCTGGGCCGGAGCGTCGTGGAAAAGGTCTGAGAACCGACGCGATGACGATGTTCCAACGCCCCAAGACGCTCCTCTTCGCCGCGGTGGGACTGTGCGCCGTGGCCTCGCTGTTCGGGGGCCGCATCAACCCGTACTTCCTCTACGTCGCCTACGACGTCGCCATCAACATCGTCCTGGCCGTCAGCCTCAACCTGATCAACGGGTACACCGGCCAGTTCTCGCTCGGCCACGCCGGGTTCATGGCGGCGGGCGGGTACACGGCGGGCGTGCTCAGCACGAACCTCGGCCCCCGGCTGCTGCCGATGCTCGGCGGCGAGTCGGTGTTCGCGCATTCCGCGGTCTTCGTGCTCGCCCTGCTCGCCGGAGGGTTGGTCGCGGCCCTGACGGGCCTGCTGGTCGGCGTGCCTTCGCTGCGGTTGAAGGGGGATTACCTGGCGATCGTGACGCTCGGTTTCGGCGAGATCATCCGGGTGATCCTGCAGAACACGCCGTCGGTCGGGGGATCGCGGGGCTTCTCCGTGAGCCAGGGCTACACGAACCTCTTCTGGGCCTTCAGCCTGGCGGCGCTGACGATCTACGTGGTCGTGGCGCTGGTGCACTCGACGTACGGGCGCGGGTTCATCGCGGTGCACGACGACGAGGTGGCGGCGGAGGCGATGGGCATCAACACGACGCGGTACAAGGTCACGGCGTTCGTCACCGGCGCCTTCTTCGCGGGCATCGGCGGGGGGCTCTACGCGCACTCGAAACAGTTCCTCAACCCCAGCGGCTTCGATTTCATCAAGTCCATCGAGATCGTGGTGATGGTCATCCTGGGGGGCATGGGCAACACCGTGGGCGTGGTGCTGGCGGCGATCCTGCTCACGCTGCTGCCCGAGTTCCTGCGGCCCATCGCCCAGTACCGGATGGTCCTGTACTCGCTGTTGTTGATCATCCTCATGCTCACCTGTCCGAACGGCCTGTTCGCGACGATGGGCGCGGGACTGCGCCGGTGGTTCGGCAAACGCGCCGCGGGTACGGGCACGGCACCCAACCCGGACAACGCCTCCCCATGAGCCGCTCCCTGCAATCGCGCCGCCCGGTGAGGGTACCGGGCCTACACGCTGCAGGCCGCGTGCCCCCACGCGGCGACGTGCGGTCCGCGGTTCCGTTCCCCGAAACCCGCGACGCGCCCTGCCAACGCGAGGTCCCACCCTTCACCGCGGCCCGCAACGGTCCGCCCCGGCAGCGTGTCGCGGAGCGACGACCGAGGGTTGCCGGGGCCTTCAGGCCCCGGTCGCACCCTCTCTTCTTTCCCCGTCGCGGAGCGACGTTCGATACGGATGTCTTGGGAGGGGCATGGATGCCGAAGGCTTCGGACGTCGCTCCGCGACGAGGAACCTTTTGGAATGCACCCATTCCGGGGGTTGAAACCCCCGGCTACCTTCGCAGGGTCGCTCCGCGACCAGGAAGCCATGGTCGGACACCTCGTTACGCCTCCCCATGAGCCGCCTCCTGCAATCGCGTCGCCCGGTGAGGGCACCGGGCCTACACGCTGTAGGCCGCGTGCCCCCACGCGGCGACGTGCGGTCCGCGGAACAACGTCCCAACGCCCGTTTCGCAAACCGTGTTTCCTCCCCCCTGAAATGAGCGGCCCTTCCGACGCCCTGCTGAAGCTCGAAGGCTGCACCATCCGGTTCGGCGGGCTCACCGCCGTGGCCTCCCTCGACCTCGCGATCCACGAGCGGGAGTTGGTGGGGTTGATCGGACCCAACGGCGCCGGGAAAACCACGGTGTTCAACCTGATCACCGGCGTCTACCAGCCCACCGAGGGCCGCATCCGGTTCGGCGGCCAGTCCATTGCGGGCCAGCGCCCCTACCAGATCACCGAGCGCGGCATCGCCCGGACCTTCCAGAACATCCGTCTGTTCCCGTCGTTGTCGGTCTTCGACAACGTCCGGGTCGCGTTCCACCTCCATGTGTTGAGCGGCATCGAGCACGCCCTGTGGCGGGGCCGGGCGTTCCACCGGGAGGAGCAGGTCATCGCGGCGCAGGTGGTCGAGATGCTGGGGATCTTCAAGCTCGACCGGTTCCGGGACGCGCCGGCGAAGAGCCTGCCGTACGGGGACCAGCGGCGGCTGGAGATCGTGCGGGCCCTGGCGACGCGCCCGAAGCTGCTGCTGCTGGACGAGCCGGCGGCGGGGATGAATCCCACGGAGAAGGCGGAGCTGATGACGTTGATCCGGTTCATCCAGGAGAAGTACCGGCTCTCGATCCTGCTGGTGGAACACGACATGAAGGTCGTGATGGGAATCTGCCAGCGGATCGCCGTGCTCGACCACGGCGTCAAGATCGGCGAGGGCACCCCCGAGCAGATCCGCCGCGACCCGAAGGTGATCGAGGCCTATCTCGGGGAGGAGGTTTCGCCGTCCGCATGAGCGCGATGTTGGAAGTGCAGGGACTGTCGGTGCGGTACGGCGTGATCACGGCGTTGCAGGGCGTCTCGTTCCGCATCGCGCCGGGCGACATCGTGACGTTGATCGGGTCGAACGGGGCGGGCAAGACCACGTGCCTGCGGGCGATCTCGGGCTTGCTGCGGCCCGCTGGCGGAACGGTGTTGTTCGAGGGATCCAACATCACGGGCGGAAAGCCGCACGAACTGGTGAGGCGCGGCATCGCGCACGTGCCCGAGGGCCGGATGGTGTTCGCGAACCTCACCGTGCACGAGAACCTCGGCATGGGCGCCTATTTGCAGCGGGACAAGCGGGTGATCCGCGAGACGCTCGAGTTCGTGTACGCGACGTTCCCCCGGTTGCTGGAGCGGGAAAAGCAGCTGGCCGGCACGCTGTCGGGCGGCGAACAGCAGATGCTGGCCATCGGGCGCGCCCTGATGAGCCGTCCGCGATTCCTCATGCTGGACGAGCCGTCACTGGGCATCGCGCCGCTGCTGGTGAAGACGATCTTCCAGAAGATCGTGGAGATCAACCGGCAGCAGGGAATCACCGTGCTGCTGGTGGAACAGAACGCGAATCTCGCGCTCGAAGTGTCGCGGTACGGGTACGTGCTCGAGACCGGGCGCGTCATCCTCGAGAACGAGTCCGCGAAGCTCCGGCAGGATCCGCAGGTGAAGGCCGCGTACCTCGGCGGCTGAGGTCCCCGCCCGGCGGGCGAAGAAGGAACAGGGGAAAAACGACGAGGAAAGGGGTGGAGCGGGGTGCCGCCGCACCGGTCCGCCTTCGGGCCCGCGCCCGCGGACCCCCTGCGTTATTGTTCCCGGGCGGAGGCGTGTTCGGAGAGCCAGAACATGTCGACGTTGTTGGGCGAGGAGACGCCGAGGGGGAGCGTGTTGTTGTACCTCGGCGCGGGTTTGGTTCGGCCGTCGACCCACTTGTGGACCTCGGCGTGGCCATCCACGAACGAGAAGCCGCAGGCGCCGTTGTGATAGCTGGCGGGGTAATCGAAGATCCGGGCCGCCGCGGGCGTCGCCCGGCTCGACATCATCACGCCGAAGGCCCCGTTGTTGATGGCGTCGGGGTGCTCGTCGACGAACACGAAGATCTGGGAGGGGCCGGGCAGGGAGAAATCCGGGACCTTGCGGTAGAGGCGGTAAGGCGGACTGGGCAGCCAGCCAAGGCCACCGTCGCAGGCAATCGCGGTGCTCATCGAAATGCTCCGCACGCGCGAATGAGACCGACCGCCGATCTTCACGCGGCTCTGGTCGGCCGGGCATTTGTAGACGTCGGGGGCCTTGAGGTAGGGGCCGAGGACGGCGTACTTGGGGTCGAGGAGCTTGACGAGGTTGGTGTTGTCGGGCGCCGCCGTGAAGTCGAGCCAGCCGGCGACCCAGCCCTGTTCGTCGGTGGACGTGGCATTCTTGGGGCAGACCTCGTTGTTGTCGTCGGTGTACATGATCCAGGCGAGCTGGATCTGCTTCATGTTGCCGAGACACTTGATGCCGTGGGCCTTCGCCTTGGCCTTCGCCAGCGCGGGCAAGAGCATCGAGGCGAGGATCGCGATGATCGCGATCACGACCAGGAGCTCGATCAGGGTGAAGGCGGAGCGGCCCGTGGTCGCGGTGGCGCGATTAGCGGTGGGAATTCTCACGATGAGAAGACCCTAGCCGCCGTGCGGAACGCCGAACAAGGCGAAAGCCCGGCGCGCAGGGCCATGCGGGGCCGGCGATGGCCGGGTCGCCGGCTTCTCCTCTTCCTCCGCCTGAGTCGATCGTCCCGCAGCCCGCGCGGTCGCAGGCCCCCACCGACTTTGTCCGTGGCCCGGCTTCCCGGGCCCGTTCACGGCACCCGTTCGAACCGATCGAGCAGTTCGAGCAGATGCACCTCGAGCGGTTCGGCCTGGTATTCGGGCAGGAGGGCCCGACGGGACGCGAAGCGGATGACCGCGTCGAGGGTGCGGGTCATGGCGCCGGTCTGGCTGCGACGGGGGCCGGACGGCCCCTGACAGGCGCGGGAGATCCGGCCCTCGAGATGGCGGATGTCGAGGTAATCCAGAAGATTGACCGGGCGATTCCGCTTCCGCTGGGTCTCGAGATCGAGCATGCGCCGGATGGCGTCCAGCCCGAGCCAGGCGAGGGCAGGGGACAGCTTCTCGAACTGACGGGCCTCGCGGACGATCCAGATCTGGGTGCCGAGGTAGACCAGTTCCAGCCGTTCGATTTCCTCCGGGGCGGCCTTGGCGGAGGGCCAGGCATTGAGGCGGTCGCGGGCCCATCCGGGCTCGGGAGCGGGCACGAGAAGCGTGCGCGCGGCGCGGAGGGCGGCCTCCGGGGTGACGAATTCGTCGAGACCCTCGCGAAGCAGGGCGGCAAGGGACTCGAGGTCGAGCGGATCGGGGCTGGCGGCCGCGACGCGGCGGGCGATGCGGAGTTGGAGGATGCGCCAGGCGAGTTGCCGGGGGAGGCGGCGATCCAGCGCGGCGTTCGCGAGGGCCAGGGGCAGGAAACGCTGGCAGAGGGTGATGGCCTCCTCGATCAGATCCTGGAACATCAACTCGTCGACCAGCCGGCCCAGCGCCCCGAGGGACTCCGCCGAGACGTCCGTGGACGGGAAGACTTCCGCGATCTCGGGCAGGTACTCCGGTTGGCCCCGGCGGACGAGGGTTTCGGCCGCTGCCGCGTGGAGTCGGGCCAGGCCATCCGGGCCCGGGCGTGCCTCCCGCACGATCCGCTGGTACAGACCGGCGGGATCGGGGTGCCCGGGCGTGGCCAGGACGGGGAACGCGAGGTCCCACGCCGCCTTGTCGGCGGGCAGTGCCAGCAAATCGGCCACCAGAGCGTCGACGTCGGCGGGCGATGGCTGGGGAAGTTTTCCGAAGGCCTCCCGGAGTTCCGTGGCACGGGCGGTTTCCGGATCGGCATGCACCGGGACGGGGGCGGGGGGCGCCGCCGGGGCCTCGGACGGTGCTGTCTTGGGAGCCGTCGGCGCGTCCGGCGTCGCCAGCAACCGGTGGAATCGGGCTTTGAGTGCTTCCGCTTCGGCGGCCCAGGATTCGCGAAGGAGCGCCTCGCCGAGGCTGCGGACGGGGGCGGGATCCAGGGGGTCCTCGGCCAGGCCGGCATAGGCGGCAGCCGCGGCGCGGAGGAGTTCCGGTCCATGTTCGGGCGCCAGGGCCAGGGCGGCCTCGCAGACCTTCCAGACGCGTGCCGGGTCGGCGGTGCCGATCCGGTCCAGAATCCGCGCGAGCAGTCCGGGGACGTCGGCGCGACCTGCCTTGGCGAGGTTGCGGAGCACGGCGTCCCACGGGACGGCGTCGAGAGGCATCTCCCAGAGGGCATGCTCCACGACCGCCAGCTTGGCGGCATCGGGCTTGCCCGCAAAGGGCAGGGCCAGGAGGAGGTCGACGGGAGCGGGTGCGGTGGCCTGCCAGCGGTCACAAACCCACCAGATCGCCCCGATGGGGGCGTCGAGGGAGAGGACGGGGTGGGCGATCAGACATTTCTTGATTTTCACCCCGGCGCCGCTGGGGCAGGGGTCGTTGCGTCCTAGTTTGACTCGGGTTGCAGGTGCCGGCAGTGCAGCCATGTCGGGGCAGCCTATCGGGAAAAGGAAGCGGGGAAAAGGCACCGATTCAATCTTGGCGAACGGGGTGGCCCGGGGCCGAGCGCCTGGGAACGTCACCGACTTGGCACGGGGCGGGGCTTGAGCCGGGGCGGGCCGGCGGCGAATCTCTACTTGGAACCGGACGATTCGTTATCCCGACGGCCACGGAGTTCTATCCTTGGCCTTCAAAACCGGTCATGGTTGCGGGCGAACTCCGGTCCGAACTCAGCACTCCCATTTTTCCATTGTCCCCATGAATTCCCTGAAATCCATCCTGCGGCGCCGCTCGGGCGGCTTTGGCCGACAAAACCTCCACCCCCGTCCCGTGGTCACGGCATCCGCCGTCGCGCTGTGGCTCGCGTTGCCGCTGGTGGCGGCGCCCGCCGGGCCGGCGCCGCAGATCCCCGCGGACGGCGGCGCGCCGGGGCCGTTCCCGAACACGTCCGTGTCCGGGGTGAACGTGCTCGCCAAGGGCAGCACGACGTTCAACAGCAACGTCGAAGTGACGGGTCTCGACGGTCACGGTCCGATTCCGTGGACGGTGAACCGGTACAACCGGGGCGATTTCGCGGTGCGCCTGGCGCCCGGCAACCCGGCGGCCGCGCTCGGGAACCTCGGGCAGGGGTTCATCGAGTTCGGCGATTCGGCGGCGGGCGTGGCGGCCAGCCAGGCGTGGCGTCCCAGTGCGGCCTTCGGCGCGGTGCTGGTCACGGCGCGGCAGAACGGCCCCATTGATTGGAATGACGGCGAAGGTCCGTTGTTTCCGACCGTCGGCGTCTCCTGGGCCTCCTCGGGACCCGGGTACGCCATGAACGACGGCTCCTTCGGCACGGGACAGCTCGACATCAATACCGGGCGCGCGGGCACGCATGGCTCGAGTCCCGAGGCCAATTTCGCGTTTTCCGTGATCTGGTTCCCGTTCGACCAGGGCTGGTTGGGCGGCGACGTGGCGGGGCCCGGAGCGGAGGGGGCCTCGGCGTGGACCGGGGCCGCGAATCATGCGGCGGGCCTGGGAGCGGGGTTGGTGAAGTGGACGGAATTCCCCGAGGGCAGCGCCACGTGGGGAGGTCTGGCGCAGTTGGCCATTCCCGGCGTCAACGCGCTCGAGGACGGCATGCTCTTCGCGGCGACGTCGGACGGAGGAAGCGACGTGAACATCGTCGGCGTGGTGCCGAACGAGGCCGCGACGGGCTGGATCGTGACCATCCGCGAGGACTCGGCGACCGATGCGGAGACCCTCGCCGCGGCGGGACAGTCGGAATTCCAGTTCGTCTACGTTCCGTTCGACGCCCCGCGACTGGTGGGTGGACACATCGTCGGTTCGAACGGGTCCAAGCGCAAGGCGACCGGTCAGTTCACCGTCAGCCGGACCGGCACGGGCACGTACGAACTGACGATTCCCGGCAAGACCGGCGCCGACGGCACCCTCCTGCTCCAGGTCGCCGACGCGGAGAGCGGGACCTCGGTGCCGATGGCCTCGCGCGCGTTTCTGTCGTACGAGTACAAGAACGGGAAGTTCGTGGTGCAGGCGCGCAAGACGACGACGGACACCACGGCGGACCTCGCGGATGCGAACTTCTACGTGGCGTGGATCGATTTCAAGGAGCCGCTCGCCATGCCCGACGGGCCGCGGATGCGGAGCCAGGGCCCGGTGGTCGCCTCGGGCGAGGGCGTGGTCGCGAAGGAAGCCGGCATCGGGATCAACACCGACGCCCCGGAGATCCTGGTCACGAGCATCGACTCGACCAACCCCGCGGGATTGACGGACCCGATCACGCAGGGCCCGGCGGCGATGGTGATGGTGGGCCGGTTCTATGATCCGCGAACGCTGGCCCCGATCGGCGAGCCCATCGCGATCATGGGAGTTCCGGGCGGCACCCTGAATCGCACGGACGTCCGGTACAATCCGGTGACCAAGCAATACGTCGTCGTGGCCACGGGCCGCGCTTACACCGGGAACGGTCTCGACGTGCCCCTCATCGCGCTCGTGAATTCGCCCGCGGGCGGCGGCGCCCCGACGGTCAAGGCCTGGGCGCACGACCCCGACACCGACCAGTCCTACGACGACGTCTCGGTCGCCGTGAGCACGAAGAACGGGAATTTCCTGATCATCGCCGAGCGCAAGTTCGCCGGCGAAGGCGAGGGCACGGTGGGGGTGCTCTACGACAAGACCGGTAAGCTGATCACGCCGGATTACACCCGGGTCGACCTGTTGCAGCAGATCGGCGACGAGGATGATCCCGACGTCGCGTACCTGCCGGACCGGGACGCCTTCCTGTACCTCAGCAACACCGACAACTCGAACGGTTCCACCGGAACCCTAGGCAACCGGGTGGTCGGATCGATCATCGATTCCGCGCCGGACGCGTCGAACAAGCTGGTGGTCCGCGCGGAACAACCCCTGGGCAACGGGCTGCCCGCGGGAAGGGCCGAGGGTCATCCGGCGTCCATCGAGAATCCGTTCAACGGCCAGTTGATCACGGCCTACGACGCGGGCAACGGCACCGCGGCAGGCGAGTTGTCGTACTACAGCCTTGGCACGGCGCCGACGTTCGTCTTCACCGAGGCCCAGCCCGAGGTTTCGTACCTCGCCGGAGCGAGTGGCAACCCGCTCAACCACCAGCATCCGCAACTCGCCGTCGATCCCGGCAGCGGGGCCTTCGTGCTGGGCTTCAACGCGACGGGCAGCGTGATCGGGATCCCCGAATCGTACGCGTTCATCGTGCTTGGGCCGGATGGCAAACCCATGCCCGGTCAGTTGCCGGCGCCCTACGTGCTCGCCGATTCCCCGGGCGGATTGGGGACCACGGTGAACTACCACAAGATCGCGTACTCGCCCGCGGCGGACGCCTTTCTGGCGGTGTACACCAGCAACCCGGGCGTCACCTATCTGGCGTCGCTCTCGATCACGTCGTCGCATCTCGCCCCCGCGACGCCGCCCACCCTGGGGGTGGCGCGTTCCGGTGCCGCGCTCGCGTTGTCCTGGAGCTCCAGCGCCGCGGGCTTCCAGCTTCAGAGCTCGCCCGCCATCGCCCCCGCGACCTGGACCGCCGTCGGCACCGCGCCCACCGTCGAGGGCGGCCTGAACAAGGTCACGGTCTCGCCCGCAGGCGGCGCGCAGTTCTACCGGCTGATCAAGCCCTAGAACCTGCGGTATCTCCTTCGACCGGGGCCCTCGACGGGCCCCGGTTTTTTGTTTTGTCGGGTGACGGGCCACCCCGCGGCGATGGCTCCATGTCGCCCCGGGGGGGCGGGCGGCGGTACCGAGCCGGCGGGGGCTTGGGGAACCATTCCTAGGCCATCTGCGTAGCGGTTTGTCCGATAGCCGCAGGGCCCCCGGTTTCGGACTCTTCGCGGTCTTCCGAACCCGGCGCAGGGGTGGACGACGACACGTCCGGCGATGCGACTCTTCGGCGGACGCCACGGACCGCGGGTGCGGGGGTGGCATCGGACCGCCTTGCGCCGGGCCGGAGGCCTCTCCTCCATGAACTCCACCCGTTCCCTCACCCACCGCGCCGGGCTTCGATCGTGCCTCGGGCTGCTGGCGTCCGTGTTTCTCTTTGGCAGCGCCGCCGCGGGGCCACCCGTGGCGGCCCGCGACATCCCGTATCTGGGCGAGGTGGCGGGCACGGTGGTCAGCGGGTTGGATTTGCAGCATCCCACGGCGGGGGCGGTCGTGCGGTCGCATCCCCTGGGTCCCGGAACCCAGGTTTTCGAAGATCTGAGCCTGGGCGTCCGGGAGACGGATGGCTGGACCTGGCTCGACACGGCGGGCATCGGGGTGACGACGACGGCCTCGCGGAACGAGCTTCGAATCCGGTTCGCGCTGCACGGCGTGTTCGTGGGGCCAACCACCGTGGTCTACACCGGCACCTTCGAGGTGATTTCCGGGGGGACGGGCCCCTTCGAATTCTCGGGGATGTCCGGCGGGCTGGGCACCGGCCTCATCGAGGGCTGGGCGGAACTGACTCCGGACCTCGTTTCGGGCACCCTGGAATTCCGTTTCCGACACTTCTTCCAGGGAACCCTGTGCGCCATCGGCGAGGCGGTGCGGAGTTCCGCGAGCCGGGGCTCAGGGGGCCGGTAAGGGAGGTCCCCGGGAGGGGGCGAATCGGCTATCGGTTGCCGGCGCGGACGGCGAGGAATACGGCGGACAGGATCAGTCCGCCTCCGACCAGCCGGACTCCCATGCGACGGGCCCCGGCGGTCTGGCGTTCGTCGTTGCGCAGCCAGCGTCCGAGGAACCACACGAGGACGATGCTCCAGAGTCCGCGCGTGGCGTAGACGATGTTGGTGCCGGCGGCATCCCGCCAGACGGAGATGGTGCCGGTGACCAGGACGGCCTGGAGGCCGGACAACAGGGCCGCGAGGGCGATCCACCGCCAGGCCGACCGGGGCGCGCGCAGCGACGCGACCCCGAAGACCGGCAGCACGAGCAGCGAGAGCAGGCCCAGGGCGGCGAATTGCAGCGCGAGATAGCTGAAGGTGCCAAAATCGGAGCCCCAGACCTGGATCGTGAGGTCGGTGAGGGCGAAGGCCGCCGCGCAGCCCAGCGCCGTGGCGGTGGTCAGCCCCCGGCGCCGGCCGGGGCCGACGTCGGTGAATCCCATGACCGCGACGCCCACAGTCGCCAGCACCGCCGCCGTCCACTGGGCGCCACCGAGTTCGACGCCGAAGAGGAACCAGCCCGCGAGCGCGACGAAAATGATCTTCGAGCCCAGCAACGGCGTGGCGACCGACACGTCGCCGACACGGAGCGAGACCACGTTGAGCAGGTGTCCGACGACGAAGGCGAGCGCGGTGATGAAGGGGCGGTGAAGCTGGTCCCAGGGAATCGGACGGGTCTCGAGGAGGAGCAGGGGCAGGAACAGGATGCCCAGGGCCACGTTGTTGACGACGACGGCATGGACCACGCCCGCCCCCTCCCGGAACGCGCGTTTGAAGACAATCGAGCCGAACGCGAATGCGACGGCCGCGATCAGGGGGAGCAGGAGATGCATCCGGGTGCCACGGCGGGGTTGCCTGCGCGGGACGAAGTGCCTCGCACCGGCGGCGCCGACAGGGGGCCGAACCCGATCCGGGGCGGTTGGATGCCCCGGTGCGGATCACCGACCTGCCGGTCGCGAACGAAAGGGGCCGGGAGGCCCGCCTGGCCTCGCCGGCTCACCCGGGAGAAACCCCGTTCAGGCCGGGATCAACTCCTTCACCATCTCGCGCTCCTCCTTCAGCTCGTTCACGGTGACCGCGATCTTCTGACGGGCGAAATCGTTGACCGGAACGCCTTGGACGATCTCCAGCTTCTTGCCGTCGCTCCGGATCGGGAACGAGCAGATTAATCCCTTGTCGAGGCCGTAGCTTCCGTCGGCCGTCACGCACACGCTCGTCCAGTCGCCGGACGGCGTGGGGTTCACGACGGAACGGACCGTGTCGACGACCGCATTGGCGGCGGACGCGGCGGAGGACAGGCCGCGGGCCTTGATGATGGCGGCGCCGCGCTGCTGCACGGTGCTGATGAACTCGCCGTGGAGCCATTCGTGATGGCCGATCGCGTCGGTCACCGGCTTCCCGTGAATGCGGGCGTTGTAGAAGTCGGGGAACATCGTGGAACTGTGATTGCCCCAGACGGCGAGGTTGGTGACGGCGGTGATGTCGACGCTGGCCTTCTTCGCGAGCTGCGCCTTGGCCCGGTTCTCGTCGAGCCGCGTCATGGCCAGCCAGCGCTCCGCCGGAATGGCCCGCGCGTTGTTCATCGCGATCAGGCAGTTGGTGTTGCACGGGTTGCCCACCACGAGGATGCGGACATCGCTGGCCGCGTTGCGCTGGATGGCCTGACCCTGGCCCACGAAGATCTTCCCGTTGATGCCCAGCAGGTCCTTCCGTTCCATGCCCTGCTTGCGCGGCACCGACCCCACGAGGAGGGCCCAGTTC
>CAZSOV010000165.1:0-17043 GCA_964608505.1 uncultured Verrucomicrobiota bacterium
GGTCCATCTCGCCCTTGCGCGCGATCTCGGTGAGGTCGCGTCCGAAGGCCTTGAGGGCCGGGGTACGGAGTTCGCCCTTCTTTTCGGGCTTCTCGCCTCCGGAGGGCGCGGCGCCGGCGCCGGCAGCGTCGCCGGCGGCGGAGGCTTCCTCCTGGGCGGCGAAGTTGGGATCGAGCTCCTTAAGAATCTCCTGGCGGGTCTGCTCGATGTCGACGTCCAGGCTCTTGAGAACCCGGGCGGCGACGCCGTCGCCCTCGCGGAGGAGGCCGAGGAGGATGTGCTCGGTCCCGACGTAGGTATGGGAGAGGGCCTTGGCTTCCTTGGCGGCGAGGGACAGGACCTTCTTGACGCGGGGGGTGTAGGGGATGTTGCCGAGCACCTTCTGGTCGGGACCGGTCCCGACCTGTTTTTCGACCTCGAGTCGGACGGTTTCGAGGTCGAGACCCATTTTCTGAAGGACGTTCACGGCCACGCCCTGGCCCAGCTTGATCAGCCCGAGCAGGAGGTGCTCGGTACCGACGAAGTTGTGGTTGAAACGGTCGGCCTCCTTCCGCGCCAGCGCCAGCACCTGCTGGGCACGGGGCGTAAAGTTGTTCATCGCTTCATCGCTCATAAAAGTGGGTGATCAGGCAGCAGGCGGCTCTCCGGACGCCTCCGGCGGCGTGGGGGTGGGCGTGGTCGAGGGGGGGGATGGGGGTGGGGGAACGACCGCCGGCACCACGGGCCGCGGCACCTCCTTGAGACATTCCCGCAGGAGATCGGCACGAAGCACGTCCCGCTCGTCGGCCCCCAGCTTGCCGGTGTGCGAACGCTGGAGGTGGGCGGGCTGGGTCGTGAGCAGCAGTTCGTCGAACAAGGCCCGGGGAACGCCGGGGAAGAGGTTCAGGTCGTGGGCCAGCCGGACGAGGGAAAGCAGGTTCATCGCCTCCTTGGAGGAGATGCTGTGGGCATGGGCGAGGACGCCGAAGGCACGTCCGATGTGGTTGAGGAGGACCTTGGGTTTTTCCTCGAGCAGCTTCTGCCGGGCGTTGGTTTCCTGCAGGATCATCTGCTTCACCACCTTGCTCAGACGCTCCAGGATCTCGGGCTCGGTCTCGCCGAGAGTCATCTGGTTGGACACCTGGAAGATGTTGCCCAGCGCCTCGGTGCCCTCGCCGTACAGGCCCCGAACGGCGAGCCCCAGCTTGTTCACGGACTGGATGGTCTGGTTGATCCATTCGATCAGGACCAACCCCGGCAGGTGGAGCATGGCGCTCACCCGAATGCCGGTACCGACGTTCGTGGGGCAGGCGGTGAGGTAGCCGAGGTCGGGATGAAAGGCGAAGGGAACCCGGCTTTCCAGGGCGGTATCGGCCTCGTCGACGGCCTGCCAGGCCTCGCGCAGCTGGAAGCCGGGGCGGAGCGCCTGCATCCGGAGGTGATCCTCCTCGTTGATCATCACGCACAGCGACTCGGAACGGTCGATCACGATGCCGCTCCCGCCGCTGCGCGCGGCGTGCTCGCGGCTGATCAGATGGCGTTCGACGAGGATCTGTTTCTCGACGCCGCCCAGATTGTCCATGGTTTCGACGAACCCGCCGGACATGAGGGGCAGCTGTTCGACGGCACCGCGCAACACGTCGAGGCACTTGACCCGTTCGCCCTTCTTGGCCCAGCCGGGAAAGGAGAAGCCCTGGATGTTGCGGGCAAGCCGGACGCGGCTCGAGAACACGATCTGGTCCTCGGGTCCGGTGCGGCGGACCGCTTCGGACGCGGGGGAAAGGAATTGGAAGAGGTCGGCCGGCATGGGTCAGGGGGTGCTTCCGGCCGTTTGCTGCTTGAGCGCCCGGATCTGGTCGCGCAATTGGGCGGCCGTCTCGAAGTCCTCGGACTGGATGGCCTTCTCGAGCTTGCGCGCGAGTTGTTTCAGGAGATCGACGGGCTCCCGCTTGGGCTTCTGTCCGCGCGGGGTCTTGCCGATGTGGCGGAGCCCACGGTGCATGGTCTTGAGCATGGCGGGGAGGCCTTCAGAAAAGGTCTGATAGCACTGGGGACAGCCGAACCTCCCCGACTTCTTGAAGTCCGACTGGCCGAGGCCGCACCCCGGGCAGGTGGCTTCGCCGGGTTTGCCGGCAGGTCGGGATTCCGATTCGGGCGCCGCCGCGGCCGCGGCCGCCGCCGCCGGGGAGCCCAGACCGAGCAGCAGATCCGCGAGGGAGAAGCCGGCCGGGTCGGTCACGCCCTTGGCCTTGGAACACTCCTCGCACAGGTCGATCTTGTGCATCTTGTCATCGACAATCTGCGTCAGGTGGACCTTGGCTTCGTTTTTCTGGCAGATGCTGCAAAGCATGACGTCAACTCAACCGCCCCAAGATGGACCCGCCGGAGCATTTCGCCAATCCCGGCGTGGACGGCGGGTATTTCGTCCTGAATGGGCTGCGGGGTCCCGACGGGCTGGGTGCCCCCCGTCGCCTGGTTCGACCTGCGTTCCGTACCGATGCTGCGGCGCGACGGTCATCCGGTCAGGGGTATATCGGTGCCCCGGTCGAATTCGTCAAGGCGTGGTATGCCCGGACGAGTTCGCGGGTCACCGGACCGGGCGTGCCGTTGCCGATCACCCGTCCGTCGACCTTGACCACGGGAATGAGTTCGGCGCCGGTCCCGGTCAGGAAGCATTCGTCGGCGTTGAAGACGTCGTACCTCGTCAACTGGGGTTCGGCGACGGGCATGCCCATGCCCCGGGCGAGGTCCATGACGGTTCCGCGGGTGATGCCGTAGAGCGCTCCGGCGGAGAGCGGGGGGGTCACCATTTCCCGGCCCCGGACGAGAAACAGGTTATCCCCGGTGCATTCGGCCACGTAGCCCTCGGAGTTCAGCATGATCGCCTCCTCGCAGCCGGCATTGTTGGCCTCGATCTTGGCGAGGATGTTGTTGAGGTAGTTGAGGGACTTGATCGCGGGATTCAGCGCGCTGTGGAGGTTCCGCGTCGTCGGCACCGTCACGATGGTGAGTCCCTGCTCGTAGAATTCCGGCGGGTACAGCTGGATCTTGCCCGCGATGACGATGATCGAAGGGCGCCCGCACTTGTTGGGATTCAATCCGAGGGTGCCGACGCCGCGGGTCACGACCAGTCGGATGTACCCGTCCCGCACCTCGTTGCGGCGGCAGGTTTCCAGGACCGCCTCGCACAGTTCGGCGTGGGGAACGGGAATCGTCAGCAGGATGGCCTTGGCGGAATAAAACAGCCGGTCGATGTGCTCCTTGAGCTTGAACACCCGCCCGTTGTAGGCCCGGATGCCCTCGAAAACCCCGTCGCCGTACAACAGCCCATGGTCAAAAACCGATATCTTGGCGGCGCCTTCGTCGAAGTACTGGCCGTCGATGTAGATCTTCATCTCTTGCGGGGCGCACGCTAGGCCACGCTTCCGACACGACGCAAGGCGGATGCGGGCGGGAGGTGGGCGCCGCTCAGGCCGGGCCGCCCTCGTGCCGCACCAGGCCGTCCTCCAATTCGAGGACCCGCGGCGCCCGGGCCGCGATTCGCGCGTCGTGGGTCACCATCACCAATGTCATGCCGTTTTCCCGCTGCAGGGAGCACAGCAGGTCCAGGATGTCCGAGCCGGTGTGGGAATCGAGGTTCCCCGTGGGCTCGTCCGCGAGCAGGAGGCGCGGCTCGTTGATCAGCGCCCGGGCGATGGCGACCCGTTGCTGTTCGCCGCCCGAGAGCTCGGCGGGCCGATGGTCCAGACGATGCGCCAGGCCCACCCGCTCCAGCAGGAGCGTCGCCCGCTTCGCCACCTCGCCGGCCGGACGCCGCCCGATGCGCGCCGGCAGGCCGACATTCTCGAGGGCATCCAACTCCGGCAAAAGATGATACGATTGGAACACGAAGCTCACCTGGCGGTTCCGAAAGGAGGCCAGGCGGGAGGCCGAATAGGAGCTGAGTTCCTCGCCGGCAAACCGAATGTGGCCCGCATCCGGCAGGTCCAGCCCCCCCAACAGGTGCAGGAGCGTGCTTTTTCCCGAACCCGAGGCTCCGCGCAACGCCAGGAAGTCGCCCTCGGTCACCTCGAACGAGATCCCGCGGAGGACCTCCACCTGCCGGCGTCCGATCCGGTACGTCTTGCGCAGGCCGCGAGCGACCAACAGGGGCTCCGGCGTTTTGGGTGGACGCTCAGTCATGCCGCAAGGCGTCGACCGGTTGCAGCCGGCCCGCGTTCCAGGCGGGGAGCACCCCCGCGATGAGACAAATCACCAGCGCGCTTCCGCAGATCATCGCCACGTCGGCCGGCACGATTCGGGCCGGCAGCTTCCCGAATCCATAGATGCTCGCCGGAAACAACTCGAGCCCCGTCCACTGCCGCATGAGTTCCAGGAACTCGTTGCGGTACTCGACGGCGGCCAACCCCAATCCCAGCCCGGCCGCCACCCCGAGCACGCCGACGAGGAGGCTTTGACTGAGGAAGAGCCAGGACACCTGCCCGTTGGTGCAGCCGAGCGCCTTCAACACGCCGATCTCGCGGGTCTTCTGCACCACGGAGGTGATCAGCGTGCTGGTGATGCCGAAGGCGGCCACGATCATCACGAAGAAGAGCACGATGAACATCACCTTCTTCTCCACCGCCACCGCCTGGATCAGTTCGCCCTTGTCCTCGATCCACGTCGTGATGTCGAAGTCCATTCCCAGCATCGGCGCCAGATCCCGGCGCACGCGGTCCACCGACATGGGGTCGCGCAACTGCACGGTCACCGCATGCACCGCGTCCTCCAGTCCGTAGAGGTCCTGCGCGTACGACAGCGAGGTCGCGATGTAGGCCATGTTGTACTCGTAATAGCCGGCGTCGAAGATGCCCCGCACCACGAACTCCGTCGGCACGTAGACCTCCTCCGCGCCCTCCTCCTGGCTCCGGCGCCACTGCGAGGACATGCGTCCGGCCAACCCGGGTGGCAGGATGTTCACGATGTCTCCTGGCTTCACGTCGAGCTGCCGGGCCAGTTCCCACCCGACGAACAGGGACTTGCCCCGCAGGTCGTTCGTGCCCAGCCGGATGTTCTTCAGCATCGAACCCGCGTCGTTCACCGTCTTCGGATCCACCCCCCGCAGCAGCGGCGTCAGCACCATCGCCCCCTTCTCGGCGGGGCGCTCCAGCAGGACCGGCCCCTCCACCAGCGGCGAGGCCGAGACGACATCCGGATGGGTGCGGACCAGGGCGAGGATTTCGGGGTATCCAACGATGTTCGCGGCCGGGCGACGGATGGTCAGGTGGGGGTTGAATCCGAGCAGTCGTTCCCGCAACTGCTCCCCGAAGCCCGTCATGACCGACATCACGACGATCAACACGGTCACGCCCAGCGTCACGCCCACGACCGCGATCAGGGTGATCACGGAAACGAAGGTGCGCTTCGGTCGTAAATACCGAAGCGCCAGCATGAACTCGAAGGGCCACCGCAACACCGGCCCGACCTTGCCGACCTGCCCTCCGCCCGTCGAGCCGCGTCCGTCAACGACCCCCGGTGCGAGGTCCTCGCCCGCCGTGGGCTACTTCCTCAGAAACCCGCGTTCGCCCAGCCAGAAGGTCAGGTCCTTCGTCCACGCGTGCCCGTTGGCCAGTCCGATCCCATGGCGCCCCTTCTCGTACACGTGCAAATCGAACGGCACCTTGTTCCTCCGGAGCGCCTGGGCGAAGAGCAACGCGTTCTCCACCGGCACCGCCTGGTCCTCCGCGGTGTGCCAGACGAACGTCGGCGGGGTCCGCGGTGTCACCTGCTTCTCGTTCGAGAGCAGCTCGACCAGGTCCGGGGCCGGGTTCTCGCCCAGCAGATTCCGCCGGGATCCCGCGTGGGTGAACTCGCCGAAGGTGATCACCGGATAGCAGAGGATGCCCAGGTCGGGACGCGAGGAGTGCCGATCCACGGCATCCGCCGCGTCGGGCGTGCCCGCGTCGAAGTGCGTCAGCAGCGTCGACGCCAGATGTCCGCCTGCCGACGAGCCCATGATGCCCACCCGCTGCACGTCCACCTTCCACTCGCCGGCCCGATGCCGCACCAACCGAACGGCGCGGGCCGCGTCCTCGAGCATGCGTGGGTGCCGGTAGCCGTGGCTGCCCAACCGGTACTTCAGCACGAAGGCATGGATTCCCAGTTCGTTGAGCCAGATCGCGTAGTCCTTCCCCTCGTGCGGTGCCAGTCCTCCATACCCACCCCCCGGACACACCACGACGGCCGCGCCCGTCATCCTGCCCGCCTCCGCCAGATACGGAGTCAGGGTCGGGCGATCCTTCTCGTCCGTTCCCAGCGCGCCCGGGGCACCC
Organism: uncultured Verrucomicrobiota bacterium; assembly: GCA_964608505.1. Taxonomy (GTDB): domain Bacteria; phylum Verrucomicrobiota; class Verrucomicrobiia; order Limisphaerales; family CAIMTB01; genus CAIMTB01. Next base: position 6,291 of record CAZSOV010000165.1, read on the forward strand.
TCGGGCCACAGCAGTACGGGCGGGCCCACCTCGGCATGGGTGGGGGTACCCGCCGACACCAACACCAGCACGGCCGCCAGGAAACACGCGTGGGGAAGCTTCGTGAACGAATTCATGGGAAAGGACCGGCATCCTAGCCGGGCCGAGCCCCGCCCGCCAGCCCGTCCGTCCGTCCAGGATCACCGCCGCCTCGAAGAACCACCGAAGACCCTCGAGCCACGAAACACATCCAAAACCCGAGAAGGCACCGTCCTGCCCACTCCGGCATCCGCGACGAGGCCGTTTCCCGAACGCCCCAGCTCCGCCTCGGGTTTCATGTGTTCGGTGTCTACCGTGGTTCCTTTGATCCGGGGATGGGATGGGGGGCCATGGCCGGCCTCTACGCGCATGTTGCGCCGCTGCCGCGGCCACCCGGTTCCGGCACCGAGTGCTTGTCCCCCCGGGGGGGATCGCGGATACCTTCCGACACGTTTCGTGGCGCCCTTACCTTCCCCCACCCACCGTCCGCGTACCACCCCGTCCGAAGCGGTGCCGACGCCGCCCGAGACCCGTCGAGTCCGCATCCTCACCGCCACGGATCTGCACCAGAACCCGGCGCTCTACCGCCAACTCGCCGAGGCGACGCGCCAGATCGGGCCCGATGCGGTCGTGCTGGCCGGTGATTTCCTCGACGCGTCCCGGGCGGCGACGACGCGGCTCTCGCAGGTGGAATGCGCGGCGGTCGTCGCCGAACTGGCGGCGCCCCAGATCGTCGTCACGCGGGGGAATCACGAGAATCGCAATTACCAGGCCTTCGCGGCCGAACTGGATTCCCGCGGACGCCCGCCCATCTCCCTGCACGGCGAGAGCCATGCCATCGGACCGCTGATCCTCGTCGGCTTTCCCTCGCTCTTCGGCGATCACGCCGCGTTTACCGCGAACAAGGCGCCCCTGCCGGGCCATCCGGACGACTGGCTCCCCGGTCTCGTGAGCCCGCTGGGGCCGGCCGGGCGCACCCTGTGGATTGCGCACGAACCGCCGTTCGGGACCGTGTTGAGCGTCCCCAGTGGTCCCGTGGCGGGACATCCGGAATGGGCCCTCGCGATTCACCGCTATCAGCCGCGCGTCTTTCTCTGCGGGCACGACCACACCTCCCCCAAGCGCACCGGGCGCTGGCACGCCCGGTTGGGCAATACCACGGTCGTCAACGTGGGCCAACCGGACCCGGAGCGGCTGCACTTCGCCGTTCTGGATTTTCACTTCGCCACCGCCGCCCCGTCCCTTCCCCCCAGCATTCAGATCACGGCCCAACCCTGGAACCAGAGCATCCGCATCCAGGCCCGGACGCCCCGCGCCTAGCCGATTCCGCGAGCAGTGGGGCAGTGGGTCAAACCACGACCCCCGACGTTTCGTGCCCGAACCCGGGGCCGCCGGTCGGGCACGAGATCGTGCAGACTCCTCCACGACCGAAATGTAGAATGTTCATGTCTGACCCCGGACACCGTTCCCCGGCAGCGGTCACGCGGTCCCCAGGGCCTCCAGGACCTCCGCGGCATGGAGCTCCGGCTTCACCGCCGGCCAGATCCGCGCGATGCGTCCGTCGCGCCCGATCAGAAAGGTCACGCGGTGGACGCCCTGATAGGTCCGTCCCATGAACTTCTTCTCGCCCCAGACTCCGTAGGCTTCGGCAATGCGATGTTCCGCGTCGGACACCAGCACGAACGGCAGGCCGAATTTCTCCACGAATTTGTCGTGTCGCTTCGCGGAGTCCGGACTGACCCCCAGGACCACGGCTCCCCGGCTCGCGAACCCGGCGTGCCCGTCCCGGAAGCCGCAGGCCTCCTTCGTGCAACCCGGGGTGTCGTCCTTGGGATAGAAGTAAAGCACCACCCACTGCCCGCGAAACTGCGTCAGGGAAAGCTCCCGGCCACCGCTCGCCGGCGCCGTGAATTCGGGCGCCGGATCTCCCACCGCCAGCTTCAGCTTCGGTTCGAGTCCCTTCGTTGCCATGGCCTCAAGGCTACCGCCCCGGCCTCGAGCAATGCCAGCCGGCAGCCGGAACCCGGAGCCTGAATCCCCGCGTCACCGGCAGATGGCGGCCGGGCTCGCCGCCAGCAGGTCGGGCACGACCCAGTCCGGGCGATGCTCGAGCAGCGTCGCGAGCGGCACTCCGCCCGTGGCCACGGCGAGGCACCGTGCTCCGATGGCCCGGGCGCACGCGATGTCCAACGGCGTGTCCCCGATCACGAGGATCTCCTCGCCGCGCAGGTCCCCACCCAGGCGCCTTGCGCCCCGGTCCCGCGCGATGGCCGCCAATCGATTGCGGTCCTCGTGATCGTCGGCGAACGCCCCGAGCTCGAGCTCGAACTCGTCCCACAAACCGAAGTGCCGCAGCTTGATCTCCGCGCCGAGTCGGATGTTCCCCGTCAACAAGCCCTGTACCGGGGCTTCCGGCAGGGCTCGAATCCCGTCCAGCCACTCCCGCACCCCCGGCAGGACCCGTCCGGCCAACCGTCCGAGGTAGTGGTCCAGCCAGTGCACGTAGTCCCCGAGAAACCGTTCGAACCGATCCGGGGACGGCTCGATGCCATGCGCCGCGAAGAACTCGCGCACGATGGAATAATCCGTGCGCCCGGCAAAACTCAGCCCCGAAGTGCCCCCCGGGCGCTCGAAAGCCGACGCGGCCACGGCTGCGAACGCGTGCAATCCCGCGCCCCCGGACGCGATGAGGGTTCCGTCAATGTCCCACAGAACGAGGCGAATCATGCGAAGGAGAGGGCGCGGGACCCGTGCGGGTCAGTTTCAGCCGGGAAACCCGCGCGCCCCGGGTTTCCTCGACGCGCAGGATGAACGCGCCGAGCGGCACCGTGTCGCCCTCGCGCGGAAAGCCCCCCAGCCGGTGCGTCACCCAACCGCTCGCCGAACTCACGCCCGGCACCGCGAGGGGTTCCCCGGCCAGGCGCGACAACTCGTGCACCGGAAGGTTCCCGGCAATTTCCCAGGTCGAGTCGTCCAGTGCCTGCGCCAACGGCTTCTCCTGGTCGAACTCGTCCTGGATCTGGCCCACGAGCACCTCGAGGATGTTCTCGAGCGTCACCAATCCCACCGTGCTGCCGTACTCGTCGACGACGACCGCCATGTGCAGCCGCCCTTCCAGGAGGAATTGCAGCACGCGCTCCAGCCGCGCCATCTCCGGCACGTAGATCACCCGCCGGGCGACCGCGCGCAACTGGCCCGCCGGACGACCCCGTTCCACCTGGGCGTGCAGGTCCTTGATGTGCACCACGCCCACCGTGCGGTCCAAATCCCCGCCCTCGCACAGCGGGAACCGGGAGTAGCGGGTCTCCTCGGCCAGCTTGACGCACTCCGCGAGGGTGGCGGCAGTGTCGAACCCCACGATCTCCGGACGCGGCTGCATCACGTCGCGCACCTGTCGCCGACGCAGGGCCAGGGCATTGAGCACGATGTCCCGACCGAGGGTCGTGCCGCCATGGTGCCGCTGCGCCGTCACGAACATCAGGCGCAGTTCTTCCTCGGAATGGACCTGATCGGCCTCCGACGGCGCCCCGATTCCGATCCGGTCCAGCGCCCATTGCGCCGTCCGATTCAGCAGCCAGATGAACGGGAAGAAGGTCCAGTACACCAGCCACAGCGGATGCGACACCACCAGGGAGACCGGCACGCTGCGCCGCAGGGCCAGCGATTTCGGGGCGATCTCGCCCAGGGCGATGAGGAGGAACGAACTCACGCCGAACCCGACGGCGAAGGCCAGGCTGTGCCGCAGTTCCTTCGATTCGACCCCCAACGAGGCGAAGACCGGCTCCAGCAGTTCCACGAACAACGGCTCCACCAGGGCGCCGATTCCCAATCCGCACAGCGTGATCCCGAGCTGCGAGGTGCTCAGATACGCGTCGATGTGCCGGATGATGTGCCGCGCCAGCGCGGCCCGGCGGCTGCCCCGGTCCGCGAGAGGCTGGAGCTGCGTGTCGCGCACCCGGACGAGCGCGAACTCCGCGGCCACGAAAAAGGCATTCAACGCCACGATGACGACGGCCGCCACCGCCTTCCCGGCGAACCGCCCCGCCTCGTGCCAGGCCCCGTCCATCATACCCGGACCTCCCCGAACATCGCCCGCAGGATGTCGTTCATCGTCACCACCCCCGTTTCCTTCCCCGACGGTCCCAGCACCACGGCCAGCCGTTGCCGCCCGCGCTGCATCGTCCGCAGGGCATCCTCGAGACGCGTGGTCTCCTCCACGTACAGCGCCGGTTGCACGAAGTCGGCCAGGGACCGCGCCGATTCCAGTTTCTCCTCGAACAGGATCGGCGCCAGGGCCACGACCCCCAGGACCCGCCGCCCGCGTCCGTCCCGCCCCCGCCGCTCCGAGGGGGCCGGATCGCCCCACAACGGCACGTAGGACACCTGGCGTTCGCGCACCAGCGCCACCAGGTCCGCCACGCGATCCCCCAGGCGAAGCGTGGCGGCCTTTTCCATCGGCGTCATCACGTCGCGCACCCGCAGGTTTTCGAGATCCAAAATCCGGTTGATCATCACCAGCTTTTCGCGGGAGAGGGTGGGACCCGATTCCTCGATCACCTGGCGCAGTTCGGCCCGGCTTCCGAACAGCCGTCCGGTAAACGACTGTCCCCCCGTCCAACGCAGCAGCAGGCGCGAGACCCGTTCGGTCAAGCCCACCACCGGCGCCAGCACCGCGCGCACGACCCGGAACGGCCCGACTCCGATCAGGGACAGGCGGTTGGGGTAGCGCCGGAAGAGGACCTTCGGCAGCAGATCGGCGAAGAAATACAGCAGCAGCAGCACCAACACGATGCCCGCCATGAACGCGCCCGGGCGCGTCCCCAGCCACCGCTCGAGTCGCAGGGTGCAGAGCGTGAGCACCACCAGCGCCGCCAGCGAATTCCCCACCAGGATCGTCCAGAGGAAGCTCTCGGGCGACTCGAGGTACCGTTGCAGCCGTTCCGCCCGCGCATCCCCCTGGCGGGCCAGGCGCCGCACGCGGAACCGACTCAGCGCGAACACGCCCGCCTCCATGCCCGAGAGCAGGAACGATACGCCCAGGGCGATCACCAAGGCCACGATGTCGATCCAATCCCTCATCGGGGCGCCACCTCCACGATCAGTTCCCGCACCCGGCGCTCGTCCACGACCTCCGCGGTCAGCTTCAACCCCAGCACCGTCGCGTGCTCGCCCCGCTCCGGCACGCGGTCCAGTTGCGCGAGCAGCAGTCCCCCGAGGGTTTCCACCTCGGCCACGGACGGCAACGCCGGATGTTCACGGCGGAAGTCGTCCAGACGCATCAACCCGCTCGTCCGCCAGCGGCCCTTCCCCAGGCGCTGGAACACGAACCCGCGCTCGCTTCCCTCCGAGGACACGTCCCCCAGAACCAACGCCAGGATGTCCTCCATCCGCACCACGCCGGCCACCGCCCCGAACTCGTCGAGCACGATGGCGAGATTCCTCTTCTGGCGCTGCAGCGACTGGAACAACTGCCACAGGTTCATCGTCTCGGGCACGAACGAGGGGAACTCCACCGCCTCGTCCAGCCCGTGCTTCGGGTCCAGCAGCAGCTGCGGCACGTTCAACACCCCGACAACCGTGTCGGGGCTTTCGTCGTACATCGGCAGGCGCCGGTGGCGGAGCCGCCGCGCGGTGGCCACCAGTTCCTCCTGGGACACCGCGTCGGAAACGCAGGCCATCGTGGCCCGCGGGCGCATCACGTCCCGCGCGTGCTTGCGGTCGAGCGTGATGAGTTCCGCGATGATCTCCTGCTCGGAATGACCCAGCGCCCCCTGCTGCACCGCCATCTCCAGCAATTCCCGGTATTCCTCGTCGGTCATCGCCACCGGGCGGGCTCCACCCGGCGCCAGCCAGCCCGTCACGGCCTCCAGCAGGTGCCGCCCCAGACGCCGGGCCGGACGCGTCAACCGCTGGAACAGCGCCACCGCGGGGGCGGTGGCCATGGCCCACCGTTCCGGCGCCCGCACCGCGAGCGTCTTCGGCAGCACCTCCCCCACCACCAGCACCACCACGAAGATCGCCGCCAGCGCCCCGGCCAATCGCCAGTCCCGGTTCGAGGCCCAGCGCAGGCTCGTCACGACCAGCATCCCGTTCGCGAAGGTGTTCACCAACGAGAGCACCGACAGCACTTCCTCTGGTTGCTCCATGAGCCGCGCCACCCGCGTACCCTCCGGACCGGACTCCGCCAGGCGACGCAATTGCCATCGGCCCAGGGCAAACAGGGCCCCTTCCGCCAACGCGCAACAGAAGCTCGTGCCCGCCAGGACGAGCAGAACCAGCGCGTAGAGGAGAATCGAGAGGTCCATCCCGCCCCCATTCTGCCCCGAAATCCGGCAGGGCAAAAGACCTTCATCACGGGCGGTTCTCCGCGGTCACGTCCCGGCCCGCAGGGCCGCCAACGGCATCGGCTCGTCATGCTCCAGCCATGCCGCGCACACCCGGAACAACTCCGCCTCCGTGGCCACCCGGCGCATCTCGTGCAGGAACCGCCCCGTGGGCTCCACTCCCTCGCCGATGAAGTTCAGGTACTTCTTCAGCTTCTGCACCTGTTTCGGCGGATTCAGTCCCTGCGGCGAGGTGGTGTCCCACAAGGCCCGCACATACCCCAGGACCTCCCGGCCCGTTGGATAGCCCGGCGTCGCCCCGCCCAGGGCCGCGCGAATCTGCCCGAACAACCACGGATTCCGGATCGCCCCGCGTCCGATCATCAGCCCACGCGCCCCGGTGAGGCGCAGCACGTCCCGCGCCCCTTCCACCGAATCCACGCCCCCGTTCGCGAGCACCGGACAGCGGAGCGCCGCGACCGCCCGCGCGATGCAGTCGTGGTGCACCAGCGGTCGATACATCTCCAGCACCGTTCGACCATGCACGGTGACGAGGTCCAGCGCATGCCGCGCGAAGACCCCCAGCAATTCGTCGAACCTCCCCGGGTCCTCGAAGCCAATCCGCGTCTTCACCGTGAATCGTCCACGGACGGCATCGCGCATCCGGCCCAGAATGAGATCCACCTGGGCCGGCACGCGCAGCAGCCCGCCCCCGGCGCACTTCCGGTACACGATGGGCGCCGGGCAACCCAGGTTCAGATCGATGCCCGCCACCGGATATCGCTCCAGCTCCCGCGCCGCCCGGGCCAGGGCCTCCGGATCGTTCCCGATGAGTTGCGCGATGATCGGGCGCCCGGTGGGATTCTCGGTGATGGATCGGAGCGTGTATCGCTCGATCTGGGCCGTCGCGTGGACCCGGAAGTACTCGGTGAAGTAGAGGTCCGCCCCGCCCCGTCCCGCGATCAACCGCAGAAACGGCAGGTCCGTCACATCCTGCATCGGAGCCAGCGCCAGGATCGGCCCCGTCCCCGCCAGCAGCGTCCCCAGTGGGTCCCCCGCGTTCGTCCCGGTTTCCATCGGTGCCATTTCCCGAACCCAAGCGTTCGCGGGTTCCCTGGCGCCAGCGCAAACTTCTCCGGCCCTGCGCAGGGCCGTTGACAAAGTCCTGCGTGGAACTGCGAGGTGGGGCCGGCGACTGCCAAGTCGCAGGCTTCGCCTCTCGATTCGCCTGCTTCGATCGCCCCGCGACCCGGCCCGCCGTCGCGCAGACGCTAGGGCGGGGAGCCGGTCGCGGGCCCCAATCGACTTTGTCCATCGCCCTGCGGCCCTGCGTGCACTCCGCCATCCGAGCATTGACGGTGCCGCGCATCGCGTGCTTACCCTTGCGCCGTTCGATGAGATTCGTCCGTTCCGCCTATCGTTGCCCGGCCGGGAAAGGCTTCTTCGCCTTTACCCGCCGCCTGCGCGTTCGGCCGGATTGATCCCCTCGATCCGACCCAATCGCCGCAGGTACTCCGCCTGCGGCTTTTTTTTGCCTCCGGCGGTCCTTCCTGCGGCTCCATCCAGAACCCACTATGATCATCGTCCTCAAACCCAACACGCCCCGCAAGGAGGAGACCGCCGTGCTCCGCGAAATCCGAAGACTCGGCTACCAGCCCCACGTCATGCGCGGCGTCGCCCGGACCGTCATCGGCGCCATTGGCGACGAACAAACCCATGCGTCCCTCGAACCGCTGGTCAACTGGCCCCAGGTCGAGTCGGTCACGCCGATCCAGAAACGCTACAAGCTGGTCAGCCGGGAGGCGCATCCCGTCGATTCCACCGTCACCGCCCGGGGCGTCGTGATCGGGGGGAGGAAATTCCAGGTCATGGCCGGCCCGTGTTCGGTGGAGGGGGAAGACCAGCTGCTGCGTACCGCCGTCGCGGTCAAGAAGGCGGGAGCCACGATCCTCCGGGGCGGGGCCTTCAAACCGCGCACGTCCCCGTACGAATTCCAGGGAATGGGAGAAAAGGGGCTCAAGCTGCTGGCGAAGGCCCGGCGGGAGACCGGACTTCCGGTCGTGACCGAGCTGCTCTCCGAAAATCATGCCGAACTCGTCGCGGAGTACGCCGACATCCTCCAGATCGGTACCCGCAACGCACAGAACTTCCAGCTCCTCATCGCCGCCGCCCGCACGGGCAAGCCGGTGCTCCTGAAACGGGGAATGAGCATGCGGATCGAGGAGTGGCTGCTCGCCGGCGAGTACATCCTCGCCAACGACAATCCCGGACTGCTCTTCTGCGAACGCGGGATTCGGACCTACGAGAATTACACCCGCAACACCCTCGACCTCTCCGTGGTGCCCATCCTGAAGCAGGAGACGCACCTTCCCGTCGTCATCGACCCCAGCCAGGGGACGGGAAAGGCCAGCCTCGTCACCGCCATGTGCAAGGGAGCCGTCGCCATGGGCGCCGATGCCCTCATCATCGAAGTCCATCCCAATCCTTCCGAGGCCTGGAGCGACGGGGCGCAGCAGGTGACGCTCGAAGGGTTCGAGCGCTTGATGTCGGAGATTCGGCCGTTCATCGCCGCGGCGGGGCGAGAATAGGCCCGGGTCACCAGGCGGTCGTGGCCAGCCAGCTCGCGTCCCCGAATCGGCCTCGGAACCGCTCGGCCAGGGCCTCGGCCCCGGCCGGGTTCGCCGTGACGGCGAAGGTCGTGGAGCCACTGCCCGACATGAGGGCGCCGAGGGCCCCTTCGGCCCGGAAGAAATCCTGGAACAACCGCAGCAGGGGATACTTGTCCAGCACCGGGGCCTCGAGGGAGTTGTACAGGCCGGCCACCACGCCGTTCCGATCCCCGGCCAACAAACCTCGGGCCAGTTCGGCGGCCCGCCCCGGTCGCCCTTGGAGGGCCTCGGGGTAGCCAGCCAGCGCCCGGTAAGCCCACGGGGTGGACACCCCGAACCCGGGATGGACCAGCAGGACCCCGCACCCGGACAACGCAGTCGCGCCAGCGAGCGCCTCGACCCGTTCACCCCGGCCCGTGGCCAGCGCCGGGGCATCCTGAAGGAAGAATGGCACGTCCGAGCCCAGGCCGGCGGCGATTTCCTGAAGTCGAGCCACGGTCAGTGGGGAGCCCAACAAGGCATTCAAGGAACGCAGCGTGATCGCGGCATTCGCACTGCCGCCCCCGATGCCGGCCGCGAGCGGAAGCCGCTTCTCGAGATGAATGCGGAGGCCCTCGGTCTCCATCCCCGCCGCGGCCAGGAAACGCGTCGCCGCGCGATGCACCAGATTGTTGGCGTCCACGGGCAGCTCCGGATGGCTGCACGTCAACTGCACCCCCCCTCCGGCACGCTCGAAGGTCAGCCGGTCCGTCAACGGAACCGGCATGAACACCGTCTCCAACTCATGATAGCCATCGGCCCGCCGCCCAAGGGTGTTGAGCAGCAGGTTGACCTTGCAGGGTGACTGAGCCTCCAGAACCACGCGGGTACCCGGGGAAAAAAAGAGGCGCCAACCCGCGGTTGGCGCCTCGGAAAAGAGGAGCGCTTACTGATCGTTGACCATGAACCCGCCGAACGGGAAGAACGGCAGGATGGAACCGCCCGAGAAACCCAGCACGCCGTCCGTATCCATCGCCGTGACCGCCGGATAGCTCTCGTTGTAGGAGTCCGGCGCCCCGGGGTACTCGGGCAGGCGCAAACCACCCCACGGGTCCGTATAGGTCGCCATCGAATAGTCCGGATAGAGCGGACCGTCGGGCGTGTAGCACGCGTCATACGACCATCCCCCGTCCTTCGGCCACGGCGCGTAGAACGTCGCCACTTCCGCCGCACCGATCATCGTCCGCGCCACGGACCGGTTGAATCCCCGGATGAAACCCGTGCTCATGCCCCGTTGCGTGCCTTCCCAGAGCGTCGTCTGCTCCACCGAGCGCGACATCTCCCCGCCCCGGACGATCTCCGTCACGTTGCTCAGGCCGCGCCCAAGCTTGCGCTCGGGTCCGGCACATCCCGTCAACATCAGCGGCGCTACCACAACGGTAACCAGGCACATCGGCTTCAGCATGGTCGTCAGCATTGAGATGGCCGAAGGCTACCCGCAGGACTTCAGGTGTAAAGGTCGTTCTCGCACGAATTGCGCGCTGCCCCCCGCGCCTCCCTCGCCCGCGGGATGAACCACATAACCTAATGCAAGACCAAAAAGTTCATAAGTCACATTACTTCCACGTTGCCTTCCAGGCCGGCCTTGTCCCACACTGGTCGCGCGATGAACGCTGAACTGCTCAATCTTCTCGGTGCCCAGGCGGATTCCCTCCTCAACCACAAGGCCAAGGTCTCCAAGGACCAGATCCACCTGCCCGGACCCGATTTCGTGGACCGGATCTTCGTGGCCTCGGACCGCAACAACCGCGTCCTGGCCAATCT
>CAZSOV010000166.1:0-16919 GCA_964608505.1 uncultured Verrucomicrobiota bacterium
CGGGGGCGGGAGGAATCGGTGAGCAAGGCGTTGGAGGTATACCGGGAATGGGTTTACAGGGAGGGGAACGAGGAACGGGAGGCGACGGGGGAGGATGGGAAGCCGGTGCGCGGGGCGTTGAAGCGGGAGGAGGTGTTGAAGGTGCTGGAGGCGAAGGGGCAATTGCCGGTGACGGAGTACGTGCGGTGTCGGGTGCGGTATTTTTGCGACGGGGCGGTGTTCGGGGGAAAGGGGTTCGTGGAAGGGGTGTTCGAGCGGAATCGGGGGCGGTTCGGAAAGAAGCGCACCAGCGGCGCGCGAGTCATGCGCGGCTTGGAAGGGAGCGTGTTATGCACGATCCGAGACCTGCAAAAGAGCGTGTTTGATCGTCCGGGAGGGGATGCCACCAATCTTTTGCCCTCTGGAACGTCGTCTGATAGGAGCGAGTCGTCGATTCCATGAATACTCCCGCCTGCCCGCTCCGGTTGCGACGCCCCCCCGGGGGGTATCCTCTCACTCCCGGAACAGCGTCCCGTCGCACGTTTCTACGGGCCGGCGCGCTGGCGGGCGCCGCGATCCCCTTGTGCGCTCGGGCGCGGGCGTTGGCAGACGAGGAAGCAGACCACGCCACGCCGGAGAAGGAACGCGTGCCTCCGTCCCCTCGCTTCGCCCCCAGTGTGCTTTCGAGCGCGAAGGTGGCCGTCGTGCCGTGCCGCGAATTCGGTTCGGTTTTCGCCTCGGCTCTGGACCGCGCGTTGGATCTTCTGGGCGGGATCTCCGGACTGGTCCGGGCCAAGACCGTCACGGTGAAACTGAACCTGACGGGCACGAACTTCGCGAAGGTGTTCGATCGTCCGCCGGGGGACAGCTACATGACCCATCCTGACACGGCGTTGGTCCTCGCCGGGGCCCTGTTCCGGGCCGGCGCCAGGCGGGTGTGTTTTGTCGAATCCACGCAGCGTCGGGAACGCCTTCGGGATACGGTGATTGACGCGGGATGGGACGTGAAGGCCTTCGAATCGCTCGGGAAGGTCGAGTGGGAAAACACGCGAAACCTGGGGAACTACAAACGGTACGCCACCCTGAAGGTGCCTTCGGGCGGGCATCTTTTCTCGGAGTTCATGCTGAACCGGGCGTACGAGGACACCGACGTGGTGGTGTCGTTGGCCAAGCTCAAGAACCATCTGACGTGCGGCGTGACGCTCGCGCTCAAGAACCTGTTCGGCATCACCCCGAACTCCCTGTACGGGTCCGAGGCGCCGAACGAGGACGCGACCGACGGCCGGGGTCCCCTGCACCAGCGCCGCGATTACCGAGGACGGGATGCCATGCCAGGCGAGCTCACCACCCGACTGGCCGACAGCCCGTTTCTGCGCGTTCCCCGCATCGTCACCGACATCTGCGAAGCGCGGCCCATCCATCTTTCGGTCATCGACGGAGTCGTTTCCATGAAGGGAGGAGAAGGTCCCTGGGCGCCGGAGGTGCAGTTGGTCGCCCCGGGAATCCTGATCGTGGGTCTCAATCCGGTTTCGTCCGACGCGGTGGGGACGGCGATCATGGGGTACTCCGACCCGCGCGCCATCAAGGGCACGCATCCCTTTCGGTACTGCGACAACCACCTGTTGCTTGCCGAGCAGCGCGGGATGGGCGTGTTGGCACTCGACCAGATCGAAGTCCTGGGCACGCCGATCGCGAAGGCGGTGCACCCCTACGGGTGACCCGCGTTCGGGCGCCGGGATGGCGTGCCGGGGAACCTCGGTCGCAGGACTCCGGCGCGGGGGGGGCCGGGACTGCCACTGCCGAGCCCGCGGGGCGAACGAAGCAGGCGGAAGGCGGAGAAGGAGGCGAACCCGGCGACTCGGTGGTCGCCGGTCCCAGATCGCAAAGGTGCACCGGACTTTGCCGATCGCCCCCCGTGGGGGGCGTCAAGTCCGTTAAGGCGCTTTGCAACGTTGCGGCGACCCGGCACCCTTGGGACGGGAGTGGTTCATGATCAGCCTTGCCGAGAATGCCGCGGGACCGTCGTCGCTCGACCTGGAGAAGCAGGTCGCCGAGTTTTTCTCGCCCACGGGACCGCTTTCCGCTGCCAACGCCTTCGAATACCGACCGCAGCAGCAGGAAATGGCCGTCGCGGTAGCCCGCGCCCTGACCCAGGGGGAACACCTGGTCGTGGAGGCGGGAACCGGCGTTGGCAAAAGCCTGGCCTACCTGGTTCCGTCGATCCTGTTCGCCGTCGCCCGGCAGAAGAAGGCGGTGATCTGCACGCACACGATCAATCTCCAGGAGCAGCTCATCGAAAAGGACCTCCCCATGCTGCGGCAGGTCCTGTCGACCCCGTTTCATTTCCAGATGCTGAAGGGGCGCGGCAACTACCTGTGCCGGCGGCGGCTCCACAAGGCGATGCAGCAGGCCGACAACCTGTTTACGTCGCCCGAGGTGGAGGAGCTCAAGCGCATCTATGAATGGTCGAAATCCACCGTCGACGGCACCCTCTCGGACTTCGACGTCGAGCCCGACCCCAAGGTCTGGGCGCAGGTCTGTTCCGAACGCGGCCTTTGTTCCCCGAAGCAGTGCGGGCCACCCAGCGAATTCGCCAAGGAGCAGGGGATTTGTTTTTTCCAGAAGGCCAGGCAACGCATTCTTTCCGCCGACGTCGTCGTCCTGAACCACACGCTGTTCTTCACGCTGCTCGGCGGCGTCGACGAGGATCAGGAGGGGGGCATCCTGTTCAAGAACGACTTCCTCGTGTTCGACGAGGCGCACACCGTCGAACACGTGGCCTCCCGCCACATCGGATTGAGCGTTTCGAGCGGCCAGTTTCGGTTCGCCCTCAACCGCCTCTGGAATCCGCGCACGGAAAAGGGCCTGCTCGCCACGTTGCGTCAGGGCAAGTCGGTCCAGCTCGTCGCCGACCTCCTGAACGAGAGCGGTCGGTTCTTTGAATCCGTCGAGGAGGCGTGCGAGGCCATCGCCGAGCAGGCGCGGACCGGCTCGTCCGGCAGCGGGGGGAGCGACGAGGGCGGGGCGGGCGACCGGTCATCGGGAGCACGGCGGCGGGTCTGGTCGGAGCTCCGCATTCGGCGCCCCGAGCTCGTGGGCGACAACGTCACCCTTCCGGTGCAGCGCCTGCGGGAGGCGCTGGGCGACGCCATCAAGCTGAGCAACGACATCGACACGGGCCAGGAGCTGATGGACTGCAACCGGCGCCTGGCGGAACTGCGGGAACAGATTGCCGAGTTTCTGAAACAGGAGGCGGGAGACCACGTCTACTGGGTCGAGCGCAGTGGCAAGGCGCACCGCAACCTCTCGCTGCACGCGGCGCCGGTCGACGTCGCCGCCTATCTGCGGCGGCGGTTGTTCGAGAGCGACACCTCGGTCATCATGACCAGTGCCACGCTGGGCATTTCGGCGAAGGAAGGGCGCGGAGGCTCGGCGTCGCCGGCCCCTTCCATCCCGGCCGCCGGGACGGCGGCACCCCGCGCCGACCGCCGGGACGCCCAGGCCCTTTCGTATTTCATCCGCCGCGTCGGAGCCGAGCCAGCCCGCGCCCTGCAGGTGGGTTCGCCCTTCGACTACGCCCGGCAGATGAAGCTGTATGTCGCGAACAAGATGCCGGACCCGCGCGATCCCGGGTACCGCGACGCCCTCCGCCGGTGGATCGAGCACTTCATCCGTCAGACGCATGGGAAAGCGTTCGTGCTCTTTACCAACACCCGGCTGATGCAGGAGATCGGCGAGGCGATGACGGGATTCTTCGACGAACTGCGGCTGGCGTGTTTCGTCCAGGGAACCGGCATGCCCCGCTCCACCATGCTGGAGAAGTTCAAGCAGGACATCGACTCGGTCCTGTTCGGGACGGACAGTTTTTGGCAGGGGGTGGACGTGCCGGGTGACGCCCTGAGCAACGTGATCATCACCCGCCTGCCCTTCGCGGTGCCGGACCATCCCCTGATCGAGGCGCGCATCGAGGCGATCGAGGCGCGCGGCGGCAATGCCTTCGGTGAATTCTCGTTGCCCGAGGCCATCCTCAAGTTTCGTCAGGGCGTGGGGCGCCTGATCCGGTCGAAGTCCGACACCGGGATCGTGGCGGTGCTCGACAACCGGGTTCTCACGAAGCGGTACGGGCAGGCGTTTCTGGACGCCGTGCCCAAATGCCCGGTGGAGATCGTTTAGCCTAGGAGCGGCGGGGGCGGGCGATGGCGAGGAGGCCGGCGCCAATCAGGATGAGGGAACCCACGCCGGGTTCGGGAACGGTGATGGCGAAGGCCTGAATGCCCTGGTTGGCGCTCATGGCATACAGGATGGCGGTATCGCCGAAGACCGGGCCCCAGGCAACCGCGCCGACGCCGTTGCCGTTGGCGACGAGGGCGCCGGACGTGTTGTTCGCGGTGGCGAGCAGGCCGAGGCTGCCCGGATTGGAAGCGTCGTAGATCCGGACGTTGGAGTTGACGGTGTCGACGGTCGCCAGCAGTTGGATGCCGTTGACGAGGGTGTAGCCGACGAGCCGCTCGCTGGCGCTCGAGGTGGCGGGACTGGCGACGAGGGTGCCGGTATTGCCCTCGAAATCCACAACGCGGAAGTTCGTGCCGCCCTGCGCCCCGATCAGGGTATCGCCATCCACCATCGTGATGCCGAGGCGGAAGTCGCCCGTCGCGGTGCCGGGCACGGCGACGGCGGTGGCGGTGCCGGAGCCGGGATCGACGACCACGAAGCCCGCGCTGCCGGTGCCGCTGGCCACGAGCCGGGTGCTCGGACCGCCCCCGAAAAGGGCCAGGGAATCGCCGATGCGGGGCAACCCGGGCGCGCCGTCGTAGGCGACCGTGGGGACGGCGGCGTCGTTGGCCCAGCGATAGACCTTGAAATTGGTCCCGACCGCGGTGGTGAGATTTCCGACATAGACGGCGCCATCGAGTCCGACGGCGACCATGTTGGCGGCGAAGGTGCCTCCGGCGATGCCGGTCACGTCGAGGCCGCCCAGGTCGGAGCCCGTGAGGGGATTGAGGCGGCGGACCTGGGTACCGCCGTTGCGGCTGACGAGGTAGAGCTGGCCGTTGCCGTAGGCGAGGCCGCGTTCGAGATTGCCGGTGCCCAGGAAGGTGTACCCGCCCTCGCCCGGGGAGAGCCAACCGTCGCCGCCTCCGAAGGTTCCGAGGCTCGAAACCTTGAAGTCGGCACCCGAGGCGCCAAGTGCCAGGAACGAAGCCAGTCCCGTCAACGTCAGAACACGCGTGGTCGTCATGGAAGGAGGTGGGAAAGGTTGCCGGGCGAAAGCGTCGGCGGAGCCGCGGCAAAGTCAAGCCGCGGGACGGGGGAAGGCGAACATCTCGGCCGAGCTGGGCGCTTGCCATGCCCCAGACCTTGCGGGCTACCATCGCGACATGTTGGCGCGCCTTCCCCGGAAGGGGCGCCCCAAGGCATGATCCGGTCGTTCGCGTTCACCACCCAAGGAAGGTTGCACAGTCAGGAGATTGCACCGTTCCTGATGCCGACGCTGTTGTCGGACACGAATCTCTTCCTGTGGGTCGACATCGAGGCCGCGACGCCCCAGGAGGCGAAGATGGTCCTGGAGGAGATCTTCCACTTTCACCAGCTCTCCATCGAGGACTGCATCGCCGAGTCGCCCTCGCCGAAGGTCGAGGAGTATTTCCCGAAGGAGGAGGATCGGTTCGCGCCGTACCTGTTCATGGTGATCCATGCCGTGGATTACAGCCGGGAGGGGGGAACGTTCGGGACGAGCGAACTGAATTTCTTCCTGGGGAAGAACTTCCTCGTGACCTACCACACGGTGGCCATGCGCAGCGTGCAGATGGTCGAGGATCGCTGCCGCAAGGGCACGGTCCATGTGGCGCGCGCGCCGGACCGGGTGGCGCACACGCTGCTGGACGCGATCGTGGACAACTACAAACCGGCGCTGGAGGGACTCGCCTACGAGGTGGCGGCGCTCGAGCAGCAGGTCATGGAACAGCGGGCCGGGCAGATCCTGCCCCGGATCCTCCGGATCAAGAAGGAGGTGCTCCATCTCCGGCAGATCATCGGGCCGCAACGGGAGGTCCTGGCGCGCTTTGCCCGGGGCGAGTTCAAGCTGGTCCGCGCCCATCTGGTGCCGTACTTCCGGGACGTCTACGACGCGCTGTTCAACATCGGCGAGCGCGCCCAGGCGTACATGGATTCCCTGACGAACGTGCTGCAGATGCACGTGAACATGTCGAGCCACCAGACCGGCGAGGTGATCAAGCTGCTCACGCTGATCACGGTCCTCACCACCCCCGTCACCCTCATCAGCAGCTGGTACGGCATGAACTTCGACGGCATGCCCGAGCTCCACCGGAGCTGGGGTTACCTCTACGTCATCCTGCTCACCGCGGTCACGAGCCTCGGCACCTTCCATTACTTCAAGAAGAAGGGCTGGCTCTAGCCCCGGCGCCCGCCCTCGCACCGCCCAGGACCGCCACCCGGATGCCCCCTGCCAAGACCAGTTTCGTCGACAAGGTCCTCGGTCGCCTCACCCGGCTCGACGCGGACAACGTGCGGGCGCTGCTGCGCCGGTTGTCGGAGGAACGGACGCTGCTCGAGACGGTCTTCAACATCGTGGAGGACGGCATCGTGGTGACCATGGACGACGGACGGGTGCTGTACCTCAACCAAAGCGCGGTCCGTCTCCTGGGCCTGCCGGACTCGGAGCGGGCCGAGGGCGAGACGATCCAGCAGCTTCTGCCCGAACTCGATTGGGAGAAACTGCGCGCGCTCGATCTCGCGGGGGGCGCGCCGGTGCTGCGACAGGAGTTCGAGGTGGCCTGGCCGCGTCCGCGATTCTTCCGGCTCTTCGCGGCACCGCTGGACGGGGCGGCGCGCGGGAGCGCGGGGTTGGCCCTGATCCTCAACGACGCCACGGAGGCCCGGCAGAAGGAATTCGAGGCGGTGGAGAGCGAGCGGCTTCAGGCGCTGACCCTGCTGGCGGCGAGCCTCGCCCACGAGATCGGCAATCCGCTCAACGCCCTCAACATCCATTTGCAGCTCATGGAGCGGGAGTTGCGGAAGCTCCGCACCGAGCTCGTCGCGCTGCGCAACGCCAGCCCCCGCTCGGCCCGCCCGCGTCCGGCCCAACTCGAGGCGGAGCAGGCCGCCTTCGCCTCGGTCGACAAGCTCCAGAACTTCACCGGCGTCGCGCGCGGGGAGATCGGGCGCCTCGACTACATTGTCAGCCAGTTTTTGCAGGCCCTGCGACCCAGCACGCCGCGACATCGGCACGCCGACCTGAACCACACGATCCGGGAGGCGGTGGAACTGCTGCGACCGGAGCTCGAGAACCGGGGATTGCTCCTCGAGGAGGAACTCGCGCCGGACCTGGCGCAGGGGTTCTACGATCCCGACCAGATCCAGCAGGTGCTCGTCAATCTGATCCGCAACGCGATGCAGGCCTGCACGCGTCACGGGCGGATCACGCTCGCCACGGGCAGCCAGGGCGACGGCCTCTGGTTCAGCGTCGCCGACACGGGCGGAGGCATCCCGCAGGAGACGATGAACCAGCTCTTCAAGCCCTTCCATACCACGAAGAAGAAGGGCACCGGGCTCGGGCTCATGATCGTCCAGCGCCTGGTCCGGTCGCACCATGGGCGGATCGACGTCGAGAGCCACGTCGGGCGCGGCACCCGCTTCCGCATCTGGCTGCCGGGGCCGCCCCAGGTACGGCTGCTCTCCGACGCCGCCGCCGCGTCCGACGCCGCATGAACCCGCCCGCCCTGCTCATCGTCGACGACGAGAAGACGACCCGTGACGGGCTGCGACTCGCGCTCGAGGACCGGTACGAGGTGTTCGTGGCGGACGACGCGGCGACGGCAACGGACCTGCTCGAGCGGGAGCGGTTCGACGTGCTGCTGACCGACCTGCGCCTGCCGAAGGAGGACGGCCTGGCCCTGATCGCGCGGGCGAAGTCGCTGCCGAAGGCGCCGGTCTGCATCCTCATGACCGCCTACGGCTCGGACGAGACCATCGTCGAGGCCATGAAGCGCGGGGCGGACGACTACATCGCCAAGGGCCGGATGGAGATCGAGCTGCTGGAGCTCAAGATCGACAAGGCGCTGCGCACCCGGAATCTCGAGACCGAGAACACCGCGTTGCACCGGCGGCTGGACGACCGCTTCGGCATCGAGAACGTCATCGGCGAATCCGCGCCGATGCGGGACATCTTCGACCACGTGCGGCAGGTCGCGGACTCGCGCGCGACGGTCCTGATCCGGGGCGAGAGCGGCACCGGCAAGGAACTGATCGCCCGGGCGATTCACCAGCTCAGCCCCCGCGCCCGCGGTCCGCTGGTCATCGTCCATGGCGGCGCGCTGGCCCCCAGCCTGCTCGAGAGCGAGTTGTTCGGGCACGAGAAGGGGGCGTTCACCGGCGCGCACGAGCGCCGGATCGGGCGCTTCGAGCAGGCGCAGGGCGGCACGCTGTTCCTGGACGAGATCGGCGAGATCGACGCCACCCTGCAGGTGAAGCTCCTGCGTTTCCTGAGCGAACGCACCTTCGAACGGGTCGGCTCCAACAAGACCCTCACCGTCGACGTCCGCCTCATCACCGCGACGCACCGGGATCTGAAGGCGATGGCGCGCGACGGGCGGTTCCGCGACGACCTCTACTGGCGGCTGCGAACCGTGGAACTGATCCTGCCGCCCCTCCGCGAGCGGCGCTCGGACATCCCCCTGCTCGTGTCCGCCTTCCTGCGGGAATTCGCCGCCGCCAACGGCAAGACCGTGAACGGCGTCAGCACCGAAGCGCTCGATGCCCTCCTGGCCCACGATTGGCCCGGGAACGTCCGCGAACTGCGCGCCGCCCTCGAACGGGCCGTCGTGCTCTGCCGCGGGGACACGGTCGGACTGCGGGACCTGCCCCCGGACATCCGGCTGCCGGCGGGTCCGCCCGGCGATCCGGGCGTCCTCGGCGGGCGGGAGCCGGGTCCCGGCCCGGGAACGGGAACGGGAACGGGACCGGGTCCGTCCAGTCCGGGATCGCCGGATTTGCCCGGCCCCTCCGCGCACCCGGGAGCTGCCGCGCCGGCGAATCCGCCGCGGACGGTGCAGGAGGCGGAGAAGCTGACCATCATCCAGGCCCTGCGGGAGACCGGGGGCAACCGCACCGAGGCCGCGCGCCGGGTGGGCATCAGCCGGCGCACCCTGCACCGCAAACTGCACGAGTACGGCATCGAGGGTTTTTGAACGACCCGCTCCGCCCCCGGTCAGAACTGCACCCGCCGCCCCGCCCCAGGAAACCGGACCGATCACCGCCACGACCGACCTTCTGACGACATGCCAAGCATCCAGGAACTGATCCACACGCTCGAGTTGGGAGCCGGCGCGCGCTACCTGCGCCTCGTCGCCCTGCTTCTGGGAGTCATGACCATCGCGGTGATCTACGACCTTCGGGAATTCCAGAACTTCCGGAGCGAGGAGGCGATGGACAACGCGCAGCTCGCCCGGAACATTTCGGAGGGGCGCGGCTTCACGACGCGCTGCGTCCGTCCGTTCAGCATGGGGCTGATCATGAAGCACCGGGTCGACCGCGACCCGCTGATCAAGGGGGAGCATCCGGACCTGGTGAATCCGCCGCTGTACCCGGCCCTCGTGGCGGCCTACATGAAGATTCCGGGCCTCTTCAAGCACGAGGTCGTGCAGCCGAAGGAGGGGCAGTTCCAGCGGCACCAGCCGGATTTCCTGATCGGCCTGCTGAACCAGGCGCTGTTTTTCCTGACCATCGCGCTGACCTGGCGGCTGGCCAGCCGGTTGTTCGAACCCCGGGTCGCCACGGTCGCCTGTCTGGCCATGCTGGGCTGCGACCTCCTCTGGCAATTCAGCGCGTCCGGGCAGACGACGATGCTGGCGCTGGCGCTGCTCACGCTGCTGGCCAACGTGGTATACGAGATCGACAAACGCACCCACGCCGAGCCGCCGGGCGCGCCGCTGGCGCCGCTGATCCTCGCGCTGGTCGCCGGACTGTTGTGCGCCCTGCTCCTGCTGACCCGGTATTCCCTGGGCATCCTCGTCCTGCCCGTCGCCCTCTTCCTGCTTGCCTCCACCCCCGGCAAGCTCCGCGCCGTGCTCCCCGTCGCCGTGGCCGGCGTCTTCCTCGTCGCCATTGCGCCGTGGCTCGTCCGCAACTGGCAGATCTGCGGCAACCCCTTCGGCACCGCCCCCTACAGCCTCGTCCAGGAAACCTCCCAGTTCACCGACAACTGGCTCGAGCGCTCGACCGAGACCTCCATCAGCCGGATCAAGGCCGACGATCTCGTGCGCAAATTCTTCGTGGGCCTCTCGGACATCGTCCGCGCGGAGCTCCCGCAGCTGGGCGGCACGTGGCTTACGGCGTTCTTCCTGGCGGGCCTGCTGGTCCCGTTCGTGCAACGCGAGCGTTCCCGGTTCCGCTGGTTCACCCTGGCCTGCCTCCTGGCCCTCGTGCTCACGCAGCCCCTGATCCGCACCCACCTGTCCACCGACATCCCGCGGGTCAATTCCGAGAACCTCCTCGTCCTGCTGGCGCCCCTGGTTTTCGTCTTCGGCGGCGCCCTCGTCGTCCTGCTCGTCTTCAGCCTCGACCTCCCCAGCCCGCCCGAGGCGTGGCGCACCCTGGTCCTTGGCGGCGTCATCGCGGTGTTGTGGCTGCCGCTGCTCGTCACCTTCGGCCCGCCCCGCACCTACCCCATTGCCTACCCGCCCTATTACCCGCCCTCCATCCAGCGCATCTCCCACTGGTTCGAGCCCGGCGAGGTCATCATGTCCGACATGCCGTGGGCCGTCGCCTGGTACGGCGACCGCCAGTCGATGCTCCTCACCAGCAGCCCCGATCAGGAGTTCGTCGAGATCTCGGACTGGCTCAAGCCGGTGAGCGGCCTGTTCATCACGCGGCTCACCATCGACCAGAAATTCCTCTCCGGCTGGGTTCTCAACGCCCGCAAGTGGGGCCGGTTCATCATCGAGATCCTGACCAAGGGCGACGTGCCCAAGGGGTTCCCGTTGCGCGCCGCGCCGTCCTTCCTCACCACGTTCCCCGATCACATCCTCCTCGCCGACAAGGACCGCTGGGGCACCACCGCGCCCACCCGTCCCCCGGCCAGCCTCGAATCCAAGCCTTCCGAAACCGCGCCCACGCCCTCCACGCCGCCGCCCGCCGGGGGGCTCACCCCGCCCGCCGGAACCCAGTCGCCGCCCCAGTGACCTCCCCCGCCGCACCGCGCCGCCTGCTCTTCGTCGATCATGTGAGCCGGATTCTCGGCGGCGCCGAGGTCAACCTCGTCGAACTGCTCGGCCCCCGGCCATCCGCTCCGAACGGGGAGGCCGAGGGGTCCTGGTTGCCCGTCGTCGCCTGCGACCCGGACGGGCGCCTGCACGAGGGCCTGAAGGAAGGCGCCGTTCCCCGCGTGGCCTATTCCATCGCCCCCGCCCTTGGCACCCTGCGCACCGTCGGGCGGTCCTTCCCCCTGGCGGGTGCCCTGCGCGGCATGCGCGCCCTCGCCGCGGCGCGCCGAACCGTCTCCCGCCTGGTGGCCGACACGCGCCCCGAAGTCGTGGTCTCCTGCACGAACAAGGATCATTTCGCCGCCTGGCCCGCGTGCCGGCGGGCCGGTATTCCGTCCGTCTGGTGGGTGAACGACATCGTGTCCGCCGATTTCTTCCCGTGGCTGGCCCGGCGGGCCTTTCATTTCCAGGCCCGCCGTGGCGCCTCGCGCCTGGTGGTGGTCTCGGGATTCGCCCGAGACGTGCTCGTGCGGGAGGGGTTTCCCGCGGACCGCATCCGCGTCATCCACAACGGCATTCCGCTGGATCGGTACCGGCCCGGAACGCGACGCCTGCTGCGGGACCTGCTCCAGGTGGCGGACGACGAACCCCTCGTGGGGATCGTCGGACGGTTCACGCCCTGGAAGGGACAGCGGCTGTTTCTCGAACTGGCCCGCGCCTGGTGCCGGGAACAGCCGCGGGGACGGTTCGCCCTCATCGGACACGCCTTCAACGAGGATCAGGCGTACGAACGGGAACTTCGCGAATTCCTCGATCGGCACGGACTCCGGGAACGCGTCCACTTCGTCCCCTTCCAGCGCGACATCGCCGCGGCGCTGGCCGATCTCGACGTCCTGATCCACGCCTCGCTCCGCCCCGAGCCGTTCGGACGCGTCCTCATCGAGGCCATGTCCGTCGGGGTGCCCGTCCTCGCGGCCCGCGACGGCGGCGTGCCCGAGATCGTCACGCACGACGTCGACGGACTGCTGGCGCGCCCGGGGGACACGGAGGAGTACCTGGCAGGCCTGCGCCGGTTGCTGGGGGATGCGGCCCTGCGGGAGCGTCTCCGCTCCGCGGCGCGCGACACCGTGGCCCGGCGATTCTCCCTGACACGGGTCCGGACGGAGTTCGACGGCCTGTTTGCCGAACTGACGTCATGAAGATCCTGGTTCTCGGCAAGTACTACCCGCCCTATTACGGCGGCATCGAGACCCTGACGCGGAACTGGTGCGAGGGCTTCGTCCGGCGCGGGGCGGAGGTTCGCTGCATCGCGGCCAACGACCGGCCCCGGACCGTGCGCGAGACGATGGGGGGAGTCCACGTGGTGCGCCACGCCCGCTTCGGCCATCCGCTCTCGACCCCCGCCTGCCCCGGGTATCTCGGCGCGGCGCGCCATCCGGCGGACGTCATCCAGCTGCATTTTCCGAACCCGCTCGCGGACCTGGTCATGCTGCTGCGGTCGCGACGCACACCGTTGGTCGTGACCTACCACTCCGACATCATCCGACAGGCGGGTTTCATGCGGCTCTACCAGCCGCTCTTCCAGTGGCTGCTGCGCCGGGCCTCCCGCGTCGTCGTCGCCACGCCCCCCCAACTCGAGCACTCCCCCTGGCTCCCCGCCCACCGCCACCGGTGCGCCATCATCCCCTTCGGACTCGACCTCCAGCACCTCCGCCGCCCGGCCCCCGCGGACGACCGCATCCGGTCCGCACTCGCCGAGGCCGGGGGCCGCCCCGTCCTTCTCAACATCGGGCGGCTCGTCGGGTACAAGGGCCAGCGCTACCTCGTCGAGGCCCTGCGCCGGCTGGATGCGGTCGCCTGGCTCGTCGGAACGGGACCGTTGCGCGACGAACTCGGGCGCCTGGCCGCCGAAGTGGGCGTCGCCGACCGGTTGCGGTTCTGGGGCGAGGTCGAGGATGACCTGCTTCCGGCACTGATCCATGCCTGCGACGTGTTCGTGCTGTCGTCGATCACCCCCAACGAGGCGTTCGGACTGGTGCAGGTCGAGGCCATGGCCTGCGGCAAACCCGTCGTCAGCTGCCAGCTTCCGTCCGGGGTGCCGTTCGTCAACCAGCACGGCCTGACGGGGCTGGTCGTGCCGCCCGCCGACGCGCCGGCCCTGGCGGACGCCGTGAAAAAACTGTGCGCCGACCCCGGACTTCGGGCAACGATGGGGCGCGCCGGGCGCCATCGGGCCGAGACGGAGTTCAGTCTCGAGGTCATGGTGGACCGGTACTGGAAGCTGTTCGGCGAGCTTCGCTCGTCCGCGCGATGAGGACCTACTTCACCCTGCTGCTGCTCGCCGCCGCGTCGTCGTTCCTGATGACGCCGCTCGCGCGCCGGCTGGCCTTCGCCATCGGCGCCGTCGACCGACCGGACCCGCGGAAGATCCACCGGGAACCGACCGCGCGCCTCGGTGGATTCGCCGTCGTCGTGGGCTTCTGCGTTCCCTGGCTCGCGCTGTACCTCCTCGACAACCGCATTTCGCAGGTCCTGCGGGACCACGATCAGCTGATCGGCTCCCTGTTCGTGGCCGGCCTCGTCATGTTCGTGATCGGGGCCATCGACGACATCCTGGGGCTCGCCGCGAAGACGAAGCTCGTCTTCCAGATCCTGGTCGCCATCGGCATGTTTGCCGGGGGCTTCCGCATCACCACCCTCTCCACGCCGTTCGTCGGCACCTACCATCTCGGCTGGCTCAGCCTGCCCGTCACCGTCCTCTGGATCGTCGCCCTCACCAACGCCACGAACCTCCTCGACGGCATGGACGGACTCGTCGCCGGCGTGGCCGCGGTCCTCGCGCTGTCGCTGGCCATGATCAACATTATCGGCGGCAACATCATCGTCGCGTTGCTCACGTTCTGTCTGGCCGGGGCGACCCTGGGCTTTCTCCCGTACAACTTCGCCCCCGCCCGCATCTTCCTGGGCGACAGCGGCAGCCTCTTCCTCGGCGTCATCATGGCCGGCATCAGCACCGTTTCCTTCTTCAAGGCCGCCACCGCCAGCCTCGTCTTCATCCCCCTGCTCCTCTTCGCCCTGCCCCTCTTCGACACCACCCAGGTCGTCATCGGACGCCTCCGCCGCGGCCAGCATCCGTTCTCCCCCGACAAAACCCACGTCCACCACCGCCTGCTCGACTTCGGGCTGACCCAGAAACAGGCCGCCGGCTTCCTCTACGTCATCACCGGTTTCCTGGGCGTTTCGGCCATCGTCCTGAGCTGGAAATCCAACCCCGCCTCCTTCCTGGGCATCGCCGCCATCGCGGTCGTCCTCCTCGTCGCCATGATCTCCATCTGGGCCCGCATCCGCGCCCCCCGCACGCCCCCACCCGACCCGGTTCCGGTGGACCGGGCCTAAACCGGCCCCACCCCACCGCGGCTGCGCTCCCATCCCGGGGCTCCGTGGTCGCAGGAACCCCAGGCCAACCGAAGGTAGCCTCCCATGATTTCCCTCGAAGACGCCCTCCAACGCATTCTCGCCGAACTCCGCCCGTTGCCGTCGGAACCGTGTGCGCTGTCCTCGGCCCTCCGACGTTTCCCGTCCGAACCGCTTGTCGCCGCCGCGCCGGTGCCGGCCTTCGACAACTCCTCGGTGGACGGCTACGCGGTGCGCTCGGCGGACGTGGCCACCGCCTCGTTCGAAAAGCCGGTGGTCCTGTCCCTCGTCGGACGCACGTCCGCCGGCGAGGCCCCGGCCACCCCTCTCGGGTCCGGTCAATGCCGGCGCATCCTGACCGGTGCCCCTCTCCCGCCCGGCTCCGACGCGGTCGTCATGCAGGAGGACACCCGGGTCGACGCGCCCGACCGCATCGCGCTTACCGAGCCGGTGCGTCCATGGGAGAACATCCGCTTCGCCGGGGAGGATTTCCGGGCGGGCGCCACGGTGGTTCCCGCCGGCATGGCCCTGCGCCCCGCACGGCTCGGCCTCGCAGCCTCGGCCGGGCACGACCCGATCCACGTGCACCGGCGTCCGCGGCTCTCCGTGTTCTCGACCGGAAACGAACTCCGCCCGCCCGGCGAACCTCTCGGCCCGGGCCAGATCCATGACAGCAACCGGTTCCTGCTGCAGGCGCTCGCCCTCGACGCCGGGGCCGAGCTCCGGCGGGCGGACTGGGTGCCGGACCGCCTCGACGCGCTTTCCGGCGCCTTGCGGGAGGCGGCGCAGGACTCCGATGTCATCGTCACCACGGGCGGCGTGTCGGTCGGGGACGCCGACCTGCTCAAACCCGCGATCACGGCGCTCGGCGGAACGGTCGATCTCTGGCGCATCTCGCTCAAGCCGGGCAAGCCGTTCGCGTTCGGTAGGCTCGGTGGCGCGTTCTGGTTCGGGCTCCCGGGCAATCCCGTGTCCGCCTTCGTGACCTGGCAACTGCTCGTGCTTCCCGCCCTGCGCCGGCTGCAGGGCGCGCGAGCGGTCGAGGGGCGGACGGTGTCGGGCACCCTCGGGGAACCGCTGCGCAACTCCGGGGATCGGCGCCACTTCGTCCGGGTCGTCCTGGGCCCCGCGGGCGAGGTCCGCCCGGCGGGAACGCAGGCCTCCCACCTCCAGTGCCCGCTGGCCCTGGCGGACGGCCTCGTCGACGTGCCCCCGGACACCGCCTGGCCCGCCGGGGAACGCGTGCGGGTGCTGCTGCTGGACTAGACCCGGACCCCGCCCCGCGCCTTGCGTCCGCCGCCACCGCCCTTTCCGTACTTCGTCTTTCCCGAGGTCCCGGCACCGGCGGCGGTTCCGGCGCCCAGTCCCGCCCCGCGTTTGAGTTCGTTCACCTGATCCCGGAGCAGCGCCGCCTTCTCGAACTCGAGGTTGTTGGCGGCCTCGATCATCTCGCCCTCGAGTTCGCGGATCGTCTCGGTGACGTCGAAGTCCCGCTGGGAATCCCGCACCAGGCCGAGGGCCTTGGAATTCTCGGACTGGCCGGGCGCCAATCCCTCCTCCACCGGACGGGTCACGCTGCGAGGCACGATGCCGTGCTCCTCGTTGTATCGGATCTGCCGCTCGCGGCGGTACCGCGACACCGCCAGGAACTTCTGGATGCTCGACGTCATGACGTCCGCGTACAGGACGACCCGCCCCTCGAGATGCCGCGCCGCCCGTCCCGCCGTCTGGATCAGGCTCGTCGTCGAACGCAGGTACCCTTCCTTGTCCGCGTCCAGGATGGCGACGAGCGACACCTCGGGCAGGTCCAGCCCTTCCCGCAGCAGGTTGATGCCGACGAGCACGTCGAAATCGCCCTTGCGCAGCGACCGCAGGATCTCGACGCGCTCGATGGCGTCGATCTCGCTGTGCAGGTAGCGCACGTTGATGCCGATGTCGCGCAGGTAATCCGTCAGCTCCTCCGCGGTCCGCTTCGTCAGCGTGGTCACCAGCACGCGCTGCTTCTTCTCCAGCCGGAGCCGGGCCTCCTCGATCAGGTCGTCGATCTGCCCCTTCAACGGCTTCACCACGATCTCGGGATCCACCAGCCCGGTCGGGCGCACGATCTGTTCCACGACCTGTCCGCCGGCCCACCCCATCTCCTGGGCCGCCGGCGTCGCGCTCACGTAGATCGTCTGCGGCTGGATGCCCTGGAACTCCGCGAAGCCCAGGGGCCGGTTGTCCAGCGCGCTCGGCAGCCGGAACCCGTGCTCCACCAGCGTCGTCTTGCGCGCCAGATCCCCCGCGTACATCCCCCCGACCTGCGGC
>CAZSOV010000167.1:0-16917 GCA_964608505.1 uncultured Verrucomicrobiota bacterium
TGAACGCCTCGGAATTCATGGAAATCTACCCTCCAACTGAATCGTTCCGGCTCAGAGGCGGATCGGCTTCAGTCCGAAATGGGGCGCGGCGGCTATCAGGTGGCGGTCGCCGGAGAAGATTTCGTCCAGGCCGGCCTCGGCCGCGCAGGCGAGATGGAGCGCGTCCGCTGCCCGCAGGAACACCCGGCCCGGAAGCGCCGCCATCCGGAGAGCCTGCGCTTCGGCGAGGGCCGGGGTGATGGGCAGCGGCCTCCACAGGCCTCCCCGAACGTCGCTGGCGAGCTGCCGCGTCAGGAGGCGGAACTGGGGCGGGGTCAGACGTCCCTCGCGGAGGTGACGGTGAAAGGTCGCGACGATCTCACCCCAACCGATCAGGCAGCAGACGAGGTCACCTCGCGCGGCGGCATGGGCCCGGACCGCCGGGCTGTCGGGCTCCATCAGATACAGCTTCGCCAGGTAACAGGAGTCGAAGTAGGTCATCGTCCGTCGCGTCCCTGGGAGATCATCTCCGTGCTCGAGGCACCCCCCAGCGGGCGATCCAGGAGGCGGGCGACCCCGGGCAGGAGTTTTCGGGTCCGGAAGGGGTTGGGTCTTTCGGGCGGGTCGGGAGGGAGCATGCGGGCGATCGGGCGCCCTCGTTCGGTGACGACCACCTCTTCCTCCCCGGCCACCTGCCGGAGCCAGTGCCCCGTGCGTGCGTGGAGTTCCTTGATCGAGATGGTCTTCATTCGGGACAAAGTGTCACCGGGCACACTTCGGCGTCAACCTGGGGCCAGGGGGAGGCTCGAAGGCGGACCGGCTTCCATCCGACTTGCCCGCCGCTACATGAGATTCACCGGATCGATGTCGATGGTGATCCGGATGTCGTCGGGGAGGGCGAGCGGGGCGATGCGGGCGTCGAGCAGGGCGGAGAGCCGGCTCATGGACCGGGTGCGGAGCATGAGTTGATGGCGGTAGAACGATTCCGCCTTGAGCAGCGGGGCGGGGGCGGGTCCGGCGATGATGAGGTCGCGGAACTCGGGCAGGAACGCGTCGAGTTCCTTGCGGACGTGTTCGGCGGAGAACTTGACCTTGTCCTCGTTGCGACCGCGCAGGGTGAGGAGGGCGGCGCGGGTGACGGGGGGGTATTGGAGCTGTTCGCGGAACTCGATCTCCTGTTCGTAGAACCCGAGGAAATCGTGGCGGCGGGCGTACTGGATGGCGGGATGGAACGGGGTGAAGGCCTGGACGAACACCTCGCCCTCGATGTCGCCGCGTCCGGCGCGTCCGGAGACCTGGGTGAGGAGCTGGAACGTGCGTTCGCCGGCCCGGAAGTCGGGGAGGTTGAGTCCGAGATCGGCGTGGATGATGCCGACGAGGGTGACGTTGGGGAAGTGGAGTCCCTTGGCGATCATCTGGGTGCCGACGAGGACGTCGATCTTCCCGGTGCGGAAGTCGGCGAGGATTTTGCGGTAGTCGTCCTTCTTCTGGAGCGTGTCGGAGTCCATGCGGGCGATGCGGGCATGGGGGAACTGTTTGGCGAGGGCGTCCTCGAGGCGTTCGGTGCCGAGGCCGGCGTAGCGGATGGCCGGGTTGCGGCACTTGGGCTCGGGACAGAGGGTGGGGGCGACCTCCTCGTGGCCGCAGATGTGGCAGCAGAGGCGTTGCTTGTGGCGATGGTAGGTGAGGGAGACGGAGCAGTTGGGGCAGCCGGCGACGAAGCCGCACAAGGGACACTGGAGGGAGGTGGAGAAGCCGCGGCGGTTGAGGAAGAGCATGACCTGCTCCTTCCGTTCGAGGCGCTGGAGGATCGCCTCGCGGAGCTGGACGGAGAAGACGGGCAATCCGCCCTTGGCCTTGCGGTTCTCCTGGCGGAGATCGACGACGCGCACCACGGGAAGTTTGGCGTCGTCGGCGCGCCGGGGAAGTTCGAGCAGGCGGTACTTGCCGCGGCGCGCGTTGTAGTAGCTTTCGAGGGACGGGGTGGCGGAGCCGAGGACGACGACGGCGCCCTCGCGCTGGGCGCGGACGACGGCGACGTCGCGGGCGTGGTAGCGGGGGGCCTCCTCCTGTTTGTAGGAGTGCTCGTGTTCCTCGTCGACGACCACGAGGCCGAGCGGTTCGACGGGGGCGAAGACGGCGGAGCGGGCGCCGATGACGATGCGGGCGCGGCCCTGGCGGATCTTGTGCCATTCGTCATGGCGTTCGCCGGCGGAGAGGTGGGAATGGAGGACGGCGACGAGGGTGCGGAGGGGGCCGTGATGGAAGCGGGCCTTGAAGCGTTCGACCGTCTGGGGCGTGAGGGAGATTTCGGGGACGAGGACGATGGCGCCCTTGCCCTGGGCAAGGGTGTGGGCGAGGGCCTGGAGGTAGACCTCGGTCTTGCCGGAGCCGGTGACGCCGTGGAGCAGGAAGACCGGCGGTGCCGGGCGCGGCGTCCCGTCGGGGGGCGGGGGCGCATGGGCGCCGTCGAGGGCGGCGAGGATTTCCCGGAGGGTGCGGTCCTGGTCGGGATTAAGGACGAGCGGTTGGGTGGGGAGGATCAGCTCGGAACCGTAGGGATCGCGCTCGGCGATCTCGCTGGAGATCAGGACGAGGCCCTTGTCCTCGAGGCGGCGGACGGTGTCGGCGGTGGTTTCCGCGAGGCGGAGCAGTTCCCGGAGGGGCAGCTCGCGCCATTCCTCGAGGATGTTCCAGACCTCGCGCTGGCGGGGGGTGAGTTGGGGCAATTCGCCAGTCGTGGGGAGGACGCGCACGTGGAGGCGTTCGCGCCAGCCATCCTGTTCCTTGCGGACGGAATCCGGGAGCACGCTGCGGAGGGCGGTCTCGAAGGGGCAGCAGTAGTAGGTGGCGATCCACCGGGCGAGATCGAGGATCCGGGGCGTGAGCTGGGTCTGGCGTCCGAGGACGGCGGTCAGGGGACGGAGATTGGGGTGGGGCGAGGCGTCGAGCAGGGCGACGATGCTGCCGAGGACATCGCGTTTGCCGAAGGGCACCTTGACGCGGCGTCCGACCTCGAGCTGGGGTTCGAGCTCGGGAGGGACGAGGTAGTCGAATTCCCGGCGCAGGGCGAGGTCGAGGGCGACGCGGGCAATCACGGTGCGGGGGCGTTTCGGCTTTCGTGCTTGAGCCGGAGCTGGCCGCAGGCGGCGTCGATGTCGTGGCCCTTCTCGAGGCGCAGGGTGGTCTGGACGCCGAGGGCACGGACACGCTCGGCGAAGGCCTCGCAGTGGGCGTCGTCGGGGCGGATCCACTCGAGGCCCTCCACGGCGTTGTAGGGGATGAGATTGATCTTGGCGTGAAGGCGGCGGGCGAGTTCGGCGAGGGGTCTGGCCTGCTCGGGGGCGTCGTTGACACCGGCGAGCAGGATGTACTCGAACGTGATCATCTTGCCCTTGCGTTCGACGTACTCGGAGCAGGCCGCGGACAGTTCGGCGAGGGGGTACTTCCGGTTGACGGGCATGATCCGGGCACGGACCTCGTCGGTGGCGCCGTGGAGGGAGATGGCGAGCCGGAATTGCTCGGGTTCCACGGCGAACCGGCGGATCTGGGGGGCGAGGCCGGAGGTGGAGACGGTGATCTTGCGGGCGCCGATGCCGCCGCCCCAGGGGGCGTTGAGGATGCGCAGCGCGGCGAGCAGGTGGTCGTAGTTCGCGAGCGGTTCGCCCATGCCCATGATGACGAGGTTGTCGACGAGCCGGCGCGGGGAGGCCGGGGTACGGGCCGCGGTCCGGGCGGGGTCCGGGCTGGGGGCGTCCGGTTCCGGGGCGGCAGGGGGGAGGGGTTGCGTGGCGTGCCAGCGCTCGACGGCCAGGACCTGGCCGAGGATCTCGTCGGGGCCGAGGTTGCGCTTCCAGCCGTCCAGGCCGCTGGCACAGAAGCGGCATCCGTAGGCGCAACCGACCTGGGTGGAGACGCAGAGCGTGTGACGGTCGGCGCGTTCGCCGTACAGGGCGGGGTTGGCGGGGATGAGCACGCTCTCGATGTAGGCGCCGTCGTGCAGGCGCCACAGGAACTTGCGCGTGGCGTCGGGGGAGCCCTGGAGCTGGGCGAGTTCGGGAAGGCGAAACGAGAAACGGGCGTCGAGTTGCTCCCGCAGCGAGCGTGGGAGGTTGGACATGGCGTCCCAGCCCGGGGCCCGTTTGGCATGAAGCCAGTCCAGGAGCTGGTCGAGGCGCCAGGCGGGTTGGTGCCAGGATTCGAAAAGGGTGGCGAGTTCGTCGCGGTGACAGGCGTGGATGGGCGGGCGGGCGGACATGTCGCGGCGCCGAGTGTAGGGCAGGGCGCCCGGGGAAGGCGATGGCGGGGAGGGGCTTCTCCTTCCCGATTGCGCCGGCCCCTCGGGCGTGGCAGACCACGGTCATTCCGCGTCGGCGTGAGTGCCATGCGTCTCAGCTCTCCAGCCCTGATTGTCGCCATCGTGGTTTCGGCCTCGGCAGCACTCTTCGCCCCGGTCGCGTACGAGCCCGAGTACATGCGTCCTGCATTTCGTGCCGTTCATGACGACCCATCCGTCGAGAACGGGGCGCGGTTGGAGCGCGCAAAATCTCGCCGGCGCAGGGAGAAGAGAGCCATAGCCTTCGTTGGGTGGCTGGTGCCCGCCGGATTCGCGGTCGTTCTGGGACGCCGGGTCCGCCAACATGGCAGCCTGGCCGCGGCGCTTCGGACCGAGGGGCCAGCGCGTGGGGTGGAACCATGAGCACCCTGTTCAGATATGCGGTTCTTCTCTCCGCCGCTTATCTCGCAACCTGGACGGCATCGTATGCAGTCGTGCTGGTCAGCCGAGGTGACGGTTTGGATTTCACACATTTCTTCGAATATCTGCGTCTGGGCTGGACTTTCACCGGTGGGGAATTGCCGGCCATGATCTGGCTTCTCAGCGTCAGCGCGTTCCTGCCGTTGGCCGGGCTGGCGCTGGTCCTCCTGCAGAAGCACCGGGGTTCAGGCGCCGACGCCAGCGGAACAGTCGCGGTTTCGTCCGGAGCGGGGCGGAAGTCCACAGAGGCCCGAGGTGACGCCGGATAGGCTGCCGGAGGTTGTCGCGGAGCTCGACATCATGCGGGAACGGGTGGATGGATGGTCCGTCCGCGGATCCGATGACCGGGACGACAACGCCTCCCTGGCGAGGCCGGTTCGCTCCGGCGGTGATGGCCCGCGAACCCACCACTCCCTGATGCCCAGACCGAAACACCGCGACCGGCAGGTTGCCGCACAAGCGTCCGCGTTCCACCCTGACGTGCCGCGAACCGGAGTTGGCCGTTGCGGCATCCTCCTCGTCGTGTGCGTGGCGTTGCTCGGCGCCTGCTCGCGGGACCCCCGGGGCAGATCCGCGCTCGGCACCCACCTGGCGGCAACGGGGAAACCCACCGCCCCGGATCAGCCCGCACCCGTGGCGCTCGACGGATACCCCTACAATCTCTTTCTCGGAAGTTCCCTGTATCACGTCGAGCAGGAGCCGGAGCATGCACGGCTTCAGGTCGAGTGGGCCAAGTGGTCCGACAGCCCAACCGTTGGGAGGGAAGCCGTCTTTCGAGTGACGAATCCGGGAGACCGTCCGGTCCTGGTCTGGAACGTGAGGCAGCAGGTCCGCGTCCCCGGTCCCGACGGGGTGTCGAGGGTGTGGGAGACGCGACGGAGCGATTATCCAGGCCGCGGATGGGAACACCCGAAGATCGAGGCCGGGGGATGGGAGGAGTTCCCGATGCCGGCCGATACCGAAGGCGAGTGGCGCGTGTGCCTCCTGTACAGCCGGGAGATGATTCCATCGCAGGCTCCGAACCGGCGATTCGATGGAACGTTTGAGTCGGTCGGTCCGAGCGTGCGGGAGGAAGACGAACCCGCGGAGCCACCCGCGCGCGGGGTCAAACCGTGACACGGGACATGCCGCGGTTGAGCCCACGGCCCCGGGCGGGGCGGGACTTCGCTCCAGACCCCTTCCGACTGCAAATGTCAAATGTCGATGTTTGACCCCATTGTCCGATGTCCGCCTCGCCACGGATCGGACCGCGCGACGCGGTGACAGGGTCGGACTGGAGGACCGTCGGCAAAGCACGCCCCCCCATTCTGGTGACGTTCCTGGACTTTTCGGCCAGCGAGGGGTGGATTTCGCTGGAGTTGTCACGTTTCCGGGCTTGAGGCGGGGGACGATTTCGACGTACCAGATTGCTGTTCCCTGTACGAGTACGTCCGCCAGCCGCGCTGGCCGTGTGTCTTTGCCCGGGTCGCGACAGGACTTGGATCGCGTCCGGAGCGGAGATCCGTATGACGCGCGTGGCGGATGGCCTTCGTCGCCCTGGGACGCAACCTATCGACAACCCATGAAAAACCCCTGGTACAGCATCGTGGCGAGCGTCTCCGCCCTGTTGGGGCTCGCCCAAACCACTCCGGCCGGCGTGGCCTATCCGGACCCCGCCGGCGGCTGGAGTTACATCTATCAGGCCAACGCGGGCGAAGACGTGGCGGGTGACGGTGCCAGCTTCGACGCGCTCGACGGCACCTGGTCGCACAACAACGGGTCCGATGCCTGGGACGGCTCGGCGCCTGGAGGGACATTCCAGGTCGGCGTCAACGCTCCCGGAGGCGCCAAGGTTTTCCAGGAGGGAGGCGTCGGGTATCTGCGCATCCAGGACCCGGGCGATCCACGGGACTTCAACCATCCGGATCCCAGCAACCGGAAGATCTACTTCGGGCACGACATCTCGTCCGAGGGCGCGCCGGATGATGCGTTGGATCGCGGCGTGACGATCTCGTTCCGGGCCCGGCTGCCGGTTCCCTCGAAGACGGCGCATCCGCTCGACACCCTGCATCGCGACGGGCAGGGCGCGGCGGGGCCGCAGCCATTTCCGGCCAAGGGCGACGGTTACGTGACGAGCGACGGCGGGAAGGGGAACTTCGTCATCAAGCAGCAGGCCGGGGGGGCGTTTGCGTTCTCGCTGGCCGTGGCGGACGACCAGGGCCAGGGAGCGCCGGACAGTCCGAAGGCGGGTTTCACGGGGCTCACGATGAACGAGTTCAGCGGCAACGCCATTTCCGGCAACGTGAACTTCGGCCAGGGCACCGGCACCAACGTGCTGGCCCTCGATCCCACCGAGTGGCACGAGTTCTGGATCGTCCTGCGCAAGGATCCGGCCAACATCGGCACCCACGAAGCCCTGATTTACGTGGATGGCTCGACGCAGGCGAAGTTCTTCAAGATCACCGCCGGCAACGGCAGCGACTACGGCCACGGCTACCTCGCGATGGGTTCCACGGCGACGCCCCAGAACTCCGCGCTCGACGTCGATTTCTTCGCGTACAAGACCGAGGCCACCTTCCCGCCCGGCGCGCTCGCCAACCTGCCGCCCGATGTGCTGGACCTGACCCCGCCCCGGGGTACGCGATACGCCAACCCGGCCGAGGGTCTCAAATTCACGGGCGCGACCCAGCCGCCCAACAGCATCCCGGCCAACGGCGCCAAGCTCGTGCTGAACGGACGCGACGTCTCGTCAGACCTCGTCGCTTCCGGCGACATCCGGAGCCGTCAGTTCACCTACGGCAAACTCGAGGCGAACCAGTTCTACTCCGGCACGGTCGTCCTCGCCGACCAGACGGGCCGCAGTTCCACGAACGCCATTTCGTTCGATACCTTCGTGCAGGGCGACATCGTGCAGTCCGAACTGACCACGTACTCCCAGAGCCCCAGCGTCAACGTCCCGTCGGGGGCCTACCGCCTCTTCCTGCTCGCGGGCGCGACCCAGCCCCAGACCGTCCGGGTGGAACAGGTCGCGGCCGGCGGCACGTCGGTGCTCGGCACCCTCCAAATTCCCAACACGGGGACCCTCGACACCCCCCAGGTGGTCCAGGTGAGCGATGCCTTCGGGCTGCCGGTCACGCTGACGGGCGGCGGTGGGAGCGCGACCCTCCGCTTCGTCCCGCTCGGCAATGCCACGTCCGCTCCGCGCGAACTCATCGTCGTGCCCGGCGGCAACGCCTCCCAGCCTCCCTACGTCGCGGCCCTCGTACCGCCCCCCGGTGCGGTCGGAGCCTTCCCCGACACCCCGATCGTTGCCTATTACGCCGCGTCCGGCGGATCCTTCAACGCCGCGTCCGCCAAGCTCGTGCTCGGCGGCACGGACGTCACCGGGCAGTCCACGACCGGAACGACGCCCAACGGCGGATTCATCCGGTATGCGCCGACCGGGTTCCTCCCGAGCGGTACCTCCCTCGAGGCGAAGGCCCAGGCGTCCGCCGGCGGCGCCGCGCTCGACGCCGTCTGGTCGTTCTCCTTCGCGGCGGTTCCCGCGCTGAAGGCATCCTGGAAGACCGACGTCACCTCCGTCCTGGGTCGTGCGCGCGGATTCAAGGGGCGCATCCACAAACCGCGCGCGGACGCCGACGCCGCCCTGTTCCCCAACACGCCCGAACGGGCCGCCCAACAACTCGCCAATCTCATCATCGATACCGACCTCGGCACGCCCTTCCTCAACGAGGCGGGCGGCGCGTCCGGCGACGGATCGTTCGTCGAGACCGAGACCATCAACTACGAGCAAACCGGCATCGACGAAGGCATCCCGGGCGACCGCGCGTTTCCCAATCTGGATGCCGGCGACATGAACTACATCGCGCTCGAGGTCATCACGTATCTCGAACTCCCGCGCGGCGCGCATCGCCTCGCCGTCGCCTGCGACGACGGATTCGTGGTCTGGGCCGGTCCTTCCGCCGCGCGCGCCACCAATCAGTTCGGCATCCGTTCGCCGGGGGGCAGCACCACCCCGGTCACCTTCGACGTCCTGGCCGAGGAACGCGGCGTTTACGCCTTCCGCCTGCACTTCTTCGAGGGCAACGGCGGCGCGGATGTCGAGTGGTACTCCATCGATCCGGCGACCGGCGTCAACGCGCTGATCAACGCGCCCGGCGGCATCGCCGCGTACCAGACCCGCTCCGGCGACGGCACCGACGAGCTGCCGCCGCTCGTGCTCTCCGTCTCGCGCGCCGGTGCGGGCGTGCAGATCGGGTACCCGTCCGGATCCACCCTCCAATCGGCGGGCGCCGCTTCGGGGCCCTGGACCGATGTCGCGGGTGCCGCCAATCCCCACGTGGACCCCGCCTCCGTCGCGACGCGGTTCTTCCGCGCCCGGCGGTAAATCCACCTGGCTCTCCACTCCAGCGAGGCGGACGCGTCTTCGGGGCGCGCCCGCCTCGTTCGTTTTCGAGGAGGGGCGGCATCCGGGTCGCGGGGCGACCCTGCGAAGGCTCTGCGGGGGATAACCCCCGGAAGGGAGTTCAGCGGGGTGGGTGGGGAGGAAGCATGGACCGCCAGGCCGCGCGCGTGGCTTCGGCGCCGTGCTGTTGCTCGAGGCGGCGGATGATGAAATGGCCCTCGGCCATGCGCTGGAAGTGATCCATGAAGACGACGTTGATCGCGGCGCCCGTGGCGGCCCCTACGATGGGGACGGCCTTGGCGGCGACCTGTTCCGAGACGATGACGCCGAAGCGGGCGGCAAGGGCACGGAGCAGACCGACGGCGGCGGGGGTGGCGGTGGAACCCGCGGCGCGCCCGGCGAGCGAGGTGGCGGCTTCCGTCACGACCTGCGCGAGGGCGGCGCGCACGGCCCAGTAGGAGGTGTCGGCGGCGCGGTCGGTGGAGGTGTCGCCGCCGAGGGCGAACACCTCGAGGCAGGCAAGCCGGTTGCGGAGGTCGCGGAGGTCGTGACCCTGGCTGGCGGCGATCTGCGCGATGGATCGCAGGATGAGCGTGGTGGAGATGGGCAGCTCCACGACCACGGAGCCCAGTCCGAACGCGCCTCCGACGGCACCGGAGGCGCCGACGAGAAACTTGTGGAAGCGGTTGTCGGGGGCTTCGGGGGGCGAGGAGGAGTCGGTGTCGAGCGAATGGAGGGCGACGCGGAGAGCGCGGTCGAGGGCGGCGCGGGTGGCGCTCTGGATGAGGGCCGTGGCGGAGGCGGGGAGGAGGGCGATGGCCTTCTCGATGGGGGAGCCGATGAGGTTCGCGAAGCGGATGGCGGGGCCGGGGCTGGTCAGCAGGGTCTGGGCGCGTCGAAGGTCGGCGAGCTGGTCCGAGGACAGGCCCGGGGCGGCGGTGGACGAGAGCACCTCGACGTCGACGATGGGCGTGGTCGGGTTGTTCATGGCGGGGGGATCACACGGAGCGGCGGAGCGGGGATGCGGTGGAGTGGAAGCGGGGCGTCCGGTCGCCGCGGGGAGGCATTCGGCCCGCCGGCATCGCGTGGGTAGGCCTCCAGGCGGGGTCCCACGACCCGGCGCGAAGCGATCGTGGCGGGCGGGTCAGGGAGGGAGGGAAGGCGAGGGACCTGGTCACGGCTGCAAGATGGACCAGAAAGGGATGCGGCGAAAGAGCCGCGTCACCCCCGGCTGGGCGGGGAGATCGACACTGCCGGGTGGGGAAGCGCGCCGTGGGGCCGGCGACTTTGGGCTTTCCGGGCGGTGGGATTCACGGCAGGGAACCGGCATGTCACAGGCATCGAGGGCGGGGCGGGGGCTGGGGCGCGCATGGGGCTGGCTGGTGGCGTGGCTGCTGGCGGGCCCGGTGGTGGCGGTGGAGTTCACGACGCGGGAGGCGGTGTTCGGCGTGGACGAACGCGGGTTGCTGGCGTCGATCCGGCGTCGATCCGACGCGCGGGAGTATCTCGCGGCGGAACCGCGGGCAGCGGTCCTGAGCGTGCGGGTCGAGGGCACCTGGCGGGCGCCGACGGCGGCGGCGTGGGATGCGGGGTCCGGGCGCTGGACGTTTCGCTACGCGGAGGCAGACGTCGAGGTGGTGGTCGCGGCGAAGGCGCGGGAGACGCACGTGCGGTTGGAGGTGGTCGAGGTCCGACCTTCGGAGAAGGTGGAGATGATCCTGTGGGGGCCGTATCCGACGCGGATCGGGGAGACGATCGGGGAAGTGATCGGCGTGGTGCGGGACGCGGAGTTCGCGGTGGGGTTGCAGGCGTTGAATGCGAAGACCCTCGGCGGATTTCCGGGGCGGGAGGACGACATCGAGGCGGAGTTCGGCGCGGATGACACGGGGCGTTACGGGGATCTGCCGGCGGCATTGGCGAAGGGGCAGCATTTCCGGGGCGACACGGCGCGGAGGACGGAATTCGGGAGCGTGTTGCAGGCGTACTGCCGCAACCGGGACCGGGAGCGGGTGATTGCGAACTGGGGACACGAGAAGTACGTGGCGCCGGCGTTCGACGACGGCGGTCCGGTGGGCAGCGCGGTGGCGTGGTTCGGGTGCGCGGCGGGGCAGGCGCTGGCGACGATCGGGGAGATCGAGGTGGCGGAGGGGTTGCCGCATCCGATGCTCGACGGCGTGTGGGCGAAGGTGTCGCCGGCCGCGACGTCGTCGTACCTCATCGTGGATTTCGGGGAGCACAACGTCGAGCAGGCCATCGAGATGACGCGCCGGGCCGGGCTGGCGTATTTGTATCACAGTTCGCCGTTCGCGACCTGGGGGCACTTCGCGTTGAAGACCGCTCTCTTTCCGAAGGGTTGGGATGGTCTGCGGGAATGCGTGGAGAAGGGGCGACGGGCCGGGGTGCGGATCGGGTTTCACACGCTCTCGAATTTCATCACGCCCAACGACGCGTATGTGAGCCCGGTGCCCGACCCGCGGCTGGCCCGGATCGGTTCGAGCACGCTGGCGGCGGACGTGGCGGTGGACGCCCGGGAGTTGCCGGTGGCGGAGCCGGATTATTTCCGAAAGCCGACGACGCTGAACACGGTGATGATCGGGGGTGAACTGGTGAAGTACGGGTCGGTGACGGCGGAGGCGCCGTGGCGGCTGCTGGACTGCGAGCGGGGGGCGTGGGGGACGAAGGCGTCGGCACACGGGAAGGGGGTGGCGGTGGGGCGTTTGATGGACCACGGGTACCGGGTGTTCCTGACGGATGCCTCGCTGACGCAGGAGGTGGCGCGGAATCTGGCGCGGTTGTGCAATCACGCGGGGACGATGCAGATCTCTCTGGACGGACTGGAGGGCGCGTGGGCGACGGGCATGGGGCAGTATGGTCGGACGTTGTTCGCCCAGACCTGGTACGGGGCGCTGGCGCCGGAGTTGCGGGGCCAGATCAACGACGCGAGCAATCCGGGGCATTACAACTGGCATAGCTACACGCGCATGAACTGGGGCGAGCCGTGGTACGCGGGATTTCGGGAGAGCCAGACCCTCTACCGGTTCAAGAACCAGCTGCATTTCGAGCGCAACCTGATGCCGCGGATGCTGGGGTGGTTCGCGCTGCGGGCGGATACGAGTCTGGAGGACGCGGAATGGCTGCTGGCCCGGGCGGCGGGTTTTGACGCCGGATTCGCGCTGGCCGCGAGCCTCGCGAGCACGGCGCAGCTCGAGGCGGACCCCGATTCGGCCGAGGCGGCGAGGGCGTTCGGGGCGGTGCCCGCGATTCTGGCGGCGATTCGGAACTGGGAAACGGCGCGGATGTCGAAGGCCTTCCCGCCGGCGTTGCGGGCGGCGATGCGCGACAACGAACGCGAGTTCCACCTGGAGACGCTCGGGGCGGCGGCCTGGGAGGTGCGGGAGGTGCATCGGCGGCGGTTCACGCACGATGCCCGGCGCGCCGAGGCGACGGAGGTTCGGGTGAGTTGGGCCGCCGCGGATCGCCCGTTGACCTGGATTCTGAAATCGACCGCGAAGGAGCCGGTGACGGGCGTGCGCCTGCGGGTGGGGGATCGGGCCGTGTTGGATTTGCGGGACACCGCGTTGCCCGCGGGCGGGACCGTGAGTTATCGCGGGGGAACCGCGGCGGTCATCGCGGATCGGTCGGGGAAGGAACTGGGGCGGGTGCCGGTGGAGCCGGAGGCGCTCCGGGTGGCGGGGGGCGAGATGGCGTTCGGGATCGGTGCGACCGTGGCGAAGGAGGGCGAGTTGCGGCTCGAGGTGGGGAGTTATGGACCCGGCGCGAGGATCGAGGCCCGGAGATAGCGGGGCGGGCCGGGTTCAGGGTTGGTACCACAGGGAGTCCTGGAGTTGGGCGGCGGAGCGGGGCTGGCGGTGCCGCAGTTCGGGGCCGGGGGTCCAGCCGGGGCCGAGCAGGCAGCCGGTGACGGCGGCGGCATGGCCGATGGTGCCGTTGATGTCGAACTCGGTCTGGGGGACGTTGTTGTTCTCGAGCGTGACCAGGCGGCGCCAGAGGGGGATGCCGTTGGAGAGGACCTCGGCGATGGCCTCCAGGTCGAGGTCGGGATCGTTCCAGGGGGGAGGGAGTTGGGCGAGGTTGCGCAGGGAGAAGCCCTCGTTGATTCGGGGTGCGGAGAATAGGCCGTAGGCGTGGGAGCGTCCGGCGTGGGGGATGGGGTAGCTGTACCCGTAGATGCTCAGGCCGGGAACGGGCTCGGCGATGCCGTCGGCATCCGAAGGAAGGTGCAGGGGATGGACGATGGAATTGGCGCCGAGTCCGGTGGTGTTCACGCGGCCCTGCGGATTGGCCCCATGCATCCAATCGATGCCGAGCAGGGCGCCGGTGCGGTATTTCGCATCCCCGGTGAGGCGCCAGGCGGCGACGAGTTCGCGCAGGTGCCGGAAGCCGGAGGCGCCCCATTGCATGAGGCCGAAGTAGCCGTGATCGGGCGCGTACCAGACCTTGCGATAGGCGTGGGACGCCTGCGCCTCGAGCCAGCCGTCGGCCGTGGCCACGATCCCCCGCCGGGCGTACGCGGCCCAACCGGATGGGAACCGATCCGGGGCGAGCGCGACGTCGATGTGATCGAAGCCGGAGGTGCGCCAGTACAGGTCATCGACGTCCTGACGGAACGCCCGATCCAATTCGGGGGCGTCCAGGGCCGTGCGGAAGGCCGCGTCGTCCGACGCGAGCCAGAGTTGGACGAGGGCGCGGACCACGGCCTTGGGGTCGGGGTGCTCGGGTTCGGACCAGGTGACGGACTGGTCCCAGAGGGTGAGTGAGATCGAGATCCGGGGTCCGGGCCGCATGCCGAAGGCGAACGCGCGACGGGCGCTGTCCAGGAACACCATGGAGCGTTCGGGGGAACCGGCGAGGGCGAGGGCACGGGCGAGTCGGGCGGCGTGCTCGGCGTATTGCAGGGAGCTGTTGCGGGTGGCGAGGCCCAGGGCATAGGGCTGGGTATCGCGTCCGGGATCGGATTCGTGCGGGTGCGAATCGGCCTCGATGTGGAGCGCGACGCGCCCGTCGGGTTCCTGGGCCTGACGCCAGACCTCCATGCCCCACACCGCCTCGTCGAGGAGGTCGGGCAGGCCGTTCCCGCTCTCGGGCAGATTCAGCTGGCCGTCCGTGAAGTTGTCCGGGAACAGCAGGTAGGACTCGGTCAGATCGGCGACCGCGATGAGGTGGCGCCAGCCAGGACGGTCGTAATCGGCGGCGTCGTGCCAGCCTCCGACGACGTGGGGCAGGCGTTCCGGCGTCATGGTGGCGGCCACGGCGGCGAAGGTGAGATCGGCGTAGGGGGGGACTTGGGGAAAGAGACCGTCGGCATCGCGGAAGCCGTAGCCATCGGCGAGGTGATCGGCATAGGCGCCGGCTTCGGTGGGGAACGCGGCCCGGAAGGTGTTGGTGTGGCGATCGCCGCGGGGCCAGGCGGTGTGGTCAGACAGGAGGGGGTGGCCGCAGCGCTGGTGGAAGAGGCCACGGGCATGGACGAAGAAGGCCTCGCCCAGGGCGTTCTGACCCAGGACAAAGGGCCAGGAACGACCGGCGCCGGGAACGCGCACGTAGTAGCGTCCGGGGGTGCTGAAGGGGGAGAAATCCAGTTCGTAGACCCTTTCGCCGGAGAGAATGACCGGTTCGGCGTTGGCGGGATGGATGCGCTGGTTTTCATCCGCCCGAAAGCGGATGCGACCGGTCCAGGCGACCTGATCGTCGGATTCCCGGCAGAGGTGGAACGGGGCACCGTCGAAGCGGGCGAGGTCGAGGGCGCCGCGCTGGGGGCCGAGCCAGGCACCGAGGTAGGCGTACTTGTTGGGGGCATCCGCGAGGTAGCCGAGTTGGTTGACCTTGAGGGCCCAGGAG
This sequence comes from uncultured Verrucomicrobiota bacterium, assembly GCA_964608505.1. Classification (GTDB taxonomy): domain Bacteria; phylum Verrucomicrobiota; class Verrucomicrobiia; order Limisphaerales; family CAIMTB01; genus CAIMTB01. The sequence continues at coordinate 14,979 of CAZSOV010000167.1, forward strand.
ACGGTGCGGTCCTCGCGATAGGTCCATTCGACGGCGTTGCCCCAGGCATCCACGACGCGGTAGGTGGCCCCGGGTTGCAGCCGGAAGGGAAGTCGACAGTAAGTGTAGTACACCATCTCCACCGCGCTGACGTGTTCCTCGCCGGTGCCGGGGGTGAGCCGCGGCGCGCGGAATTCCCGGCTGGCCTGGGGCCACAACGTGACATCGGCGAGCGGGGCCTCGGCCTGCCCCGGACCCGCGATCCGGAAATGCCCGTCCCGCCCAAGGGCCGCCAGCAGGGCCGGGCGGTAGTGATGGACGACTTCCTGGGCGCCGAGGTCGTAGTGGAGCGGGGCCACCCAGGATTCGAGGGCGGGCCGGTGTTGCTCGAGCGCACGGAAGAATTCCCCGCAATCGGCGAGGAACCGCTGTTTCAACCATGGATTCGGGTCGGTGATGATCGCGAGGGTGTCGTCGGTGAGCACGTGGATGCCGAGGGTGGGCGCCGGAACGGGCGGAGTCGCCGGCGGTTGGAAGCGGAGGCCGGGGGCCCAGGCCGGGGGCCGGAACTCGTCGCATTTCGGTCCTTCGCCGGTGGGGATCGCGAGGTGGGCGATTTCCGCGGCATCCAGCTCGCGGGCCCAGAGTCGCACCTCGTCGACCTTCTGGCGGCCGCCGCTGGGGCCGGGTTCGGCGGACCCGAAGCGACCGATGGCGAAGGCGCTGCCCCAGAGCGTGGCGGACTCGGACAGCACATTGGTGCCGGTCGGACTGTGCTCGATCACGGAGGGGGCGAGCTTCACGCCGTCGAGGTAGAAACGGAACGGTTCGCCGGCGCGAAATCCGCGGGGCAGCACCAGGGCGACGTGATGCCAGCAGGTGTCACCGATGCGGGCATACTGGGCGGTGGCGCCGTCGGCCTGGCTTCCGATCCGGACCTGAAGGAAGCCCCAGACCGACGCGACGTGCAGCTTGGCGGCCTCCCAGGAGTCGTCGCCGAAACCGAACAGGACGCCGCGGGAATTGTCGTCGGGCAGGGACACCCAGCCTTCCAGCGTGAGGCCTTCGGCTTCGGGGAGGGAGGTCAGTCCCTCGGTCCGGGCTCCATTCGAGGTGGCGGCACCGGTGGGACCGTAGGCGAGGTTGGGACCCGGTCGGAGGGCCGCCGCCGCGGCAAAGCCGCCCGGGCGCTCGGGGGTGAGCGGGTGACGGCCCTGGGCGTCGAGCCAGTCGCCGTCGAGTTTCCAATGGGCGAAAAGCCCGGCATCGGGGGCTGGGTCGCAGTCGGGCGAACGCGCCTGGGCCAGGCGGAAGAACTGCACGGAGGTGGCGGTGGGCACGAAGGCCCGGAAGCGGTCGGGTGCGGGGTTATCGGTCGGGAACGGGATCGCCGTCCAATGAAGGAGGTCGGAGCTGACGAGCAACTGGCTGGTGGCACAGGGGCCATTGGTCCAGTGCAGCGCGATGCCGCCGGGACGGGTTTCGAGCCCGATTCGGGACGGGGGGACCGGGGAACCCTGGCCGAAGGCGAGGGCCGGGATCACCACGACGGCGAAGGCGGTCAGGGCAGCGAAGGCGGTGATGGGCGTATTCACGAGATGAGGGAGTTTCATCCCCAGATGCCGGAACGGCGACCCGCGATTACACGGAATCGGCGAAAATCCTTGGCTTCGATGGACGCGGGGCGGCGCAGGCGACTGCCGAGTCGCCGGGTTCACGGCGGCGTCGGCCCAGGAGGCGATGTCCGCGACCCGGGCCGCCGTCGCGCCGATGCCATGGCAGGGAGCCGGTCGCAGGCCCCTCCCTCTCGACGCGGTCCATCGCCCTGGAAGCGGCGCGAATTTTTTGGAGAACGGCTTTGACAGGGCCGGGGTGGCTTTCCTAGGTTTTGCGCCCCGGTCGCTGTGGGGTCGTAGCTCAGTTGGTAGAGCACCACAATGGCATTGTGGGGGTCAGGGGT